>CAJJPG010000074.1 GCA_905193585.1 uncultured Oscillospiraceae bacterium
GGCTGGGAAACGCTGCGCGGCGTGCAGGTGGCGGCGGGCGAGGCGATTTTCGGAACGGACTGCAATGTTCTGCTTTCCGCATCAACCGCGGCGGGCAAAACAGAGGCGGCGTTTTTCCCCATACTCACCCTGTTTTCCGAAGACCCGCCGAGTTCCGTAGGGGCTATTTACATAGGACCCCTAAAGGCGCTTATAAACGACCAGTTTTCGCGCCTTAATGAGCTTTGCGCCGACGCGGAAATTCCCGTTTGGCACTGGCACGGCGACGTTGCGCAATCGCACAAGGAAAAGCTTTTAAAGCACCCCTCTGGAATTTTGCAGATAACCCCCGAATCGCTGGAGGCGCTGCTTTTGCACAAGCACGCCTATATTCCGAAATTATTCGGCGATTTGCGGTTTATTGTAATTGACGAGGTACATTCTTTACTGCGGGGCGACCGCGGCGGGCAGACCTTGTGCCTTATTGAGCGGCTTTCGCGTATGGCGGGGGTAAACCCGCGCAGAATAGGGCTTTCCGCCACAATAGGCGACCCCGAGGGCACAGGCAAATATTTAGCGGCGGGCACGGGCAGAGAAACCGTGATACCGAAAGTAGAGCAGGGCAAGACAAAGTGGCGGCTATCGGTTGAGCATTTTTTCACAACCCCCGGCGCAGAAGAGGCCCCCGCAGACGAAAAAGCGGCGCTGCCCGCGCTCGATATGAAGACCGACACCGCACCCGAAAATTCCGACCCCGGCTTTGCCTATGTTTTTGAGCATACACGGGGCAAAAAGTGCCTTATTTTCGTTAATTCCCGCGAAGAGTGCGAGGCGGTAACCACCACGCTGCGCGGCTATTGCGAGGCAAGGGGCGAGCCTGACAGATTTTTAATTCACCACGGCAACCTTTCGGCTTCCTTTCGCGAAACCGCCGAATCGGTTATGAAAGACGACGAGCAGTGTATGACCACCGTAACCACGGCTACGCTGGAGCTGGGCATTGATATAGGCAGGCTGGAGCGCGCTTTTCAAATAGACGCGCCCTTTACCGTATCGTCATTTTTGCAGCGCATGGGGCGCACGGGCAGGCGGGGGCTGCCGCCCGAAATGTGGTTTGTAATGCGCGAAGAGCAGCCCGAGGCGCGGGCTATGCTGCCCGAAACCGTGCCTTGGTCGCTGCTGCAGGGCATAGCACTTATTCAGCTTTACATAGAGGAGCGGTGGGTAGAGCCGCCCAAGACCGACAGGTTGCCTTTCAGCCTTTTATACCACCAGACTATGAGCACGTTAGCATCGTCAGGCGAGTTATCACCCGCGGCGCTGGCTTCGCGTGTGCTGACGCTTAAAAGTTTTGAAAGAATAGACAAAGAGGATTATAAGACCCTTTTGCGCCATTTAATTGAGACCGACCACATTGAGCGCACTGAAGCTGGCGGACTTATAGTGGGGCTTGCGGGAGAAAGGCTAACAAACTCCTTTAAATTTTACGCGGTGTTTAAAGAAAACGAGGAATACACCGTGCGCAGTAACTCCGAGGAACTCGGCACTATAGTAATGCCGCCGCCCGTGGGCGAGAAAATAGCCATTGCGGGGCATGTGTGGATAGTGGAGGAGGTAGACCACAAGCGGCACTTGGTATATTGCGAGCAGGTGCGGGGCAAGGTGCCCGCCTATTTCGGGCAGTGCCCGGGGGATATTAACACGCGTGTGCTTGAACGTATGCGCAAGGTGCTTGCGGAAGATAAAATTTACCCCTACCTTATGAAAAACGCGCTGGGCAGGCTTTATGAGGCGCGGAGTGTCGCAAGGCTCGGCGGCGTTACAACCGAGCCGCTTATAAATCTGGGCGGGGATATGTGGTGCCTGTTTCCGTGGCTCGGCACTTATGCATTTCTTGCTATGGAGCGCTTTTTAAAGCTTAAATGCGCAAAGGATTTAGGGCTTACCGCCATTGACCCTGCAAGACCGTATTTTATTCAGTTTAAAATGAAAGCCACGCGCGAGGAGTTTTTTAAGGTCGTAAAAGAGCAGGAAAAGCAGCCGCTTGACCCTATGGAGCTTGTGTACCCCGGGGAAGTGCCGCTTTTTGAAAAGTATGATGAATTTGTGCCGCCCGAGCTTGTGCGCAAGGGGTTTGCCTACGGTATACTTGCAATCGACGAAATGAAAGCGCGAATACGCGGCTGGGAGCTTTAATTGAATAGCTTTAAGCCAAATCGGACAGCCGCTGACTGCGGCTGTTTTTATCTGCCAAAAGCACATACTTTTTCGCTGTACGATTTTACGGTGGAAAAGTATGTGCAAATACAAGGTGGAATAATATTACAAAACGTGCTAAAATATTTCCATAATGAAGAGGAGGGCGCATATGTTTGAAATTGAAAAAGATAATGCTAAAATCGGCAAACACCTTGAAAAGTTGATTTTATCAAAACACAAGAGTATTCGGCAGTTTTGCAGGGAATACCTTAAGCTTTCAAAGGATAATTGCGACAAAAAAGAAGACGAAAAAGAATTGGATAATATGGCAACCAGAATGTCGGCGATTATAAAGGGTAAAAAATCAATCCAATTTTACGATCTGCCTATACTCTGCAAGCTTTTGGAGGTCTCCTGCGAAGAAATAATAACCGCAGGTCAGCACTATGAGCCTATAAGCGGCCACGTTACCAATTATGAAATTGCCTTTTCAAAGGACAGGGACAAGTGGGAAAAATACATAAACCGCCCCGATAAGCTGATACTGAACCCTGATGAATACTGTAAAACCGTTATAGATTACGCGCTTGAATTTAAAAATTACGATTTTTTAAAGTATCTTATGGATAAGAATTACATATGGTTTGTTGATAACAGTGAGCGAGATTGTATCCAGCAAGCAAATGGATTTGGTGCCGGAACAAGCATTAAAAAACGTAAAATCTACGAGGTGGACTCTCTTGATGCCGAGCTGATGAATCCCGAAAAAGAAAACAAACTGCGGCAAAGCCTGATTTCGCTTGCAATTGAAAATAGGGATATTCCTATGCTTGATACGCTCAGGGCACGCGAAATTCCGACATTGTATAATGTTTCTTTAGGGTCGAGTGCGCAAACAAACTGCGAAGATTATTACGATGATACGGTAATTGAAGAAATAGTTAAACAATTATATCACAAATCCGACCCTACGGCGCGGGCGGCTCGGTTGTAGCCACCGTTTCAAAGGAAATTCTTCATTGGACCGATACATACGTTATAGACGTTGCAAACCCGAGCGACGCGGTTTGCGCCTTAATGCTTGTGCTTGCAATTGACGCGGAAAAATGCTCAAGGAATAATTAGATATGGGGGAATTTTATTATGTGGAAAACTAAATTATGCCTTGGAACAAGCGACCAATTTGAGATGAGTGTACCCGAGCAGATAAGGCTTTTTAAAAAAATCGGGTTTGACGGGTTTTTTACGGGCTATTCAAACCGTGAGGATATAGCCGAATACAGAAGGCTTGCCGATGAATTGGGTATGATTTATCAGTCGGTACACGCGCCGTTTGTAAGAATGAATGAAATGTGGGAAACAGGCGAGGAAGCCGCGGCGGAGCTTATAGATTGCCTGCACGCCTGCGCCGAAAACGGCGTGCCGATAACGGTTGCGCATACCTTTATAGGCTTTAACGACCACACTCCCAATGAAAAAGGGCTTGAAAATTTCGGCAAGGTAGTACGTGAGGCGGAGCATCTCGGCGTTAAGATGGCGTTTGAAAACACCGAGGGCGAGGAATATTTAACGGCGGTTATAGAGTGGTTTAAAAATAGCCCCGCAGTCGGCTTTTGCTGGGACACAGGGCACGAAATGTGCTACAACCGCTCAAAGGATATGCTTTCCCTCTACGGCGATAAGCTTATAGCAACGCATATAAACGATAACCTCGGAATACGCGATTTTGACGGCAATATTACCTGGATAGACGATTTGCACCTGCTGCCGTTTGACGGAATAGCCGATTGGCAGGGCATAGCCGACAGGCTTGACAAATGCGGCTATAATGGTATACTTACCTTTGAGCTTAACCGCTGCTCAAAGCCCGATAGGCTCGAAAACGATTTTTACAGAGATATGCCTATTGAGAAATACCTTACGCTTGCCTTTATGCGGGCTTGCAGGGTGGCAAATTTAAGAAAAATTATTAAAGGGTGATTTATATGATAACAATATCTTTTAACATTCGCTGTGCGAACGACCCGGACGGTAATTCCATAAAAGAAAGGGCGGAAAGGCTGAAAGCAGTTCTTGATAATTATAACGCCGATATTATAGGCTTTCAGGAAGCAACGCCCGAGTGGCTCGATATTATAAAAAAGGATTACGGCGAAAAATACGAAATATTCAACCGCTATCGTGATTCGGCAAATTTAGAGTCTACGCCGATATTATGGAAAAAGGAACGCTTTGAGTGTATAGATAAGGGCTATTTCTGGCTTTCGGATACGCCGCATATCCAGTCTGACGGCTGGGACGATTGGAAATGTAAGAGAATTTGTATTTGGGCAAGGCTTTTTGATAAGCAGAACAGAAAAATTTTTAATTATCTTAATACACATTATGGCTTTGGGGATGACTGCCAGTTAAAAAGCTCCGATTTATTCATAGAAACCGTTAAAAATATGTCGGGCGAGTATACAATTTTAACCGGAGACTTCAATGCAACGCCTGAGTCACCGGCATATGGCAGGCTTTCGGAATACTTTACCGATGTAAACGCCGTAACCGCTAAGGATTTAGGCACTACCTACCATAACTACGGAAAGCTGGTGGCGGGGCAGCATATAGATTATTGCTTTATATCAGGCAATGTTATTCCGCTTAATTCGCAGATAATAAGGGATACCGTGGGTGGTAAATATCCGTCAGACCATTACGGGCTTTTATCGGAAACGGAGTATAAAGAGTAATTTTTAATATATGATATATGTGCAAAGCCCCTCGCATCCTTTTAATGGCTGCGAGGGGAAATAAGATGTACCGAGCAAAAAGCCCGTCACGCCTGCTTTTTGCCACGCTTATCAATAGCGCGCACCACGGGCGGCAGTATAAGCGCAAAAACAAAAGAGGATATTACGGCGGTTATAATTCTTGTAAGCAGCCCGCCCCACACTACGGCAGGGGAGTAATAGCCGTAAATAACGCTGTCAAGATAAATTACAAGTGTATTTATTGCAGTTACAATAACCGAGCTTATTGTAATTTCCAATGTCAGCGGCAGCGTTTCAAGGCTGCGCTTAAACGCAATAAACAAAAGCCCCATGCAAACGCCGCGTATGCCCGCGGGCAGTATCCACAGCACGGTAGTGGGGGTAAGCCCGTAGGTGATAAGCTGGGTTAAAAACGTGCCGGTAAGACCTACCGCAGCCCCCATAAGCGGGCCGCACTGCACGGCGGCTATTATAATGGGCAGCGCGCCGAGCGGCAGCTTAAAAACCCCGCTTACGCTGTTAAGCAACGTTGCGCAGTAATCAAGCACAAAGCAGAATGCGGCGAGCACCGAGCAAAAGCATAATTGACCTACATAATTTTTTTTCATAAAAAAACCTCCTTATTTACCCGTATTACCGATAATAAGGAGATAACATCTTCATATTAGCCGGCAGCGGGATGCGACTGCCGTACCGCGGAAAAAATTCCTTCGTCTGCCCGGCAACTCCCCGTCCCGGCAGCACTTGACGCACGACTGTCTACTCTGCATGGTGTTCGGTATTGTAACACCTAATGTTATTTTACACTTATTGAGCCGGTTTGTCAATAATTACTTGCATATTGCGGAAAAATCAAATATAATGGAGTTATAAAATACACAGGGGAGTGTGCGCTTTGCGACGCCTTTTGGCAAAAACGGCGGACTTTATCCGCGAATCGGATAAAATTCTGCTAATAATCTGCATTTTCACCAGTCTTTACGGCTGTGCGGCGGTTTTTTCCGCCACCCATTACAGGGCTACATATCGCCCGTTTTTAATCCAATTTATCTGCTTTGCGGCGGGTGTTGTTGCCGCGCTTATAATTTCGGCGGTTGATTACTCAAAAATTCTGCGCTACTGGTATCTTGCGGCGGCGCTGGGTGTAATTCCCGTTATACTTACATTCTTTATAGGCTTTGCGCCCGAGGGAACGGACGATAAGGCATGGCTTGACTTAGGCTTTACCACCTTTCAGCCGGCAGAGCTTTTGAAAATATGCTTTGTTTTAACGTTCAGTGCGCATTTAAGCGCCGTAAAGCCCAATATTAACAGGCTTAAATATTTAATACCCGTTTGCCTGCACGGGGCTTTTCCCGTTTTGCTTATACACTTTCAGGGCGATGACGGAACAGCGCTTGTTTTTGCGGTTATGGTAGTGTTTATGCTTTGGGCGGCGGGCGTTTCAAAAAAATATTTTTTGGCTATGATACCCGTAATTTTAATTGCCGCGCCTATTATTTATTTCTTTATTATGAACGATGACCAGCGGGACAGGCTTACCGCAATTTTCAGCGTTCTGGATTTTAAGGCGGCAGCAAAGCGCGACCCGAGCGAGCAATGGCCCACCTACCAGCAGTGGCGCGGCAGAACCGCCCTTGCAAACGGCGGCTTTGCGGGTCAGGGTTTTTTAAACGGCGATTTCACGCAGAACGGAATTGTGCCCTACGGCTTTAACGATTTTATTTTCGTAAGCATAGGCGAAGAGTTCGGCTTTTTGGGCTGCATGGCTGTAATTTTGCTGCTCGGCGGAATTTGCTTCAGGTGCCTGCAGGTTGCGCGGCTTTCAAAAAAGGACAGCGGAAAACTTATTTGTGTGGGGATTTTTGCAATGATTTTCACCCAGGCGGTAATAAATATAGGCATGTGTACGTCGGTTCTGCCGGTTATAGGTATAACCCTGCCGTTTTTCAGCGCGGGCGGAACATCACTTTTCTGCCTGTATCTCGGTATAGGGCTTGTGCTGAATGTTTATCTGCACCGCAATTCAAGAACTATATATTTGCACGACAATTTGAAATAATTTCCACACATAGCAATATTTGTCTATAAAATACAATATATTTTACTTGATAAAATCTACGGTAATTTGTAAAATTAGAATATAAAAGGAAAGGGGAATTTTTATGATTCGCGTAACCGTTTATAATGAATTTTTACATGAAAAAACCGATGATAATGTCAAAGCAATATATCCCGAGGGAATACATAACGCCCTTAAAGAGCACCTGACAGACGATGATATTACGGTTAAAACCGTAACGCTCGATAATGTTGAGGATATTACCGACGAGCTGCTCAGCAATACCGATGTTCTTATTTGGTGGGGGCATATTGCACACGATAAGGTGCCGGACGAGATAGCCGCGCGCGTTCAGAAAGCCGTAGTTTCGGGTATGGGCGCAATATTCCTTCACTCCGCTCACCATTCAAAGCCGTTCAAGCTGCTTATGGGCACACCCTGCTCGCTCGGCTGGCGGGAGGACGGCGACCGTGAGTATGTTTGGGTTTGTGACCCCTCACACCCGATAGCCGAGGGTATTGACCGTTACATAAAATTAGAGCACGAGGAAACCTATGCCGAGCCTTTCAGCATACCCGAGCCGGATAAACTTATATTCATAGGCAACTATGAGGGCGGCGAGGTATTGCGCGCAGGCTGCTGCTACAGGCGCGGTTACGGAAAGATTTTCTATTTCCAGCCGGGGCATGAAACCTTCCCGACTTACCACAACCCGCAGATAATTCGCGTTATTAAAAATGCAATTCATTGGGCTTACAACGATTATCGCAAGGAAATTGATTGCCCCAATATTAAAAAAATCGAGGAATGATACCCTTTATGAAAAAGAATTTTGCGGTTATAGGCTACGGCGGTCAGGGCGGCTGGCACACAAGGCAGATACTTGCGAGCGACGTTGCCGCGCTTACCGGCATTTACGATATTGACCCGAAAAAAGCTGAGCTTGCCGAGAAAAACGGAATACATGCTTACGCTTCTTACGATGAAGTACTGGCAGATACGGCGGTTGACGCGGTTGTAATAGCCGTGCCGAACGATTGCCACAAGGAGCTTGTTATAAAGGCGCTAAGCAAAGGCAAAAACGTTATTTGCGAAAAGCCGGTTGAAATGTCGGTTGCGGCGCTTGATGAAATGATTGCCGCCGCCGATAAATCGGGAAAATTCTTCACCGTTCACCAGAACAGACGGTGGGACGTTGACTTTCTTGCAATGAAGCAGATTGTAAATTCGGGCGAGATAGGCGAACTTATAAACATTGAATCGAGAATACACGGCTCGCGCGGAATACCGAGCGACTGGCGCTGCCACAAGCCCTACGGCGGCGGTATGATACTCGACTGGGGCGTGCATCTTATCGACCAGATTTTGCAGATTATAAAGGAAAAAATAGCAAGCGTTTACTGCACGGTTACCAATATTACGACCGATGAGGTTGACGACGGCTTTAAGCTGACCCTTTATTTTGAAAGCGGAAAAACCGCCTATATTGAGGTTGGTACATATAACTTTATTGCAATGCCGCGCTTTTATTTGCAGTGCAAAAACGGCAGCGCAATTATTGAGGACTGGCAGAAAAAAGCACAGGTTGCGCGCATGAAGGCGTGGAACGAAAAAGAAGTTCTGCCCGTGCAGACCGCCGCGGGAATTACCAAAACCATGGCACCGCGTGATGAAATTACCCTTGATATGTATGAGGTTGAGCGCCCTGTAAGCGATGTACATGATTTCTACCGCAATTTCTGCGCCGTGCTTGATAATAAAGCAGAGCCTGCCATTAAGCATAGCGAGGTTCGCCGCGTTATGCAGGTTATGGAGGCGGCGTTTGAGTCGTCCGATAAAAAGCAGCGCATTGAGGTTAATATTTAATGCTTAACCTTTCTGTAATAGGCACGAGCGGGATTACCGAAAAGTTTTTATCCGCCGCGCGTAAAACAGGACGTTTCAAATTTCATACCGTTTATTCGCGTACCGCCGAAAAGGGCAGAGCATTTGCCGAAAAGCAGGGCTTTGAGGGCTTTTGCACCGATATAAACGCTTTGGCGAAGGACAGCGCGACTAATGCTGTGTATATAGCCTCGCCGAACTCCTGCCACTTTGCGCAAAGCAAGCTTTTTTTGCAAAACGGAAAGCACGTTTTCTGCGAAAAGCCTATTGTAACAAATGCGGCGGAATATGACGAGCTTTTGTCCCTTGCCGATAAAAGCGGGCTTATTTACGCCGAGGCGATTATGAGCCGCCACTTTAAGGGGCGGGAAAAGCTCTTTAAGGGGCTTTCGCAAAT
>CAJJPG010000075.1 GCA_905193585.1 uncultured Oscillospiraceae bacterium
ACGCGGATAACGCCGCAACAACCAGAATAAGCGATACGGCTTTTGACGCTATGGCTCCGTATTTTAAGGAGCTTTACGGCAACCCGTCAAGCCTTTATACGTTAGGTCAGTTATCGCAGGAGGCTTTGTATTCCGCCCGTGAAACGGTTGCAAAATGCCTTAATTGCGATATGAAAGAGATTACATTTACCTCGGGCGGGAGTGAAGCTGATAATCAGGCTATACTCACAGGCGTGTATTTGGGCGCGGCAAAGGGTAAAAAGCACATAATATCCTCTGCTTTTGAGCATCACGCCGTTTTACACACGCTTGAAAAGCTTGAAAAGCAGGGTTTTGAGGTAACTTTATTGCCCGTTCATTCGGACGGCTTTGTGCGTGTTGATGAGCTTGAAAACGCAATAAGGGAAGACACGGCGCTTGTGACTATTATGTTTGCAAATAACGAAATAGGCACTGTTCAGCCCATTCGCGAAATAGGCGAGGTATGTCATAAAAAGGGCGTGCTTTTCCACACCGACGCAGTTCAGGCAGCGGGGCATATTAAAATAGACGTTAAAGAGCAGAATATTGATATGCTTTAGCTCTCGGCGCATAAATTCCACGGACCGAAAGGCGCGGGCGTGCTTTACGCTAAAAAGGGTATTAAGCTGTATACTCTTATTGAGGGCGGCGCGCAGGAGCGCGGCAAACGCGCAGGAACAGAGAACGTGCCCGCAATAGTGGGTATGGCGGCGGCGCTGAAATACGCAACCGAAAATCTTGATAAAAACTTTGAATATGTAAAAGCTCTGCGTGATAAAATAGCCGAGGGGCTGTCGCATATTCCTCATTCAAAAATAAACGGCGATATAAGCAGAGGGCTTGCGGGCACGCTTAATATGTGCTTTGAGGGAATAGAGGGCGAATCACTCTTGCTGCTGCTTGACGACAGGGGAATTTCTGCCTCGTCAGGCTCTGCCTGCACATCGGGCTCGCTTGACCCGAGCCATGTTTTGCTGGCGCTGGGGCTGCCGCACGAGGTAGCGCACGGGTCGCTCAGAATTTCGCTTTCGGAATACAATACCGAGGCGGAAGCGGAGCATATTATAAAGGAAGTTCTGCAGGTGGTTGAATATTTGCGTTCAATGTCGCCTGTCTGGAAAGATTTACAAGAAGGGAAGAAGCAATATGTTATACAGTGAAAAGGTAATGGATCATTTCAGAAACCCGCGCAACCTCGGCACAATTGAAAATGCCGACGCAGTGGGCGAGGTAGGCAACGCGAAATGCGGTGATATAATGAAAATGTATTTAAAGATTGACGACGGCATTATTACCGACGTTAAATTCAATACATTCGGCTGCGGCTCGGCTATTGCCACCAGCTCAATGGCGACCGAAATGATAAAGGGCAAGCCCGTAACAGAGGCGTTAAAACTCTCAAACAAGGCGGTTGTAGAGGCTTTGGATGGTCTGCCGGCGCACAAAATTCACTGTTCTGTTTTGGCGGAGGAGGCAGTAAAGGCGGCGTTGTTTGATTACTACAACCGTCACCCCGAACTTGAAAAGCCCGAGGGACTGCCCGATTGCGCAGAATGTCACGGCGGTTGCTGTTCGTGCAAATAATACCTTTTTTTCAATATTCATAGCTCATAAATTAAGGCAAGCGGTCATCCGTCGGGTGGCTGCTTTTCTTTTCCTTGGTTTGCCGCTGCCGCCGCGACCCGTGACGGGTTGACAAAAACGGCAATCTATATTATAATATCTTAGTTAAGTAAAGGAAGTATTAAAATGGCTAAGATTGAAAATTTAAGAAACGTTGCGATAATTGCGCACGTTGACCACGGCAAAACAACTCTTGTTGACCAGCTTTTAAAGCAGAGCGGAACTTTCCGCGCAAACGAATCGGTTAACGAGCGCGTTATGGACTCAAACGACCTTGAACGCGAGCGCGGCATAACAATTCTTTCAAAAAATACAAGCGTTATGTATAACGGCATTAAAATTAATATTGTCGATACCCCGGGACATGCCGATTTCGGCGGCGAGGTTGAGCGTATTCTGCAAATGGTGGACGGCGTTTTACTGCTTGTTGACGCGTTTGAGGGCTGCATGCCGCAGACCCGCTTTGTGCTTAAAAAGGCGCTGGCACTCGGCAAAAAGGCGGTTGTGGTGGTAAATAAAATCGACCGCCCCATGGCGCGCCCGCATGAGGTGGTAGACGAGGTTTTGGATCTGTTTATAGAGCTGGGAGCAGACGAGGAGCAGATAGAGTTCCCCGTAATTTTCGCTTCGGGCAGAGACGGCTACGCTACCTATTCACCCGATGTTCCGGGCAAGGATATGAAGCCGCTGTTTGATGAAATAGTAAAGGAAATAGCGCCGCCCGAGGGCGATACCGACGGTCCGCTCCAGATACTTTTCTCAAATATTGAATATGACGATTACCTTGGCAGAATAGGCGTAGGCAGAGTTATCCGCGGTACGGTAAAGGTGGGGCAGACCGTTGCTCTTTGCCATAAGGACGGCACTACCTCAAATGTTAAAATCGCAAAGCTGTTTATGTATAGGGGCTTAAAGCGGGTTGAAGAAGAAAGCGCGTCGGTAGGCGATATAATCCAGGTTGCGGGAATAGCCGACCTTGAAATAGGCGAGACCGCCTGCGCTACTGACTGCATTGAGCCGTTGCCTTTCGTTAAAATAGACGAGCCTACCCTTGCTATGAACTTTATGGTTAATAACTCGCCCTTTGCGGGAAAGGACGGCAAGTTTGTAACCTCGCGCAATCTGCGCGACCGCCTATTCAGAGAGGTTATGACCAATGTCAGCCTGCGCGTTGAGGAGACAGACTCCGCCGATACTTTTAAGGTATCGGGCAGAGGCGAGCTGCATTTATCAATTCTTATTGAAACAATGCGCCGCCAGGGCTATGAGTTTCAGGTGTCGCCACCCGAGGTTATTTACAAAAAGGGCGATAACGGCGAGCTTTTAGAGCCTATTGAGCTGCTTATGATAGAGGTGCCCGAGGAATACGTCGGCTCGGTTATGGAGCGCCTCGGCACACGCAAGGCAGAAATTAAAAATATGGGCACGCGCGACGGCGGCGTATCACACCTTGAATTTTTAATACCTGCGCGCGGACTTTTGGGCTACCGCTCGCAGTTTTTGACCGATACCAACGGCAACGGAATTATGAACCACGTGTTTGATAGCTACCAGCCGTATAAGGGCGATATTGAGCAGCGCTCCACCGGCTCTATTATAGCCCACGAAACGGGCGAGGCTACGGGCTACGGGCTTTTCAACACCCAAAGCCGCGGCAGACTGTTTATAGGCGCGGGCACTCCCGTGTACGAGGGTATGATAGTGGGCGAAAACCCGAAGAATGAGGATATAGTATGCAACGTCTGCAAGAAAAAGCAGATGACCAACACCCGCGCCGCCGGCTCCGACGACGCACTGCGCTTAGTTCCGCCGACCCGCCTTTCTCTTGAGCAGTCGCTAGAATTTATAAAGAACGACGAGCTTGTGGAAATAACGCCGCATAACATTCGCCTGCGCAAGCGTATTCTTAATAAAGAAGAACGTATGAAAGCGGAGTCGCGCAGAAAGCAATGAGATATATAATACTTGACCTTGAATGGGACAGCGCCTATTCGGTAAAGCACGAGCGTTTTATAAATCAGATTTTGCAGATAGGCGCGGTAAAACTTAACGAAAGTTTTGATATTACCGATACCTTTGAAGCGACGGTGAAATCCGCCATATCCAAAAAGGTTACGGGGCGCTTTGCGGAGCTTACGGGCATTACCACCGAAAAAATGCTTGCGGGAGTGCCGCTGGATACGGCTGTTGACCGTTTTAACGAATGGACGGACGAAAACGCCGTTACCATGACCTGGAGCGACTCGGACCTTTACTCTATAAAGGAAAATGAGGAAAGCCTGCTATCGGGCGGCAGAACCTTTAAAATAGGCAAATACCTTGATTTGCAGAAGTTTATTCAGGGCGAGCTGCGGCTGAACGGTTATACAGATAAAAACCAGATATCATTGGCGGCGGCGGCGGAAAAATTAGGTGTGGAAACCGAAAGCTTTGATTTGCACACCGCGCGGGACGACAGCCTTGTCTGCTCTGCACTGCTTAAAAAGTGCTATAATGAGGAGCGCTTTTCGGCGCTTATACGCAACACCGCCGACCCCGAATTTTACAAGCAGCTGAGGTTTAAGCCCTACCCAATATCGGATATTAACAGCGAGCTTATTGATAAATCGGTGCTTGAATTTCATTGCAGGGCGTGCGGGGCTGACTGTAAAAGGCTCTCGGCTTGGCGCTACCGCAACCGCTGGTTTACCGCAAAGTTTGAGTGCCCTAAGTGCAAAAAGCTTTTTTTGGGGCGCGTTGCGTTCAGAAAAACGTATGATGATGTTAAGGTGCGGCGGCGCGTTTGCGAAATCAAGCCGAAACAGGAGAAAAAGACCGATGAAATGCAGCCTGTGTCCGAGAAGGTGTAACGCCGAACGGACGGAAAACGAAAATTTAAACGGCTTTTGTAAAATGCCCTTGCAGCCAGTGGCGGCAAGGGCTGCTCTGCATTTTTGGGAAGAGCCGTGCATAAGCGGGCAAAACGGTTCGGGAACGGTGTTTTTCACCGGCTGCAATTTAGATTGCGCCTTTTGCCAGAACTATGAGGTTTCGCACCTGAAAAAAGGCAAGCCCATAACCTATAAGCGGCTTGCCGATATTTTCAGAGAGCTTGAAGAAAAGGGCGCACACAATATAAACCTTGTAAGTCCGAGCCATTATGTAGGCGCAATTATAAGGGCGCTTGATATTTACAAGCCGAAAATACCCGTGGTTTATAATTCGGGCGGCTATGATACGCCCGAAAATATAAGGGCGCTGAAGGACTATGTGGATATTTTTCTAATTGACTTAAAATATTTGAGCCCCGAACGTGCAAAAAAATATTCCGGGGCGGAAAACTACCCCGAATATGCGGTTTCGGCTGTAAAACAGGCTTATTTGCAGCAGCCCGAATGTGTTTTTAAAAGCGGTATAATGCAAAAGGGCGTTATTGTAAGGCATTTGCTTTTGCCGCTGGGAACGCGGGAGGCAATAGCGGTTTTCGACTGGGTGCGGGAGAATACGCCAAATGCATATTTCAGCATTATGAGCCAGTACACGCCCTGCGGCAGGGCAGAGCAGTACCCCGAAATTAACCGCCGCGTTACAAAAAGGGAGTACGAAAAGGTGCTTTCATACATTTGCAATACCGATTTTGAAAATGTTTATATTCAGGAAAAGACGAGCTCCGATAAAAAATTTATCCCGCCGTTTGATTTGGCGGGAGTGTAGCACGGTAGATGCAAATATCATTCCATTAAATAAGGGAAGTACAAACCGCCTATATCGGCGGTTTTTTTGCGTTTATAAAACGCCGTGCAATCGGTGGGTATAGGCTTTTCCGAAAGTGTAAGAATTGCAAAGCCGCCTATTGGCTCGGCATAAATCGGGCTGTTTTCATCCGCCGATATTTCAAAGCGCTTAAATCCGAGATTTTCATAAAATTTAAAAAGCGGAGCGTCGGCGGGCTTTAAAAACAAAAGCCTATCGGTTTTGAGTGAATTTATAAGTCGGCTCATATATCCTTTGCCGCGAAATTCCTTTTTTGTGGCGGCGGCAAAAATATAATAGGCGGGAATTATCCCGCCGCCGTTATAAATATTGCAAGGCAGGGCAAACAGCATTGAAACGGTTTTTCCGTTTATACACAGTGTTTTGCAATAATCGGCGCAGGCAGAAAAAAGCCTGTTTTCAAAATCCTCGTCAGTGCCGAAAGCCTCGCGGTATATCTCCCTACATTCGTTTATGCTCATTCCGTCACCTTTTTTACGGCGGAGTATTTTTTTACCATAACCGCCGGGTGATATGAAAGCTTGGCTTGCCGCAGCCCGTCAAGCCCCATATCGTCCTCGCGGTTTATATATTTATAATTCGCAAGCTCATTCGCGGCAAATTCGCGGTTTATTACCGTGTAGCCCTCGGCATATTCGGCAAGGGATTTTTCAATGTGAATATCAAAAACCTCCGCGTTTACGGCAGAGCCGAGCGTAAATGCGACCGCCTTTTCCCCCACATATATAATACCGCCCTTGATTTTAAGCACGGCGGCGTTTTGCAGCATAATTTCAATGCCGTTTTTCTCGCAAAGCAGGTATTTATCCGCCCGCATCTCGTTTTCGGTATACCACTCTTTGGCGCACCGCCTTATATCGTCGACGTTTTCCGCCGTAAGCGGGCAATAGCGCCAGTCGTACTGCTTTGAAAACGCGCTTATATGGTTGCGCTTGCCGTGATATTTTTTGCCCGAAAGCGTGGCTAAATCGGCGCGGTTATAAACATAATCAAATGCGTCACGTTCTTCGGTAAAGGCGTAGTGCTCACCGAAAAGCTCTTTAAATTCGGAAAGGCGCGCACCGTCCTGTACCCAAAATTCGGGATATTCCGCGCCCGAATACTCCCGTATCATATCAATGCCTGTTTTAAGATCGTCGCCGAACGGCAGGCGGAAAACGTTTTTACCATTTTTTTCTGATTTTACAAAAAGGTGACCGTCCTTTTCCGCCCACATATTGTTATAAATATTTTGCCATACAAGCAGGTTTACAAACGCGCCCTCGCACGAAAGCTCGCCGGGGAGGGCGGTGTACTTTAAAAGCCGCGGCGCGTCTGTAACTTCAAAGTTTTTAAATTCAATCATATATTACCTGTTACTCTCGGTTTGTGATGACGCGGAAGATGTAGATGAAGATGATGAGGAAGCAGTGCTTTCGGCTTTTGAGCTTTCGGCGGCTTTCTTTTCTTCTTCAGCCTTTTTAATTTCCGCAGGGGTTTTCAGCGCTGTTCCCGCGTGAGCGGTGCAAACGCCGGGGGTATTGCTCTTTTTGTACCAGCCCACGTTTTTAGAGGGGCAGGCGGATGTGGCGAGCAGCCCTGTGCTTGTGCAGTAATAGCGCTCTGTAGCGTAGCTGCTCACTTCAAATTCCTTGGGCTCAAGCCCGGTGTGGATTTTAGACATTACCGCGCTCCACATTACTCTTGCAATGCCTGCGTTGGATATTTTCTGCTGCTCATCATAGCCGCACCAGCAGGAGCCGATATAATAGGGGCTTCCGCCCACAAACCACAGGTCGTTTGAGTTATTTGAAGTACCGGTTTTAGCGAATATTTTCATATCCTTAATTGTATTTCTTGCGCCTGCGCCCGTACCCTGCGAGCCGTAAACTACGGTCTGTAAAAGCTTGTTCATAACTGTTGCGGTGTCTTCGCTTATTGCCATTGTGGGCGCGCTGTCATACTCAAACACAATTTCATCGTGCTGGTCGGTCACCTTGGTGAAAAGGGTGGGGGCGTGGTATTGCCCTAAGTTGCCGAAAATGGCGTAAGCCGCGGCAGATTCCATTGTGGTTATTCCACCGTTTGTACCGCCCATGCCGAGCGGCGCTAGGTTTACATCCTCTTTTGTAAGGGTGGTAATACCGAGGGTCTTGGTAAGAAAATCAAACGAGACCTGGGTGCCTAGCTTGTTTACAAGGTATACGGGAATGGTATTTACCGAGCGTTCAAGCGCGTACTGCACTGTAATATTGCCCCAGTAGGATCCGTACCAGTTTACGGGCGTCCAGCCGTTGTAGTTGGTCTTGGTATCGTTTACAATGCTTGAATAATTCACAATATCATTCTCAATAGCCGGGGCATACGCCGCAATAGGCTTCATTGTAGAGCCCGGCTGGCGCAAAGCGCTTGTTGCGCGGTTAAACCCGCGCTGACCGGTTTTTTCGCCTATTCCGCCCACAAGCCCCTTAACATGACCGTTATAGTCCATAACCGTCATTGAGCCCTGCAGCGTAGCGCCGTTCTTGCCCTTTATGCCGTAGGTTTTTTGGTCGGAAAATACGGTTTCCATTGTTTTTTGAATATTCGCGTCAACCGTGGCGTATATTTTATAGCCGCTTGAGTAGAATATCTGGTTGGCGTGGGTCTTTTCATAGCCGAACTTATCCATAAGCGCCCGAACTACCTGGTCAATAAGCGCGTCCACAAAATAGGAGTTATTGTCGGTTTCTTTAAGCGCGTCCTTAGAGGCTACGATTTTAACCTCCTCCGCCTTTGCTTTTTCGTATTCTTCCTTGGTTATATAGCCCTGGTCGTACATTTCGTACAAAACGGTCACGCGGCGCTTTTGGTTTGCTTCGGGGTAATCGTCGGGCGCGTAATATTTCGGGCTTTTGGTAATGGCGGCAAGGCAGGCGCACTCGGACAGGGTTAAATCCTTAACGCTTTTTCCGAAATAATAGTTAGCCGCAACCTCAACGCCGTAGGTTCCGTGCCCCATGGCTATTGTGTTTAAATAGCACTCTATAATAGTTTCCTTAACATAGTGCGTTTCAAGGTATCTCGCGCGCATAATTTCCCTTATTTTACGGCTCGGGCGCTGCGAGGTATCTCCCGTAAGGTTTTTAACCAACTGCTGCGTAATGGTAGAGCCGCCCTGATTGGAGGAGTAAAAATGTAAAAACATATTTGCAAACGCCGCAAAGGTACGCTTCCAGTCAACGCCCTGATGCTCGAAAAAGCGCTTGTCCTCAATGGCGACAAAGGCGTTTACCAGGTTTTGCGGTATGCCCTCGTAGCCCTCTTCATTCGCCTTTGCCGCTTTATCGTCGTATGATACCCATATGCGGTTGAACATACCGTGCAGGCGCTGGTATTCGGTGTAGTTGCCCTTGCCGTCATCGGTGTATATGGTGGTTGTGAAGTTGAGCTTTAAATCGTCAAGGTCTTCGTCCATTTTGCCGTCAACCATTGTAAAGGCATAAAGCAAAAAGGCGGATATAACTATACTTACGGTTATAACGCCCACAAGAAAAAGGGTAAGCACGGTTTTTAAAATGCGTTCCTTGTGCGATTTTTTCTTTTTTCTGCCTTTTTTGCCCTTTGCAGGCTCTTTTTCAATATGAGAGGAAAAGCTGTTCAGGTCAAAACTTTCTTCGCCTGTTTCTTCAAGATTTCCCGAATTATCGTAGCTGAATAAATCCTTATTGTCCATTTGGTACCTCCGTCAGCTATATAAATACACGGTTATTATAACATATCGGTGCGGTAAAATCAACTTTTATATGCCGAGCGCATAAGATTTGCGTTGTAGGTTTACAATAGATGTGTTACAGAGAATAAAAAAAGAGTGACGAATGGAGC
>CAJJPG010000076.1 GCA_905193585.1 uncultured Oscillospiraceae bacterium
GTGGAAAAATTCGGCAACGATACGATTGAAATTATACAAAACCGACCGCAGGAATTAGCCTCAATAAAGGGAATATCGCTATCAAAGGCAAAAGCAATATCCGAAGAATACAACAAGCAGTACGGCGTAAGGGATATTATGCTTATGCTTTCAAAATATAATGTAACGCCCGATAGGTGCCTTAATATCTTTAAGCATTTCGGCGCGCAATCGGTTGATACAATAAAGAAAAACCCCTATGTGCTGTGCGAAGAGGGGTTGGATTTCCGTTTTGAAACTGCCGAGGACATAGCGGCGGACATTGATTTTGATAAACAAAGCGAACTGCGTATTACGGCAGGGCTTGAGTATGTGCTGCGAAAAAATCTTTTAAACGGGCACACCTGCCTGCCGCGCACAAAGCTTTTGGAGGTTGCCTGCCGCTTGCTTGAATGTTCGCCAGATACGGCGGAAAACGCCTGCGACAGGCTTATAGAGTGCTTTAGAATAAAAGAAAAAAACATTATGGGGGTTGAGTATTTATCAATTCCCGCGTATTACTCGGCAGAGGAGCATATAGCGGCGCGGCTGCTTGCGGTAAAGCGATATATTGACCGCAGCATAACCGCCGACGCGCTTGAAATTGATAATGTGGAGCGGCAGCTCGGTATAAAATTTGAGGAATTACAGCGCAAAGCCATAACTGAGGCGTTTGAAAGCGGCATTTTGGTGCTGACCGGCGGACCCGGAACCGGCAAAACCACAACGCTTAACGCTATTATAAAGCTTTTTGAAAACCGCGGGTTAGAGCCGGAGCTTGCAGCCCCCACGGGGCGCGCGGCAAAGCGAATGACCGAGCTTACGGGCAGAGAGGCAAAGACCATTCACCGCCTGCTTGAGGTAGAGTGGACAGACGGCGACCGCCAGCAATTTTCGCGCAATGAGAAAAACCCGCTTTCTTGCGAGGTCATTATCATAGACGAAGCCTCAATGATTGACGCGCTGCTTTTCGATATTATTTTAAAGGCACTGCGGCTTTCCTGCCGCATAATTCTGGTGGGGGATTCCGATCAGCTGCCGAGCATAGGCGCGGGCAATGTGTTGGGGGATATTTTAGCGTCGGATATGTTCCCGTCAATAAGGCTTAACAAGGTGTTCAGGCAGGCAAGCAAAAGTATGATAATCACCAACGCTCACGCGATTATAAACGGCGAGCCGCCTGATTTTTCAAATAAAAATTCCGATTGTTTTTTCCTTAAAAGGACAAGCCGCGCAGATGTCAGCCGCACTGTGACAGAGCTTGTAAGCGAGCGGCTGCCCGCCGCTTATAATTTCGACCCGATACGGGATATTCAGGTTTTATGCCCTTCAAGGCTGCTTGATACGGGCACTGTAAACCTTAATAATATGCTGCAAACGGTGCTTAACCCCGATACAGGCAGAAAAGCGCAGCTAAGCTACAAGGGCATATATTTCCGCGTGGGCGATAAGGTAATGCAGACCAAAAATAACTACGACCTGCAATATAAGCGCGACGGCGGCGAATACGGCACTGGGGTTTTCAACGGCGACGTGGGGTATATAACCGATATTGATAAGCGCGGCGGAATTATGACCGTAAGGTTTGACGACAGAACGGTTACATATTTTTCAGAGGATCTATCCCAGTTAGAGCCCGCCTACGCCGTTACGGTGCATAAAAGTCAGGGCAGCGAGTACGATTGCGTGGTGCTGCCGCTTTACGATGTGCCTACAAGGCTTCGCTACCGCAATTTGCTTTATACCGCGGTTACAAGGGCTAAAAAGCTGCTTGTGGCTGTGGGGGATGAGGGCATATGGCTTGAAATGGCGGCAAACGACAGAAAAACGCTGCGATATACTTTTTTAAAACAATTCCTGAAGGAAGCGGATGTTTATGCTGCGGGTAATATCGGTTCTTAAATCGGTATTCTTCCCGAAAACCTGCGCCGGTTGCGGCGCGATAATCGACGAAGACGACGAGCTATGCGATTACTGCCACGAAATGCTCGTTCGCTGCGACCCGCTAAAGCGCTGTATGCGCTGCGGGCTTAATAAGAAAAATTGCCAGTGTAAAAGGCGGACCTTTGCATTTGAAATGTGCATAGCGCCCTTTGTTAATACCGGAGTCGCAAAGCGGGCTATGTATTACTTCAAATACCGCCGCAAAATGACCTACGGCACTATGCTTGCAAAGCAAATGGCGCTTTGCGTTAAAAACGAGTACAGAGGGCTGAAATTCGACGGGATCTGTTTTGTGCCTATGCACAGAAGAAAGCAGCTGGAACGCGGCTTTAACTAAACCGAGGTTATGGCGAAAGCTATGTCGGATATACTTGAAGTACCCGTGATAAACGCGCTGAAATGCGTAAAATATGTGCGCTCGCAGCACGAGCTGAGCGAAAAGCAAAGACTTGAAAACGTTAAGAATATGTATGTTGCCACAAAGAATCTTCGCGGTAAATCTATTTTGCTGGTGGACGATATTAAAACCACGGGCGCTACGCTTAACGAATGTACCTTGCAGTTACTTTCCGCCGGGGCGGATTGCGTTTACTGCGTGACCGCGCTGATAGGCGAAAAGAAAAAGGGCGAAAAAAACAAACATAAATAATAAATCGGGGGCAATTATGGCTACAGATATAGGAATAGATTTAGGCTCATCAAAAACCGTTATATTTTCAAGCTCTAAGGTGGTGCTTGAGCTGCCGAACGTTGTAACGGTGGACAGCGAAACATGGGAACCAGTGTATTACGGCGAAAAAGCTAAGCAGACAATAGGCAGAACGCCCGAAAGCCTTGTGTGCGTAACGCCTATAGAGCGCGGGGTAATTTCCGATTACGATATAGCCGAGCTTATGCTTAAAAATTATATGCAGCAGGCGTTCGGCAACCGTATTTTGCGCCCGCGTATAATGGCTACCCTGCCCGCGGGGCTTACGGAGCTTCAGCACCATTCGCTTTCAAACGTTATGGAATCGGCGGGCGGCAGAAACGTATCGGTAATAGAAAGCCCGTTGGCAATAGCGTTCGGCTTGGGGCTTGATTTTTCAAAGCCGCGCGGCACACTTATTGTGGATATAGGCGCAGGCACTACCGATATAGCCGTTATTTCGCTCGGCGGTATTGCGGTTTGCGAGTCCTTTAAAACCGCCTCGGGCGATTTTGATTCGCAAATTGTGCGCTATGTAAGAAAAGAGTACAATATAGAAATCGGCGCGCTTACCGCCGAATCGGTAAAAATTAAAATAGGCTCGGCGCTTAAAAGGGATATTGAAGTAGCGGTTGTGGCTAAGGGGCGCAATGTTTTTTCGGGACTGCCCGAAAGCTTTGAAATATCCTCGGGCGAGGTGTACGAGGCGATAATAGACACGGTGGACGTTATATGCAACGCCATACGTCAGGTGTTAAACCGCACCGACCCCGACCTTGTAGCCGATATAACCGAGGACGGAATGTACTTAACAGGCGGCGGCGCGCTGCTTTCGGGTATGGCGGAAAAGCTGGAAAAATACCTCGGTATACCCGTGCATATGCTTGAAGACCCCACGCACAGCGTTGTAAAGGGCGCGGCGGTGGCGCTTAAAAACCCGGGGCTGCTTAAAAATGTGGATTATCAGATGCGCTCAATTAAAGAATTGGCGGTCGAGTAATATTTTAATGCTTTAAACCGCTAAAGAAACACTTGACAAATCGGAAAAATAATGTATAATATAATTTAATGAGTTTTTGAAAGGGTGGACAGAATGTTCGGTTACGTTAGTTATCGATTTTATTACTTTGAAACGGACTGCCTGTACGCCTGCAAAGCTTAATTTAAAAGCTTTCAAATTTTAAGTACGGACAGCCCGCGATCGTTTATGCTTTTTTGCAATAAACGTTTGCGGGCTTTGTTTTGGAAAAGGTGATTTAATGCTGAACGAAAAAATGGTGGGCTTAGGCTCGCGCCGCTCGGTTATACGCGAAATTTTTGAATACGGTAAAAAGCGCAAGGCGGAAATAGGGGAAGAAAACGTTTTTGATTTCAGCCTCGGCAATCCGAGCGTACCCACGCCCGCGGCGGTTACTGCGGCTTTAGAGCGTATTATAAAGGAAACCGACCCCGTGCGCCTGCATGGTTACACCTCTGCGCAGGGGGATATGGCGGTAAGGGCAAAAATTGCCGAGAGCATTGAAAAGCGGTTCGGCTTTCCCGCAAATAAGGATTTAATTTATATGACCTGCGGCGCGGCGGCGTCTCTAACCGTAACGCTGAACGCGCTTATAAACAGCGGCGATGAAGTTATAATTCCCGCGCCGTTTTTCCCCGAGTACCGCGTGTTTGCGGAAAACGCGGGCGCGCGCGTTGTAACGGTAATGTGCCGCGAGCCTGACTTTCAGCTTAATATTAAGGCGATAGAAAGCGCCGTGACCGAAAAAACAAAGGCGATAATAATAAACTCGCCGAATAACCCTACAGGCGCGGTTTTCTCACCCGATACCGTAAAGGCGTTAAGCGATATGCTTGATAAAAAGCAGGCGGAGTATGGCACGGATATTTATATTATAGCCGACGAGCCTTACCGCGAGCTTTCCTACGGGGCGGAAGTGCCGTATATCCCGAAATATTACGCGAATACTGTAGTTTGCTACTCTTACAGTAAGTCGCTTTCTCTCCCGGGGGAGCGCATAGGCTACATATTTATTCCCGAAAGCGCAAAGGACAGCAAAAAATTATACGCCGCAGTGTGCGGCGCGGGCAGGGCGCTTGGGTTTGTGTGCGCGCCTAGCCTTATGCAGTACACCGTGGCGGAATGTACCGATGTTTTACCCGATGTTTCCGCCTATAAGGAAAACCGCGATTTACTTTTCGGCGCGCTGACCGATTACGGGTATGAGGCGGTACCGCCCGACGGCGCGTTTTATCTGTTTGTAAAATCGCCCGAGCCGGATGCGAACGCATTTTGCGAGAGGGCTAAAAAATACGAACTGCTGCTTGTGCCGTCAGACGATTTCGGGTGCAAGGGGTATGTAAGAATATCCTACTGCGTAACGGCAGAGCAGATAGAAAAATCATTACCGGCGTTTAAGGCGCTTATAGAGGAGTATAAATAAATGACAGAGCTTGAAAAGGCAAGGGAAGAAATTAACCGAATAGATAAGCAGTTGGCGCGGCTTTTTGAAGAAAGAATGGCGGCGGTAAAAACGGTTGCCGAGTATAAAAAGCAAAACGGCGTGCGCGTTACGGACTTATCCCGCGAGGCGGAGGTTATAAAGCGTAATTCATCGCTTATTGAAAACGAGGCGCTAAAGCCCTATTTTGTAAGCTTTTTGCAGAGCAATATGGATATTTCAAAGGCGTATCAGCACCGCCTGCTTGAGGGTATGCGCATAGCTTACAGCGGGGTTGAGGGCGCGTTTGCAAATATTGCCGCAAACCGCATTTTCCCCGACGGCACGGCGGTTTCCTGCGGGGATTTTAAGGCGGCGTACGAATCTGTGGAAAAGGGCGAAAATGATTGCGTTATTCTGCCGATTGAAAACAGCTACAACGGCGACGTGGGTCAGGTTATGGACCTTACCTTTTTCGGCTCATTATATATAAACGGAATTTACGACATTGAAATAGTGCAGAATCTGCTTGCCGTTAAAGGTACCACAATGGACGAGGTTAAAGAGGTTATAAGCCACCCGCAGGCGCTGGGTCAATGCGCGGCTTACATAAGGCGGCACGGCTTTAAGCCGACCGAGGCGGTAAACACGGCGGTTGCGGCAAAGCTCGTGGCAGAGTCGGGCAGGCACGATATAGCGGCAATAGGCAGCAGCGAGGCGGCGAAAAAATTCGGGCTTAAAAAGCTGGAGGCGCACATTAACACAAGCGGCAACAACACAACCCGCTTTGCGGTGTTTTCAAAGGCGGCGAAAGCCCCCTCTAAGGCCGATAACCAGTTTATTATGCTTTTCACCGTGCCGAACGAGGCAGGTCTGCTCGGTCAGGCAATAGCTGTTATAGGAAAATACGCCTTTAACCTGCGCGCCTTAAAATCCCGACCGACAAAGGAGCTTATTTGGAGCTATTATTTCTACGCCGAGGGCGAGGGAAATATAAACAGCGAAAACGGTAAGGCTATGCTTAAAGAGCTTAAAGAAAAATGCAGCAATGTGCGGGTTGTGGGCAGCTTTGAAAAGGAAATTGTGCTAAAGGGTGACGATGAATGATACTTCCCGTTAAAACAGGAACAGGCGGCTACAATATTTACCTTGAGCGCGGTGCGCTTAAAAAAGCGGGGGAATATTTAAATCTTTCCCGCCGCGCGCTTATAGTGACCGACAGCGGCGTGCCGAAAGAATACGCCGAAACGGTGGCGGCGCAGTGCAAGGAACCCTATATTGTAACCCTGCCCGAGGGCGAAAAGACAAAGTGCTTTGAAAGCTTTAAATTTTTACTTTCAAAAATGGTGGAATACGGCTTTACAAGGAGCGATTGCGTAGCGGCGGTGGGCGGCGGCGTTATAGGCGACCTTGCGGGCTTTGCGGCGGCAAGCTTTATGCGCGGAATTGATTTTTACAATATCCCCACCACCGTTTTATCGCAGGTTGATTCATCGATAGGCGGCAAGGTTGCCATTGATTTTGAGGGATATAAAAATATAGTAGGCGCGTTTTACCCGCCTAAAGCCGTTATAATAGACTCAAATACCCTTAAAACCCTGCCCGAAAGGCAAATATCAAACGGACTTGCGGAGTCGGTTAAAATGTCGCTGACAAGCGATAAAGAGCTGTTTGAGCTTTTTGAAAAGGGAGATATTAAGGAAAATATTGATACGATTATTGAAAAATCGCTTAAAATAAAACGCGCGGTAGTAGAGCAGGATGAAAAAGAGGGCGGACTTCGCAAAATACTCAATTTCGGACATACCTTAGCGCACGCGATTGAGAGCGAGAACGAAATGCAGAACTTATATCACGGCGAGTGCGTGGCGCTCGGTATGATACCTATGTGTTCGGAAGAAGTGCGAAACAGGCTTATTCCCGTGCTTGAAAGACTTAATTTGCCCACATCTACCGCTGTAACGGCGGATACTATAATAAACGCCATGCGGCACGATAAAAAAATGTCGGGCGATAAAATTACTGTAATTTTAGTAAACACGGTAGGCACATACGAAATGAAAGAAATGCCGTTCGATATATTCGCGGAAAAAATAAGGGGGTCATTAGGGTGAAAAACAGCTTCGGCAGCTCGGTTATTTTAACGCTGTTCGGCGAAAGCCACGGTTTAGGTTTAGGCGCGGTGCTTGACGGCTTAGCCCCCGGAATTACGGTGGATGAGGATTTTATACGCAGTCAGTTATCCCTCCGCCGCCCCGTGGGCGATATTTCAACGCCGAGAGCAGAGCCTGATAATTTTGTAATAGAAAGCGGAGTTTTCGGCGGCAAAACTACGGGAACGCCTATCTGCATAGTAATACCAAACGTTAACACCCGCTCTAAGGATTACAGCGAGCTGCGCTCAAAGGCGCGCCCGGGTCACGCGGACTATGCGGCGTACACAAAATACCACGGCTTTGAAGATTACCGCGGCGGCGGGCATTTCAGCGGCAGAATTACTGCGGGAATTGTAGCTGCGGGCGCTATTACAATTTCGGCGCTTAAAAATAAGGGAATATATATAGGCACGCACATTAAAAGCATAGCAGGGGTAGCAGACCGCGAATTCCGGAATATCGCGGACGATATAAAGGCACTGTCGCAAAAGGAATTTGCCGTGCTTGAAGATGGCGTTAAAGAAAAAATGATAAACGAGATAACCGCCGCCAAAGCGGACGGCGACAGCGTGGGCGGCGTGCTTGAAACTGCGGTTATCGGCTTGCCGTCAGGCGTCGGTGAGCCGTGGTTCGGCGGGGTGGAAAATGTGCTTTCTTCAGCGCTTTTCGCCGTGCCTGCGGTAAAGGGCGTTGAGTTCGGCGCGGGCTTTGCGCTTGCAAATATGCGCGGCAGTGCCGCCAATGATGAATTTTTCTGCGCGGACGGTAAAATTACCACCGCCACCAACAATAACGGCGGCATAAATGGTGGAATTACTAACGGTATGCCCGTTGTTTTCCGCTGTGCGGTAAAGCCCACGCCCACAATTCACAAAGAACAGAATACTGTAGATTTTATAAAGAATGAAAACGTTAAAATTACGGCGGGCGGCAGGCATGACCCCTGTATTGTCCACCGCGCGCGCGTGGTTATTGACAGTATTACCGCAATAGCGCTTTGCGATATGCTGGCGGGCAGATTCGGTACTGATTGGTTGGGTGAATAAATGGAATACGGCTGTATAGGTGAAAAGCTTTCGCACAGCTTTTCAAAAATAATTCACGCAAGGTTAGCGGACTATAATTACGAGCTTTGCGAAATACCGCGCGGCGAATTGGATAGCTTTATGAAAAAAGCCGATTTTAAGGCGATAAACGTTACAATTCCTTATAAACAGGCGGTTATACCTTATTTGTATTATATAAGCAACACCGCAAAAAAAATAGGCGCGGTAAACACCGTAGTTAATAAAAACGGCAAATTATACGGCTATAATACCGATTTTTCGGGGCTGCGCTCGCTGATAATCCGTCAGGGAGCTGTCTTAAAGGGCGGAAAAGCGCTTATTTTAGGCTCTGGCGGCACTTCAAAAACCGCCGCGGCGGTAGCCGAGGATTTGGGCGCAAAGGAAATATACCGCGTTTCAAGGTCCGGCTTGGACGGCGCTATTACCTATAATGATGCTTATAAAAAACACAGTGACGCCACTGCAATAATTAACACCACCCCATGCGGAATGTACCCGAATATAGGCGTTTCGGCAATAGATTTAAGCCGATTTGAAAATGTGAAAAGCGTTACCGACGCGGTTTACAATCCGCTTTCAAGCGCGCTTGTTATATCGGCGCGCGAAAGGGGCATAAACGCATCGGGCGGGCTTTATATGCTGGTTTCCCAAGCGGCATACGCGGTGGAAAAGTTTACGGGCGGCAGCATAACCGCAGATAAAACCGAAGAGGTCTACCGCGAAATTTTAAGGGATAAAAAGAATATTGTGCTTATAGGTATGCCCGGCTGCGGCAAGACCACAATCGGTAAAATATTAGCCGAAGAACTTCAAAAAAATTTCACCGATACCGACGATGAAATTATAAAACGTATAAATATGCC
>CAJJPG010000077.1 GCA_905193585.1 uncultured Oscillospiraceae bacterium
TGCTTCTTAGGCTCCCTCTGACGAGGGTGCGGGTGTCCGGTGGACACCTCTGCAAGGCAGAAGCACCGACCGAGGCGGCAGCCGAGAGGGTGGATTTGCCGTAGGCAAAGACGGAAGGAGAGAAAAGCTTAAAAATACATAAATACTTTACCTTTTCTCTCCCTCAGTCAAATTAGACATTAGATTTTAGATGTTAGATAAATACCCCTCAGTCACTAATGCTCAGGCTCCCCGCACAGCAGGGAGCCTGTTTAATTCCTGTTAAGTCTGCTAAACAGCGCGGCTATTTCGTCGCGCAGTCCCGCGTTTTCGGGGTCGTGCAGTGCGGGGTCGCGCTTTATAAGCTCCTCTGCCTCTTTACCCGCCAAATGCAGAGTTTCGCGGTCGGCGAAAATATCGGCTATTTTCATATCGGGCAGCCCGTGCTGGCGCGAGCCCAAAAAGTCGCCGGGGCCGCGCAGCTTTAAATCCTCGTCGGCAATTTTAAAGCCGTCGGTGTTGTTTTTAATAACATCTAACCGCCGCTTTGTATCGCCCGATTTAACGTCCGAAATAAGTATACAGGCGGAGCTGTACTCGCCCCTGCCTATTCTGCCGCGCAGCTGGTGCAGCTGCGAAAGCCCGAAACGCTCGGCGTTTTCTATTACCATTAAGGCGGCGTTCGGCACGTCTATGCCTACCTCTATTACGGTGGTTGAAATAAGCAGCTGTATTTCCCCCGCGGCAAACCGCCGCATAACGTTTTCTTTATCCTTCGGCTTCATTTTGCCGTGCAGCAGCCCTACGGTATAGCCTTTGAACTGATTTTCGCTTAATTCCTTATAATATTCGCTTGCCGATTTTATACCCAAAGCCTCGTTTTCATCTACGAGAGGGCAGACTATGTACGCCTGCCGCCCCTCGGCGATGAATTTTTTTATATAGTTGTATACCCGCGTGTTATATGAGGAGTCAACGCAATAGGTCGCGATTTTCTGCCTGCCCGCGGGGTATTCGTCTATTATGCTTATATCAAGGTCGCCGTAAATTATAAGCCCTAACGTGCGCGGTATGGGCGTGGCGGACATAACAAGCGTGTGCGGGTTATTGCCCTTTGATGAGAGCCTGCCGCGCTGACCCACGCCGAAACGGTGCTGCTCGTCGGTTACCACAAGCCCTAAATTTTCAAACTCCACATCGTCGGTGAGAAGCGCGTGGGTGCCTACCGCAACCTTTATTTCACCGCTTTTAAGCCCCGCCTTTACCTCGTCCTTTTGCTTTTTGGTAAGCGAGCCTGTTAGCAGCGCGCATTTTATGCCGCTGTTTTCGGTAATTTTGCAAAGCGTTTTAAAGTGCTGCTCGGCAAGCAGCTCAGTGGGCGCCATTAAAGCCGACTGAAAGCCGTTTCCCGCCGATATATACATAAGCGCGGCGGCAACTGCGGTTTTTCCGCTGCCAACGTCCCCCTGTATCAGCCTGTTCATAGGGCGCGGCGACATCATATCGGAAAGACATTCGTTTATGACCCTTTCCTGCGCGCCCGTCAGCTTAAAGGAAAGTGTCTTTTTAAATTCTTCAAGCAGGTTGTTTTTAACGGTGCAGCCCGCAAGGGCTCTGCGGCGGCGCTTTAAAAACAAAAGCCCCGTTTGCAGAACAAAAAGCTCCTCAAAAACAAGGCGGCGCTTTGCGCTTTCAAGCGCCTGCCTTTCAAGCGGAAAATGTATGCTTTTAAGCGCCGTTTTAAAATCGCAAAGTCCGTTTTTCTCCCTTATGCCTTGGGGTATTACGTCCGCCATACCGTCGGCATAAACAAGCGCGTTTTTCATTATTTTTTCAATCGTTTTGGAGCTTAAGCCCTCGGTTGCGGCGTAAACCGGCTCTATGCCCATATATTCCGCGGGCATTATTTCGGGGGAGGACATTTGCCTGAGCGTTATGCCGTAGCCCAATTTGCCGTAAAACAGGTAGCTGCGCCCCTGCCTTAAATTTTCGGCAAGGTATTTTCGGTTGAAAAGGGTTACTTCAATTACGCCGCTGTCGTCAGCGGCGGCGAATTTATAAAGGGTCATACCGCGGCGGATATTCACCGTTTTAACGGGGGAGGTTATCTCTGCCCTTACGCACACGTTTTCGCCCTCGGGGCATTCGGAAACAGGGGTTATATTTTGCCAGTCAAGGTATGCGCGCGGGTAAAAGCGCAAAAGGGCACCGACGGTATCGATGCCCTTTTTCTGCAATAATTCTGCCCGCTTTTCACCCACGCCCTTTAGGAACCTTATGTCGGTGGAAGCCGTCAGCATAATTTTTCTCCTTTATTCAACGGAAATAATATAGTAGTAAACCGGCTGACCGCCCTTTATAAAGGTTATTTCGGTCTTGGCGCCGTATTTATTCCGTATTTCTTCTTCAAGCGCCGCAGCCTGCTCGTCGGTTACGTCCTCGCCGTACATAACGGTAAGGAAAGCGCTGTCGCGTTTTATCATCTGTTTTAAAAGTCTCATAACGCTGCGGTCAAGCTCGGTATCGGTAAAGGCGATTTTTCCGCCTACCATACAAAGCAGCTCGCCCTGCTTTATTTTGTGACCGTCAAAATCCGAATCGCGCGCGGCAAAGGTAATCTGACCGGTAGCAACGCGCTCGGTGGCGTTCTGCATTTCAATGGCGTTTGCCTCGTCGTCCGTTTCGGGGTCGTAAGAAAGCATTGCGGTTATGCCCTGCGGAATGGTGCGGGTGTGTATAACTATCACCTTGCGGGTGCTTATCGGAATAGCCTGCTCCGCCGCCATAATAATATTCTTATTGTTGGGCAGCACATAAACCGTCTCGGCGGGGGTAGCCTCAATAGCCTTTAAAATATCGTCGGTGCTCGGGTTCATGGTCTGACCGCCCGAAACTATGGTGTCAACGCCTAAATCCTTAAACAGAGCAGCAATTCCCTCGCCCGCGCAAACCGATACAAAGCCTACGGGCTTAGTCGGCTCTACCGGCTCAAAGGTCTCGGTAAGATCGGCGCTCTTCGGCGGCTTTTTGCGCGCGTTTTCCGCGTCGTGCTTGGCTCTTTCGTGCTGGTCGCGCATATTCTCTATTTTAAGGTGAACAAGCTGACCGAAGGTAAGACCGTTTTCAATAGCGTTGCCGGGGTGGTCGGTGTGAACGTGAACCTTAATAATTTCCTCGTCGTCCACCACCACTACGCAGTCGCCTATCGACTCAAGGTAAGCCCTTAATTCGTGCGGCTCTTTTTCGCACTCGGGGTCACGGTTTACTATAAATTCGGTGCAGTAGGTGAAGGTTATTTCGGTTTCGTATTCGCCTGCGGCATTTACAGAACCGCCCTCGTTTGCGGGTTCAGCCTCTGCGGTCACCTCGGAGCGGATCATAACACCGTCCTTAAATACCGAGAGCATACCCTCAAGTATTGTAACAAAGCCTTTGCCGCCCGCGTCTACCACGCCCGCTTTTTTAAGCGTGGGTAAAAGCTCGGGTGTTTCGGCAAGCGCCTTTTTTGCACCCTCAATAGCCGTTTCAAAAACGCCTAAAGCGTCCTTTCCGTCCTTCAAGGCATCGGCAGCGTATTCGCTTGCAACGCGCGCCACGGTAAGTATTGTGCCCTCGGTGGGCTTCATAACCGCTTTATAGGCTGCCTCAACGCCCAAAGCAAAGGCAGAGGTAATATTCTCGGCGGTGGCGTATTCGGCACCGTCAAGCCCCTTTGCAAAGCCCCTGAAAAGCAGCGAGGTAATAACGCCCGAGTTGCCGCGCGCGCCTCTTAATAGCGCGGACGCATTGACCGAAGCTACCTTTCCCGCAGTAGCACCGCTGAGCTTTTCAAGCTCTCTTACCGAGTTTGCAAGAGTCATAGACATATTTGTTCCCGTATCGCCGTCAGGCACGGGGAAAACATTCAGATCGTCTATCTGCTTGCGGTTATTTGTGAGATTATTCGCGGCGGAAATTATAGCGTCGCGTAAAGTATCGCCGTTAAACAAAAGTAAACACTCCTTACAAGCCTTAAGGCTTATTCCTTAATGCCGTCTATCTTAATGGTAACGCGGTCAACCGTAATGCCCGCAATTTCCTTAACGGCATATTTTACCTTCTCGGTAATGCTCGCCGCTATTGCATTGATGTTCATACCGTATGTCACAACGATATGCAGCTCAACCGAAATTGCGTCGGCGTTTCCGATAACGCGTATTCCGGTATCGGCTCTTCTTACCTTTGAAAGCATTCCCAAAACTTTCTGTCGGCTGTCGCTGGGTATCATACCAACAACGCCGAAGCAGGACGTCACCTCATGACCTATGAGCTTGGAAAGATACGCCTCGGTTATATCTATCTTTCCCAGTCTTGTTTCATAAGCTATCATAACATATCCTCCTATTTTGCTTTAATATTGCGCAGGTTGATTTATTCGCCCACGCTGTATGAGTCAATTGAAAAATAAATATCACTGCATGAAGAATTATTTACGTTTTCAATCTTATCATTGTAGAAAAGTACGCCGGTTCGGTAGCAAAGCGGTATTACCGGCATTTCGGTCTGCAAAACGCTGCTTAAATCGGCAAGGGTGTTTGTGCCCGCGTAAAAGCCGCTTACCAGCTCTGCCGCGGTGAGGCTTTGCTCCTCGGTCTGCCCGGTCTCGTTTGAAGTGCTTTCGGTGCTGCCCGTTTGCTCCGTTTTTTCGTCCGCCTTTTTTTCAGGCTTTTTTATTCCGTAGGCTGCGCTGCCGCCCTCGGTCACAAGGCTTGAAATATCCATATTCGGCGTAATTGCAACCTCTGCCAGATACAGCTGAAAATTGCCCGACGAGAGCGCCGCGGTGTAATCCGCAAAGCTTTTTTCCGCCACATTAACGGAAATACCGTATTCCGAAAGCCTGTTAGCAATTATCCTTGCGGCGGTTACGCGCAGGCGGTTTTCTTTATTCACAAGCAGCTCGAATTTGAGCTTTTTGCCCGCGCCGTTTGTGCGCACACCTGCACTATCTAACTTATTATATCCTATTTCTTCTAAATTCTCAACAGTTATTTCTTTATTTGCCTGTAAATTTATATTTTGAACCGATTTTACCGCCTCCCACGCGGGGTTGAAAAAGCCGTTTGCGGGCAAAGCGTTGTTAAAATAACCGTCGCGGCATATTTCCTTTCGGTCAAGCCCCGAGGAAATTGCCTGCCGCAGGGCGTTAAGAGATAATTGCTCGTCGGATAGGTTCGCACCTATATATATTAAGTGATTTAAGTTTATATTCACCTTTTTTCCGCTCATACGCAGAATATTTCCGTCGGATATATCGCTGTAGTACATATCCGCCGCGCCTATTTCCACATAGTGCCCTACAGCATCGCTGTCGGGCGCGTTTATAAGCCTTATTTCTTTTATCGCACGGTCTTTGCCGGGGTCGTGCTCGTTTGTTATCAGTTTATCCTCGCTGTCATTAAGCTTAAATCTGCCGCAGCCTATAGGCGGGTGGGTAACGCCGTCGGAGTCGGTTTTGGTATCGGACCCCTTTTTAATAATGGGAAAATCAAGCGTGTTTGCAAAGTATGGATCGGCGCGGTCAAGCTTTATAACCACCGTTTTGCTGTCTCTTACCGTGGCAGAGAGCGCTTCGTACAGCTTGTAGGCGTACTCGGTATTTGATTTTTTTGCAAGGTTGAAGGAGTAAACCACGTCGGCGGCGGTAAGGGCGGAGCCGTCGGAAAAATAGCGGCTTTTAAGGGTTACGGTGCATTCCTTGCCCTTTACCTCGGCGCTTTGCGCTAATGAGTAGCTTATATTATATGAATTATCGGTTTTTAAAAGCGGCTCGTATAAAAGGCGGCATAACTGGCGGTTAATATCCGTTGCGGCGGTGTAGGGGTTAAAGGTATCTGCCGCGGAGTACAGCATGGTTAAATAATTTCTGCTGCCCGCAGCCGCAACCGCCGTCGGCGGCTCTGCCGATGAAGAGGTGCCGTCGGGCTTTGCGCGGCAGCCGCTTAAGAATATTAAAGCCGATAAAACAATCGCCGTTATTTTAAGCCTTTTCAAGCGCCTCAATTCCTTTCTTCAATATATATCCGCTCTGCTCCCACGGTTTTGCCGCTCGCGCGGTCAATTTCAAAAATGCAGCCGTTAAGCATTTTTCTGCCGTCAGCCTGCTCAAAACGCGCCGCTCCCCCGTTTTTCAGTCTGTCAATAATAATCTCGGTTTTTACCCCTAAGCAGGAGTCGGCGGACCCCGTCATTCCAAGGTCGGTTATATACCCAGTGCCGTTTTTTAGTATCTGGCTGTCCGCCGTTTGCACATGGGTGTGCGTTCCGAACAGGGCGGAAATTTTACCGTCCAAATAAAAACCGAGCGCCCTTTTTTCGCTGGTTGCCTCGGCGTGAAAATCCACAATTATAATTTTAGCGCCGTCAGCCCAAGCTTTTTGTATCAGCTCGTCCGCCGCAATAAACGGGTTAGAGGCGGCAATGCGGTCAAGGTAGACCCTGCCCAAAAGATTTATAACCGCAACCGAGGTGTAGCCGAGGTCCGCAAGGCAATACCCCTTGCCCGCAGCGTCACCCTCTAAATTTGCGGGGCGCAGCACGCAATCGTTTTCATCAAGCATACTATACGCCGATTTTCTTCTCATAGAGTGGTTTCCGCCCGTTATAACGTCCGCCCCGCAGGCAAAAAGCATTTCGGCGCTTTCAGGCGTAATGCCGTTGCCGTCGGCGGAGTTTTCGCCGTTTATAACGGTAAAATCAATCTTTTTTTCCTTTTTAAGCGCGGGCAGCCATTTTCTTACCGCCTCACAGCCGAGACTGCCGCAAACATCGCCTATCGCCAGTATTTTCAAGCTAAATTACAGTCCTTTTGTTTTGTTGAAGGCGGCGGTTATCGCGTCCATAACGGTGCCCCTGAACGCTGCCCTTTCAAGCGAATGAACGCCCGCTATTGTAGCACCTGCGGGGCTGCAAACCTCGTCCTTTAATTTATCGGGGTGCTTCTCGCTGCCCTGCATTAAGCGCGCGGCGCCAATTATAGTCTGCACGGCGTATTCCTCCGCCTTATCGCGCGCAAGCCCGCACTCAACGCCGGCTGATGCCAACGCATCGGCAAACATATACACAAACGCAGGTCCGCAGCCCGAAAGCGCGCAAACCGCGTCTATCAGCTTTTCGTCGGTTCTATCAACCGTTCCCGCGTGGCGCATACAGTTGCAGAACTCGGTTATTTCATCCATAAACACCCCGTCGGACGCGGCGAAGACCACAACGCCCTCGCCAACCGACACGGGCGTGTTCGGCATTATTCTTATTATGGGGTATTCCTGCCCCAAAAGCTCGGTGTAGCGCGCTATGGGTACGCCCGCCACCATTGTTACTATAACAAAGCGGTCGCGCCGCGCGGCAAGCTCCTCTTTAAGCTCTGCAAGCGCTGCGGGCAAAACCTGCGGCTTTACGCCGAGAACTACATATTGCGCCTCACGCGCCACGGTTTTTGTGTCGGCTGTGCGGCAGCCGAACTCGGTTGCCAAGGACTGCGCCTTACCCTCGTTTTTATCCGATAAAAGCATCTCGTGCCCGGGCAGCGATTTTCTTACCGCCCGCGCTATTGCCGAGCCCATATTGCCCGTGCCTATAAATCCGAATTTAACCTCTGACATTTTTATTCCCCCGATTTTATCTTATATGACCGTTTCCGTTTATAACATATTTATAAGTATTAAGCTCGCAAAGCCCCATAGGTCCTCTTGCGTGCAGCTTTTGGGTGGATATTCCCATTTCGCAGCCCAGCCCGAACTCGCCGCCGTCGGTAAACCGAGTGGACGCGTTTACATAAACCGCCGCCGAATCAACCCGCGCGGTAAAGTGCGCCGCTGCCACCGTATCCTCTGTTACAATGCAATCGCTGTGGTGGGTGGAGTGCAGGGCTATGTGCCGCTCGGCGTCTTCAAGGCTTGCTACTACCCCTACCGCCATTATATAATCCAAAAACTCGGTGTCAAAATCTTCCTCAGCGGCGGGAACGGCGTTTATAATTTTGCAAACTTCTTCATCCCCGCGAATTTCCACACGGTCTTTAAATATTTCCGCCAGTCTCGGTAAAAATTCCGCCGCAATATCCTTATGCACAAGGCAAACTTCAGCCGCATTGCAAACCGACGGGCGGGAGGTTTTGGCGTTATTCACTATTTTAAGCGCCTTTTCAATATTTGCCGATTTATCAATGTAAATATGGCAAATTCCCGTTCCCGTTTCAATGCAGGGCACGGTGGCGTTTTCAACACAGGCTTTAATAAGCCCCTTGCCGCCGCGCGGAATAAGCAGGTCTACATACCCCTCCGCCGTCATAAGCTCGTTTGCGCTGGCGCGCGTGGTGTCTTCAATCAGGTTTACATAATCCTCGGAAAGTCCGGCGGTTATAAGTCCTTTTTTAAGCGCCGTAACTATCGCGCGGGCGCTGCCGTATGCTTCTTTACCGCTGCGCAATATGCAAATATTGCCCGATTTAAAGCAAAGCGCCGCCGCGTCGGACGTAACATTCGGGCGGCTCTCGTAAATTATAGCCACCACGCCCATAGGCACCGATATTTTTTTAATGTCAAGCCCGTCAGCCCGCTTAATATCCTCAAGCACCCTGCCCACGGGGTCGGGCAGCTGCGCCACTGCGCGCATACCGTCCGCCATGGCGGCAATCCGCGTTTCGTCAAGCCTTAGGCGGTCTATCATAACCTCGCTTATTTTGCCGCGGGCGTTTTCAACGTCCTTTGCGTTAGCCTTTAAAATTTCCGCCGCTTTTTCGCACAAAGCGTCGGCGCAAAGCATAATCGCCGTGTTTTTTTGCCCGGTTGTAAGCGGAGCGGAGGAAAGTTCCAATGCCTTTGCTTTTTTAAGTATTTCTATGGTAGTCATTCTTTTTTCACGCCTTTTTTGCCAAAAATTTTGTTCCCACGTTTTTGCCGTCCACAATATCGTAAAGCAGCTTCGGGTTCTTGCCGTTTGCTATTACCATATCTATTCCCGCGGCGTTTGCG
>CAJJPG010000078.1 GCA_905193585.1 uncultured Oscillospiraceae bacterium
AAAAGGGTTGTTTTTCCGCAGCCGTTCCGCCCGACCACGGCTATGCGGCTTGCGTCGTTTATCTCTATATTAACAGAGGAAAGTATCGGCTGACCCGAAAGCTCAACCACTCCGTTCTGAATTTTAAGCTGCATAAAAAAATACCCCCTGTCATACGACAAGGAGTATTGTACCACTTTTTTTAAGTTTTTGCAACAGGTGGAAACTATTAGTATATTATCAAAATGTAAATTTATTATCCTGCTGTGCAGGCTCTACATTTTGTTTTTCCGCTGACAGGTGCGGCGGAAAAACACCTTGTAAGCGAAAAATAGCTTTTTGAGCTATTTTTCAAGAGCACTGGGGTGGTATTGGCGGGGATAGAGTGCAGTCAAAAATCTCTGATTTTTACGAACGGCATTCCCGTCCAAAAGCGTGCCGAGAAAATCGGCACGCGCAATTATTTAGCATAATCCACTGCGCGGCTTTCCCTTATAACGTTTACCTTTATCTGCCCCGGATATTCCAGCTCGTTTTCAATACGCGCCGAAATATCGTGCGCCATAAGCACCATTTCATCATCGGTTACAGCCTCGGGCTTAACGATAATACGTATTTCGCGCCCCGCCTGAATAGCATAAGAGCTCTCAACGCCGTTAAAGGAATTGGCGATTTCCTCCAACTTTTCAAGGCGTTTAATGTAGTTCTCTATGTTCTCGCGTCTCGCGCCCGGTCTTGCCGCCGAAATAGCGTCCGCCGCCTGAACTATGCAGGCAATAACGGTCTTCGCCTCAACATCGCCGTGGTGCGCCTGAATTGCGTGAATAACCTCTTCGCTCTCGCGGTATTTTTTAGCCGCCTCAACGCCGAGCTGAATGTGCGTGCCCTCCTGCTCGTGGTCAAGCGCCTTGCCTATATCGTGCAGAAGACCCGCGCGCTTTGCAAGGGTAACGTCCGCCCCCAACTCCGACGCCAAAAGCCCCGAAAGATGGCAAACCTCAAGCGAATGGTTAAGTACGTTCTGCCCGTAGCTTGTGCGGTATTTAAGCTTACCGAGCAGCCTTACAAGTTCGGGGTGCAGGTTGTGAATGCCCGCGTCTATCATGGCGCGCTCGCCCTCCTGCTTTATGGTCGCCTCAACCTCGGCGGTCGCCTTGGCTACGGCGTCCTCAATTCTGCCGGGATGAATACGTCCGTCAAGAATCAGCTTTTCAAGGGTCACACGCGCTATTTCGCGGCGAATCGGGTCAAAGCTTGAAAGGGTTATAGCCTCGGGTGTATCGTCAATTATAAGGTCAACGCCCGTAGCCGCCTCAAGCGCGCGTATATTGCGCCCCTCGCGGCCTATAATTCTGCCCTTAATTTCATCATTCGGCAGCGTTACCACCGAAACGGTCATTTCAGAGGAATGGTCAGCCGCGCAGCGCTGAATTGCGTGACCTATAACGTTTTTGGCAATTCTGTCCGCGTCGTCTTTAAGTCTCTGCTCGTAATCGAGAATTTTAACCGCCTTTTCGTGGTTAAGCTCGCCGTCAAGCAGCTCTAAAAGGTGCGCCTTAGCCTGCTCCTTGTTAAAGCCGGAAATTTTTTCGAGAATTTCCATTTGGCTTTGCTTTATCTTGTCGCACTCGGCTAACCTTGCGTCAATTTCCTTGGCGCGCGCGCTCAGCTTTTCCTCCTTTGCCTCAATATTATCGGTTTTTCTGTCAAGTGTTTCTTCCTTTTGCTGGAGCCTGTGCTCCTGACGCTGAACTTCACTTCTGCGCTCGCGGATGTCCTTTTCAGCCTCCTGGCGCATTTGGTGAATTTCGTCCTTCGCCTCAACAAGAGCTTCTTTTTTTCTTGATTCGGCGGTTTTCATAGCGTCGCTTAAAATACGTTTTGCCTCGTCCTCGGCGGAGCCGATGGCGTTTTCAGCCGCTTTTCTGCGATAAGCGGAGCCTGCAAAAAAGCCTATAACGGCAAGCAGTACCGCAACCGCCGCAAAAACGACATATAAAATCGGTTGCATTCTTTTTATTAACCTCCTATATAATAAACACGGTTTTTCTTTCACGCGCCAGTACTCCGGATTTTTTTGGAATTCGCACCCGACGCAATAAAACGAAAGCAACGGGAGCCGTGCCGTTTTCTCCCGTGATAAAATCAACCAATGCGCCGCGGTTCGCCAAAAGCCCCGGCACATTTAAGCTGCACTGTTGCAGCGTTTTACACGCCGCAACCGAATTTACTATCTTAATAATTTTACCACTGCGGCGCCGATATGTCAAGAAGTACATATGTATATGTATTATTTTTTATTAAAAAATCCCGACCCCGCTGTATTATCGGCTTAGCCGTAAACATACGCGGGGTCGGGATTAAATATTAATTATTTTGTCATAAGCTCGCAAACAAGCGCGCTGTGCTCGGCGGGGTCGGGCACGCTCTTGCCGCCTATTAAGCACGCCTCTCCGTAAAGCAGCTTTGCGTATTTACCGAGGGTATCCTTATCCTCGGTATAAAGCGTTTTCAGCTTTTCGGCAATCGGGTGGTTTGCATTTATTTCAAGCACAAGCTGTGCCTTTACCTTGTTCTGCTCCGCTCCCGGCATAGAATTTAGCACCTTTTCCATTTCAAGTGAAATTCCGCCCTCGCTTGTAAGGCATACGGGGTGGTCTTTCAGCTTGTTTGTAAAGCGGACGGCGTTTATTTTATCGCCGAGACTTTCTTTCATAGCCTCAAACATATCATTGGCGGCGGTGTTTTCCTCTTCAAGCGCTTTCTTTTCGTCCTCGCTGTCAAGGTTCAAGTCATTATCGCAAATATTTACGAACTTTTTGCCGTCGTATTCCGCCAGCATTTTAAGGGCAAATTCGTCAACGTTTTCGGTAAGGTAAAGTATTTCAAAGCCCTTATCCTTTACCGCGTCGGTCTGCGGCAGCATATCAATCTTTTCGTCTGTCTCGCCGCAGGCGTAATAAATGGAGTCCTGCCCCTCTTTCATTCTGCTTACATATTCTTTAAGAGTAACATACTTCTTTTCATTCGTCGAGCGGAAAATAAGCAGGTCACGCAGTGTTTCCTTATGTGCGCCGTAATCGTTGTAAATGCCGAATTTAAGCTGTATGCCGAACGCTTTAAAAAATCCCTCGTAAGCCTCGCGCTCATCCTTGAGCATTTTTTCAAGCTCCGATTTTATCTTCTTTTCAAGCGTTTTTGCAATTAGCTTCAGCTGCCCGTCGTGCTGTAAGGTTTCGCGCGAAATATTAAGGGATAAATCCTCGCTGTCAACAAGCCCCTTTACAAAGCTGAAATAATCGGGCAGAAGCTCTGCGCACTTATCCATTATAAGCACGCCCTTTGAATAAAGCTGCAAGCCCTTTTCGTATTCCTTTGTGTAGTAATCAAACGGCGGGTGTTTGGGTATAAACAGCAGTGCGGAATAGGTTGCCTGACCCTCTGTCTTTGTGTGGATAACGCGGGCGGGGTCATCGTAATCGTAGAACTTTTCTTTATAGAAATTGTTGTAATCCTCGGGCTTTATTTCGCTTTTCTGCTTTTTCCAAAGCGGCACCATACTGTTGAGGGTGCGCATTTCCGTAACGTCCTTGTATTCGGTGGGCTTATCCTCCTCGCCTTCCTTTTTCGGTACAGGCTCTTTGGTTGTAAACTCCATACGAATCGGGTGGCGGATATAATCGGAATACTTCTTTACAAGCGCGCTTATTCTGTATTGGTCGAGGAACTCATCGTAATTATCATCCCCCTCGTTTTCCTTTATGTGCAGGGTTACAGTGGTGCCCACCGTTTCCTTTTCGCAAGGCTCAACCGTGTAGCCGTCCGCTCCCGATGAGGACCAGCGGAAAGCCTCGTCCGAGCCGAAAGCGCGGCTTTCAACCGTTACCTTATCGCTTACCATAAACGCCGAATAAAAGCCCACGCCGAACTGACCTATAATATCAACGTTTTCCTTTTTCTCGTTTTCCTGCTTAAAGGCAAGCGAGCCCGATTTTGCAATCGTACCGAGGTTCTTATCAAGCTCGTCCTCGGTCATTCCGCAGCCGTTATCAATCACCTTAAGGGTGCGGGCGTCCTTGTTAATTTCAAGGCGTATTTCAAAATCATCGGGCGCTATACCCACCGAATTATCGGTAAGCGAGCGAAAATAGAGCTTGTCCAGCGCGTCGCTCGCATTGGAAATAAGCTCGCGCAGGAAAATTTCCTTATGGGTATAAATTGAATTTATCATCATATCCATAAGTTTTTTGGATTCTGATTTAAACTGTCTTGTACGCATAAATTTATCACCTTTTTTGAGAGTTTGACTTTAACTGACATATAGTATAGAACATCTGTCGGCTTCTATTGTTAATAAATTGTTAATAATATATTAAAATGTATTGTTGACTTGCATTTTAAAAATGCTATAATAACCATATAACATTATCGGAGGTAATATTTAATGGAGCTTAAAGGTACAAAAATAAACTTTCTCGGCGACAGTATAACCGAGGGCGCGGGAACCTCCTCGCACGATAAAATGTTCACAATGTTAATAGAGCGCGAATACGGCGCAATATGCCAGAATTACGGCATAGGCGGCACACGCATAGCAAGGCAGAAGACGCCGACCGAGGAAAAATGGGACAGGGATTTTATATCCCGCGTGCCGGAAATGGACGCTGACGCGGATATAGTGGTGGTTTTCGGCGGAACCAACGATTTCGGCCACGGCGACGCGCCGATAGGCACAATGAGCGACCGCACGCCCTACACCTTTTACGGCGCGCTGCACTGCCTTTACACCGCGCTTATTGAAAAATACCCCGATGTGCCGATAGTGGCGCTCACCCCCCTGCACAGAATAACCGAGGATATACCTACGGGCGATAATAAGCCCGCGCCCGTAGGAACGCTTAAGGAATATGTAAATATCATACGCGAGGTTGCCGAGTATTACTCGCTGCCGGTGCTTGATTTGTTTAAAGAGAGCGGCTTGCAGCCGAAAATTCCGGTAATTCAGCAAAAATATGTACCGGACGGACTGCACCCGAACGATGCGGGCAACGAGATTTTAGCGCATAAGATCGCGCGTTTTCTTGAAATGCTTTAATCTTAGGCTGACGAGAGCCTACCCGCTTGTCCGACCCGGTTTTACATTATCCGACGGCATAATGCACCATAAAACGGCATACTCTTCTATTAAAGGAGAGTGTGCCGTTTTGAAAAGAATAATATCGTGTTTTTTAGCTGTTTTATTTATGTGCCCGATGACTGTTTTCGCACAAAAGTCGGTTACGGTATCAAGCGAGTGCGATATATCTGATATTAACGTACCGCTTGATAGTACCCCCGTAAACGCCGCCATAGGTCAGACGCTGGATATAAAGGCAAAGTCGGTAGTTCTTATGGAGCCGCATACCGGGCGGGTGCTTTATGAAAATAATCCCGATGAAAAGCTGCCGCCGGCGTCTATTACCAAAATTATGTCGCTGCTGCTTGTTATGGAAGCTATTGACCGCGGAGATCTATCCCTTGAAACGGTGGTTACCGCAAGCGAGCACGCCGCCTCTATGGGCGGGTCGCAAATATGGCTGGAGCCCGGGGAAACTATGACTGTGAACGATTTGCTTAAGGCTTCGGTAATAGCGTCCGCCAATGACGCCTGCACTGCGCTTGCCGAGGCGGTTGCGGGCAGTGAAGAGGGCTTTGTGGCGCTTATGAACGAGCGTGCGGCGGAGCTTGGAATGACCAACACCCATTTTAAAAACTGCACCGGGCTTGACGCCGAGGGTCACCTGACCTCTGCCTATGACGTTGCGGTTATGTCCTCTGCGCTTATAAAGCACACGCTTATAAAAGATTACACCACCGTTTGGATGGATAGCCTGCGTGACGGCAAAAGCGAGCTTATAAACACAAATAAACTTGTAAGGTTTTACGAGGGCACAACCGGGCTTAAAACCGGTACCACCTCTACCGCAAAATACTGTGTTTCGGCAACGGCGGAGCGCAACGGGCTGGAGCTTGTGGCGGTGGTAATGGCGGGCGAGACTACAAAGGAGCGCTTTAACGGCGCTAAAAAGCTGCTTGACTACGGCTTTGCAAATTACAACTATTCGGTTATAAGCGCAGACCTCGGTGACGCAAAGGAGCTTGATATAGCTAAAGGAACGCAAAAGAAAATTGCGATAAGCGCGGAAAAGCAGCTAAGCGTTTTGCTGCCTAAAACCGCAAAGGGAAATATTACGCAGGAAATAAACTTAAACGAAAATATAACCGCTCCCGTAAAGAAGGGCGCCACGCTCGGCACGGTGACCGTAAAGCTTGGCGACGAGACCCTGGGCGAAATTCCTATAACGGCGGCGGAGGACGCGGAAAGGCTCTCGCTCGGCTTTTCACTGCGGCAGATTTTAAAAGGATTATTTCAATTATGAAAACTTTTAATGAATATCGCTTTTCGTACTTGAAAAAGTCGGGGATTTATTGTAATATATAAACAGGAAACCAAAATTTAAAGAATCCAGGGGTTAAAATGGCTATTAAATTTAATTCGGCATATGCCAAACAGTTCATCAGAGAAAACGATATTAAGGGTCTTGAAACTCAGGTATCGGCGGCTCACGGGCTTGTAAACGATAAAACAGGTCTCGGCAACGACTTTTTGGGCTGGGTAGACCTGCCCGTAAATTACGATAAAGAGGAATTTGCGAGAATCAAGGCGGCAGCCGCGAAGATTCGTAAGGATACCGATATACTCATAGTTATAGGCATCGGCGGCTCATACCTCGGTGCGCGCGCCGCTATAGAGTTTTTAAAGGGACCGTTCTACAATCAGCTAAAGGGCGATGGTCCCGAAATTTATTTCGCGGGCAACAGCATAAGCGGCGCATATCTTTCGGATATTGTAAAGCTGTGCGAGGGCAAGCGCGTTTCGGTAAACATTATTTCAAAATCGGGCACCACAACCGAGCCGGCGGTGGCTTTCAGAGTCCTGCGCGATCTGCTTGAAAAGCAGTACGGCGAGGAAGAAGCCGCAAAGAGAATTTACTGCACCACCGATAAGGCGCGCGGCACTCTTAAAAAGTTAGCCGATGAAAAGGGCTACGAGTGCTTTGTAGTGCCGGACGACGTAGGCGGCAGATATTCAGTTCTTACCGCGGTAGGTCTTTTACCGATTGCGGCTGCGGGTGCGGATATTGACGCGCTTATGGCAGGCGCCGCGGCGGCTATGAAAGAATACAACGAGCCTGATATGTATAAAAACGACTGCTATTTATACGCGGCTCTCCGCAACGCGTTTTACCGCAAGGGTAAATCGGTAGAGCTGCTTGTAAGCTATGAACCCCGCTTTACTATGATGGCGGAATGGTTCAAGCAGCTTTTCGGTGAGAGTGAGGGCAAGGATAATAAGGGTCTTTTCCCGGCTTCGGTTACGTTCTCAACCGACCTTCACTCAATGGGTCAGTTCGTACAGGACGGCAGCCGCTTAATGTTTGAAACGGTTGTAACTTTTGGCGAAAGCGATAAGGACGTTGTGATTGAAGAGGACGCGGATAACGGCGACGGTCTTAATTTCCTTGCCGGCAAAACTATGTCCTATGTAAATTCAAAGGCATTTGAGGGCACGGTTTTGGCGCATACCGACGGCGGCGTGCCGAATCTTGTTATAAATGTTGATAAACCGGATGAAGAAAACCTCGGCAGGCTTATTTACTTCTTTGAAAAGGCGTGCGCAATTTCGGGCTATATGCTCGGCGTTAATCCGTTCGATCAACCGGGTGTTGAAAGCTATAAGAAAAATATGTTCGCACTGCTCGGCAAGCCGGGCTATGAAGCGCAAAAGGCGGAGCTTGAGGCGCGCCTTAACGGGTAAAAAAGCTGCCGCAGGCAGTTAAATATAAAAGGAGTTGGTATAAATGATTAAACTCATTATCGGAAAAAAGGGCTCGGGTAAAACCAAAAAATTAGTGGATATGGTAAATGCCGCTGCGGAACAAAGCCTCGGCAACGTTGTATGCATTGAAAAAGGTGATACCCTGACATATTCGGTAACACACAAGGCGCGTCTTATTGATGCTGAAAGCTACGGCATTTCGGGCTACGGCGAATACTACGGTATGGTAGCCGGAATTAAGGCGGGCAATAACGACGTTACACACATTTTCGGTGATGCAACTTTGAGAATCGGTGAGCGCGATTTTGATAAATTAGCGGCTTTCCTTGAAAGAGTTTCCGCTATTTCGGACGTTGAATTTATATTCACCGTTTCAGCCGATAAGGAAGAGCTGCCCGGCAAGATTTTTGATATTGCCGAGGTTTGCTAAGCTGAATTAAAGCACGGTTTTTCTGCCGGTCAGCCTACGGCTGACCGGCGTTTTTTAAAAAATAAAAGAAACTTTAAAAAAACTGTTGCATTTTCTTTTAAAATGTGATATTATAACTTGTACTGTGAGTAATGTGTTAGGAGGTGTCACGATGCCGAATATTAAATCTGCGAAAAAGCGCGTGTTAGTCAGCAAGGCTAATTATGAGCGCAATAAGGCTTACCGTTCCGCTTTGAGAACTGCCGTTAAGAAAGCGGACGCCGCAATGGACGCCGGCTCTGCCGATATGGCTGAGGTTGTAACTGCCGCCGTTAAAAAGATAGATCAGGCTGCGGTTAAGGGTATCATTCACAAGAACAACGCAGCAAGAAAGAAGTCTGCTTTAGTTACCCGTTACAATAAGGTAAAGGCGTAATCTGACACTTTTTTGTCTTTAAGTTAAATACCCCCGGGTACCATGTGTACTCGGGGGTATTTGATATTTAGACCTTAGATATCAGACTTTAGATGTTAGATGGCGGCTTTGCCGCCCATAGGCTTCCTTCTTTTCGGCTTTGCCGAAATAGAGGGGGGTTGCTCCCCACGGTGTGGGGAGACGTCACGAAGTGACAGAGGGGACCGCCGCCGTCAGCGGCTGTCAACGAAGTTGACTGAGGGGTAT
>CAJJPG010000079.1 GCA_905193585.1 uncultured Oscillospiraceae bacterium
AGGATAGCGCCGTCCATCTGAGCAGCACCGGTGATCATGTTCTTAACATAGTCAGCGTGTCCGGGGCAGTCAACGTGAGCGTAGTGACGTTTGTCGGTCTCGTACTCAACGTGAGCGGTGTTGATTGTAATACCGCGCTCTCTCTCTTCAGGAGCCTTATCGATGTTCGCGTAATCCTCGAACTGAGCCTGACCCTTCAAAGAAAGATACTTGGTGATAGCTGCGGTCAGAGTGGTCTTACCATGGTCAACGTGACCGATGGTACCAATGTTTACATGGGGTTTATTTCTTTCAAATTTTGCCTTTGCCATTGTATATTTTCCTCCTTATACTATGTGCAGTTTTTATTTACTTATAGTTTAACAAAAAAGACTTGAAAATGCAAGCATTATTTACTTAATTTATCAGTCTTTCTTTGCACGGGCAGAAATAATCTTCTCGGAAATGCTCTTCGGAACTTCCTTGTAGCCGTCCGGCTCCATTACATACTGACCGCGGCCCTGTGTTTTAGAGCGCAGGTCGGTAGCGTAACCGAACATATCGCCGAGCGGTACGCGAGCGTTTATCTGCTTAACGCCCGAGCGATCCTCAAAGCCCTGAATCTCGCCGCGGCGAGAGTTAAGGTCGCCAATAACGTCGCCCATATACTCCTCAGGTACAATAACCGTAACCTTCATGATAGGCTCAAGGAGTACCGGGTCTGCTAAGCGGCAAGCCTCTTTGAATGCCATAGAACCGGCAATCTTAAACGCCATTTCGGAAGAGTCAACCTCGTGGTAAGATCCGTCGTACAGAGTAACCTTAACGTCAACTACCGGGTAACCTGCAAGCACGCCCGCCTGCAAAGCACCGCGTATACCTGTATCAACCGCAGGAATGAATTCCTTCGGAATGGTACCGCCGGTAACGGCGTTAATAAACTCATAGCCGGCGCCCGACTCATTAGGCTCAACGATAATTTTAACGTGACCGTACTGACCCGAACCGCCCGACTGGCGCTTATACTTGGTTTCGTGGTCAACCTTCTTGCGGATGCTCTCTTTATAAGCAACCTGCGGTGCGCCAACGTTTGCTTCTACCTTAAATTCACGGAGAAGACGGTCAACGATTATTTCAAGGTGTAACTCACCCATACCTGCAATAATGGTCTGACCTGTCTCTTCATCGGTATAGCACTTAAAGGTCGGGTCTTCTTCTGCAAGTTTTGCAAGGGCAAGACCCATTTTTTCCTGACCCGCTTTGGTCTTCGGCTCAATGGCAACGCGGATAACCGGCTCGGGGAAGTTCATCGATTCAAGAATGATCGGGTGCTTCTCGTCGCACAGTGTATCGCCGGTGGTGGTGTTTTTGAGACCTACGGCAGCGGCAATATCGCCGGCGTAGCAGGTTTCAATATCCTCGCGGTGGTTAGCGTGCATTTGCAGAATACGTCCCATACGCTCTCTGTTCTGCTTAACCGAGTTGTAAACGCCGGAGCCTGCGTCAACAGTACCCGAGTAAACACGGAAGAAGCAAATCTTACCGACGAACGGGTCGGTAGCGATTTTAAACGCAAGAGCGGAGAACGGCTCTGTATCGGAAGAGTGCCTGTCCTCTTCCTCGCCGGTCTCGGGGTTGGTACCCTTAATAGCCTCAATGTCGGTCGGAGCCGGCATATAATCAACAATAGCGTCAAGGAGCGGCTGAACGCCCTTGTTTCTGTATGAAGTACCGCAGGTAATCGGCACCATATTATTAGCTATTGTGGACTGACGGATTATCTTCTTAATCTGCTCAACAGACGGCTCTTCGCCCTCGAAGTATTTTTCCATCAGCTCTTCATCCTGCTCAACAATATGCTCGATAAGCTCGGTGTGATATTTGTTGGCAAGCTCTACCATATCCTCGGGGATAGGCTCGTGTCTAACGTCCTTTCCGAGGTCATCGTAGTAAATTTCCGCGTCCATGTTAACAAGGTCAACGATTCCTCTGAAAGTGTCCTCAGAGCCGATAGGCAGCTGAATCGGAACACCGTTGCAGTTGAAACGCTCCTTAATCATATCAAGAACGTGGTAGAAATCCGCACCCATGATATCCATTTTATTAATGTATATCATTCTCGGTACGTGGTATTCATCAGCCTGACGCCAAACGGTTTCAGACTGCGGCTCAACACCGCCCTTTGCGCACAAAACGGTTACAGAGCCGTCAAGCACGCGGAGAGAACGCTGAACTTCAACGGTGAAGTCAACGTGTCCGGGAGTGTCGATAATATTGATACGATGGTTTTTCCAGAAGCAAGTGGTAGCAGCGGAGGTGATTGTAATACCTCTCTCCTGCTCCTGCTCCATCCAGTCCATAGTTGACGCGCCGTCATGAGTTTCGCCCATCTTACGGTTAATACCGGTATAGAAAAGGATACGCTCGGTGGTGGTAGTTTTACCGGCGTCAATATGTGCCATTATACCAATATTTCTTGTCATTTCAAGAGATACTTTTCTTGGCATATTAACCTCCAATCCGCATAAAACGGAAACAAAATATCAGTAGATACAAACTACCATCTGTAGTGAGCAAACGCTCTGTTGGCTTCTGCCATCTTGTGAGTATCCTCACGCTTCTTGGCAGCGCCGCCCATGCCGTTAACGGCGTCTAAAATCTCGCCCGCGAGACGCTCTTTCATAGTTCTCTCAGAACGGGCGCGGCTGTAAGTTGTCAGCCAGCGCAGACCGAGAGTCTGCTTTCTTTCGGCGCGAACCTCAAAAGGTACCTGGTATGTGGCGCCGCCCTTACGGACAGCCTTAACCTCAAGCTGCGGCATAACATTTTCCATAGCCTGATCAAATACCTCAAGCGGGTCCTTGCCCGTTTTTTCACTGATAATGTCGAAAGCGCCGTATACTATTCGCTGAGCAACGCCCTTCTTACCGTCAAGCATAATGTTGTTGATAAGGCGGGTTACCTTCTTTGAATTGTATACCGGATCCGGCAATACGTCGCGTTTTGCGACAAAGCCTCTTCTTGGCACTTTACTTCCCTCCTTCATAGTAATGAATTCATTGGTACTCGAAGCTTTTCCCCGTGGCACCAGGCAGAGGCGTTAAATATATATAAAACGCCGCTGCGCTTAATTGCAGCAGAGATAATTCACTTAAAAATTACTTCGCACCTGCTTTAGGACGCTTTGCACCGTACTTTGAACGGCTCTGCATTCTCTTTGCAACGCCCTGCGTATCAAGGGTTCCGCGCACGATATGGTAACGCACACCGGGGAGATCCTTAACACGTCCGCCTCTGATAAGCACAACGCTGTGCTCCTGAAGATTGTGACCTATTCCGGGAATGTAGGCTGAAACCTCGATTCCGTTGGAAAGACGTACTCTCGCAATTTTACGGAGCGCTGAGTTCGGCTTCTTCGGCGTGGAAGTCTTTACGGCTGTGCAAACGCCGCGCTTCTGCGGAGAATCGTTATCGGTCTGGCGGCGTTTCATAGAGTTATAACCCTTTAAAAGAGCCGGAGCCTTTGCCTTTTTCTCAACAGTTTCACGACCGTTGCGAACCAATTGGTTAAACGTTGGCACTGTTACACCTCCCAATATAAAATTTTCGTTGCGGCGCATACTGCCGCATACTAATATAAAATATCACAAACGCCGCGTTTTGTCAAGCGTTTTAGCGAATATTTGTCCGAAAATCGGCTTTGATTCGTAAAAACACGCCGTACAGCGGTATTTCTGCCGCTGTATGGCGTGTTTTTTATACATATTTAATACCGCCGGTACGGTCGGTTAAAAAGCGTAAGTCCTTAAATTTTTGCGAAAGCACGTTTTTAAGCGGTTCTGTAACCACATCTTCGGTATCAAAATGCCCCGCGTCAAATACGGAAATTCCAAGGCGCTCTGAATCTATGAAAATATTGTGCTTAACATCCGCCGTTATAAGCGCGTCGCAGCCCGATACCGCAGTATCAAAAACATATCCGCCGCCGCTGCCCGAGCAGAGAGCGATTTTTTTTATGCTTTTTCCGCTGTCGGTAAATTTAACGCTGCCACCGAGCTTTTCTTTAATATGCCGTGCCAATTTTTCCGCCGAAAGCGGAGTATCAAGCTCTGCAAAATTCAGCAGATAGCCGTCGCTTGCGGGTCTTTTTTCAAAATTATCAAATTCAAGCGCGTGGCATAAGCAATCATTAACGCCCGATACGGCAATATCAAGATTCGTGTGCATTGATATAACCGAAATGCCGCTTTTTATAAGTTCAAAAACGGTACTGCCCGCAAGTACGGTCTTCAGCGGGTTGAATATAACGGGGTGGTGGGTTATTATAAGCCCGCAGTTATTATCCCGCGCCGTTTTTATGGCAGAAGTGGTGCAATCAAGCGCCACCACAGCACCGCTCACCTCGGCTGACGGGTCGCCCACCAATATGCCCACGTTATCAAAATCGCAGGCGGTATTTACGGGCGCTAATCCGTTTAAAAAATCAAATATGTCTTTAACGGTCATAGCTTACGCCTTTTTAGCAAACGAGTCTTTCAGCGCCACGGTGCGGTTGAATACAAGGTGCTCGGGTGATGACTCGGTATCGGTGCAGAAATAACCCTGTCGCATAAACTGGAAAGTGTCCCCCGGTTTAACGTTTGCCAGCGATTTATCTATTCGGCAATTTTTAAGCACCGTGAGCGATTCGGGATTAATATTATCCGCAAAGGAGGATACTCCCTCCTCATCGCTCGGGTTCGGCACATTAAAGAGCCGCTCGTAAAGCCTTACCTCGGCTTCAACCGAATTATCCGCGCTCACCCAGTGCAGCGTGCCCTTTACCTTTCTGCCGTCGGGCGTTTCGCCGCCGTAGCTTTCGGGGTCATAGGTGCAGTGAACGGCGGTTATATTGCCGTTTTCGTCTGTTTCGTGGGAGGTGTATTTAATGTAGTAAGCGCCTTTTAAGCGAACCTCTTTTGCGGGGCAAAGCCTGAAATATTTGCCTGGCGGGTCAAGCATAAAATCGTCCTGCTCAATAAATATTTCCCGTGAAAAGGTAACGCTGCGCTTGCCTTTTTCGGGCTTACCGGGGTTTACGTCAATTTCAATTTCCTCGGTCTTGTTTTCGGGGTAATTATCAATTATTACTTTCAGCGGGCGCAAAACCGCCATTGCGCGGTCGGCGTTCTCGTTAAGGTTATCCCGCACGCAGGATTCAAGCAGCGCGTAATCAATAACGCTGTACGCCTTTGAAACGCCTATTTTATCAACAAACGCACGTATAGCCTCGGCGGGGTAGCCGCGGCGGCGCATGCCGCATATGGTAGCCATTCTGGGGTCGTCCCAGCCGCTTACCAAGCCGTCGTTTACAAGCTTTAGGCACTTGCGCTTGCTGGTAAGGGTGTAGTTTAAGTTCATACGCGCAAACTCTATCTGGCGTGGCGGGTTAGGAATATCAAGCGCCTCTAAAAACCAGTTGTAAAGCGGGCGGTGATTTTCAAATTCAAGCGAGCAAAGCGAGTGCGTGACTCCCTCCTTCGCATCGCTTAACGGGTGCGCAAAGTCGTACATCGGGTATACGCACCATTTATCCCCCGTGCGGTGGTGGGTAGCTTTCATAATGCGGTAAATAATCGGGTCGCGCATATTAAGGTTAGAAGAAGACATATCAATTTTAGCCCGCAGCACCATTGCGCCGTCGGGAAATTCACCGTCGGTCATACGGCGGAAAAGCTCTTTTGTTTCTTCAATCGGGCGGTTGCGGTAGGGGCTTTCGGTGCCCGGCTCTGTAAGCGTTCCGCGCATTTCGCGTATTTCATCAGCCGAAGCCTCGTCAACATAGGCAAGCCCTTTATCAATAAGCTTTAGGGCGCACTCGTAAAGAAAATCAAAATAATCCGACGCATAGTAAACGTTAGCCCAATTAAAACCAAGCCACTTAATATCGCGCTCTATAGCGTCAACATACTCAACGTCTTCCTTAACAGGGTTTGTATCGTCAAAGCGCAGGTTGCAAACGCCGCCGTATTTTTCAGCGGTTGAAAAATCTATGCAGATAGCCTTTGCGTGACCGATATGCAAATATCCGTTAGGCTCGGGCGGAAAACGGGTCTGAACGTGGGTGTATACTCCCTCTTTCAGGTCCTCGTCTATAAAATCATGTATAAAATTTGAGGCTGCGGCATTTTCAGCCGTTTTAATTTCTTCTGACAATTTAAAAACTCCTTTTAAAGCGTATTTATCGCCTTATCAATTCGCGCGATACAGGTATCATACCCCAAAACCTGCATAATACTGCATAGGTCGGGGGTGTTGCGCCTGCCGGTTATTGCAATGCGTAAAACCGTGCTTAAATCACCGGCGTGACCCTTAAAGTTTGCGGGGTCTGCCTTATACTGCTTTGTTTCTGCGGCAAAACCGATTTCGGGCGCAATACTTTTAATAACATTGAACCATTGCTGTCGGTCGTCCGATGTGTTGTAAAGAGTTTTGTATTTTTGCAGAAAAGCCTTTGCGTCTGCGGGGTTAATATTCTCGGGCAGCGTAAGGTCTTCCTTATAAAGCTCTGCAAAAAAGTAGGAGAAATAGTTTTTCGCTTCGTTCCACTTCGCAATATCCTTGCGGGGCTTGGGAACGTCGCGGTCTATTGAAAGCATGGCCTTTGTGTAATCGGGGTCGCGTATCAGGAGCGAATGAAATTCCGCATCAAATTCGCGCGCCCACTCTGTAAGGCGGTTATACACCTCGTTACCCGAAAGCTTTGATATATATGTCTTGCTTACGTCGTTCAGCTTATCGCTATCGAAAAGCGCGCCCGAAACGCTCATTTTTTTAAGGTTGAACTTAAATTCGGTATACGGCTTTTCGGGGTTGGCTCTGCGCCAGTCCTCAAAATCGGAAGCCGCCACTGTCATAAGATACTCTATAACTCCGTTCGGGTCATAGCCCTCTTCAGCGAAGAAATGCACCGCCGCCTCGGGGTCCTTACGCTTTGAAATTTTGCGCTTTGCGCCGTTTTCAAGCTTCATAATGGGGGAAATATGCCCGTATTTCGGCACCTTAAAGCCTAAGAGTTTAAAAAGCTGAATGTGCTTAGGCACCGAGGATATCCACTCATCCCCGCGCAAAACGTGGGTGGTGCGCATTAAGTGGTCGTCCACCGCGTGCGCAAAGTGGTAGGTGGGTATTCCGTCTGATTTTAAAATTACAAAATCCTCGTCATTTTCGGGCATTTCTATTTTGCCCTTAATACAATCGTCAAATACAATTTTATTTTCTTCATTTCCGGGGGAACGCAGACGCACAACATACGGCTTGCCCTCTGCTATAAGTGCTGCTGCCTCGTCTGCGGTTATATTTCTGTGCTTTGCCCACTCGCCGTGGTAGCCGGTGCGCACCTTTTGCTCCTCTTGAACGCGGCGCGTTTCTTCGAGCTCTTCGGGCGTGCAAAAGCAGGGGTAAGCAAGCCCCTGTTTTATAAGGCTTTTGGCGTAGGTCTGATAAATCTCGGCGCGCTCGCTCTGCTTATAGGGCGCGTAATCGCCTATCTGTTTATCACCGCTTATAAAGCCCTCGTCAATTTTTATTCCGAAACGGTCAAGCCCGCCTATAATATCGTCAATACCGCCCTCAACCTCGCGCTTTTTGTCGGTATCCTCAATTCGGGTGTAGAAAATTCCGCCGCTTGACGTTGCGGTAATGCGGTTCACAAGCGCGGTGAAAAGCGTGCCGAGGTGCAAATATCCCGTAGGGCTGGGCGCTACGCGGGTAACGCGCGCACCCTCGGGTAAATTTCTCGGCTTATATAATTCCTCGTAATAATCGGGGGTTTTGGTAATATCGGGGAGCAGCAGCTCCGCCATTCTCTCGTTTTCATTCATAGAATACTCTCCGTTAATCGCTTGCAAGCAGTTTATTTAATTCGCGCATAAATGTGTTGATATCCTTAAACTGGCGATAAACAGAGGCAAAGCGAACATACGCCACCTCGTCTATCTTTTTGAGCTTTTCCATAACAAGCTGACCTATTTTTTCGCTGCTTACTTCCCTGTCAAGCGAATTTTGCAGGGTGGTTTCAATTTCGTCGATCATATTGTCAAGCGTGTCTATTGATACCGGACGCTTTTCGCAGGCGCGCAAAAGTCCTGTCATAAGCTTGTCCCTGTTAAAGGTTTCGCGCGATTTATCCTTCTTTATAACGATTATCGGCAGGCTTTCAATTATTTCATAAGTAGTAAAACGTTTACCGCAGCTTAAACACTCCCTGCGGCGGCGTATTCTCTGACCCTCGTCCGTCGGGCGGGAATCGATTACCTTGCTTTCCTCAAAGCTGCAAAAAGGGCATTTCATAAAGACTACTCCTTTTAATTTTATAAAAAGTACTTGTATTATACAATATATAGTAGTAAAATACAAGAGTTAAAAGAAAAAATCAATCGGAGGTAAGGCAATTATGGCAGCAATTCAGTTATCAGCACCGCAAAAAGGAGATACTTTAGCGGTTATGCA
>CAJJPG010000080.1 GCA_905193585.1 uncultured Oscillospiraceae bacterium
ATATATTTTACAACAATAGCTATTCTGTTATTTTCAACTATAATTATACTTATATATAAGCAATGTATGTTTTGTTTGCTTGTAAAGCTTACGGGAAATTCAGAAATTGCATTTATAACCTATGGACGGATGTCCTTAAATTTTCAATAAAAACAGGAGGTTCGATTATGAAAAAAATCAAAAAAGTCCTGGCAGTTTTACTCTCGGCGATGTTGGCGGCGTCGCTTATTCCCCAAGGCGGCATAATGGCGGAGGAGACCGCCGCCGACGGGCTTACGGGAGCGCAGACGGCGGAATTTGTTAAAAATTCCGAGATTGGCAATAAGGAAAACAATTTCAGTAAAACTAATGTTCCCGAAAGCGTCGGAAACGGTACTTACGAAAAGCTTATAGGCAGTAAAAACGGTTATTATTATGTTTTTGAAACCGTTTTTAAAAGCTCGGCAGAGGATATGGCTGCCTTTGCAGGCGGCGATGTGTATCATCCGTATTTGTTAGCCGAATTCCGCGGTTACGGCACGGGCGGCGCAGAACAGTATTTTTTGTGTCTTTATAAGCAGGACGGTAATTGGACTGTCGGTTTTTCAAAGGGAACGGGTCAATATCCTGACAAAAAGCTTGCGTCTTATACTCCAAGCGATGAGCAGCTTGCAAAAATTTCAAGTGACGACGGACTGAAAACCTACCTTACATACAACGGAAATTATACTTATACGGCGTATGTCGAGTGCGGAGGTATTATAGACTGTATAGGCAGCTATAAATCTACTGTAAACAATCGTCAAATTTACGCCGTTTTAAACAGAAAAGAAAGCGGCGTCGGTACATCTGTTGATATGACGACTGTCGGCTATTTCTACGGCACAGGCTATACGGGCGCTGTTGCGGCTCAGGTGTTATTGTCAAATAATGCTCAACCGAATATAAGCTATACAAAATTCAAATCGTATGTCGGCGGAAGCGGCAACAGCGGCGATTTCAGCAATGATGCATATAACGGTACGAAAATAGACAATGCCATGAGAGCGGACGGAGCAAAATTCCTGTTCCATACAAAACTCGAGGCAAGCGCCGATTCGATGACAGCTGCAGAAACAGGTAAGCGGTTTGCGGCGGTTCGGTTTGACGGTTGGGGAAGCAAGGCCGAGCAATATTTTATCAGCCTTTATAAAACCGGAGCTTCCGCTTGGGAAATCAGATATTATTATTCCGGGAATTCGTGGGAGGAATGGCTTGTAAATACATATGTTCTTTCCGATTCACAGATTTCCGATATTCAAAACGGCGGAATTGACGTTTTCCTTATTAAATCCGATAATACCGTATTCAGCGCATTTATTGAACGTGACGGTGTCGCCGATTTAATAGGCTCGGTTGACTCTGCGTCCTCAAAACAGAGTGTCGGCAACCGTAAGGTGTATCAGATATTTCATATTTCCGATAACACGGCTGTAAAAATCGCAACTACCGGTTATTTCTTTACCTCCGATACTATAATTGATTTTGCCGCACAGGGACTGCTCGGTATCGGCGTTACCACCTCAATTACAAAAAGCGGTATTGATACGGTGGTATTAAAGGGCCTTAAGGAAAGCTATAAGGTAGGCGATTCCTGCGAATTTACGGTTGAAAACACCGCTTTTAACCATTCAACGGTTAAAATTAACGGAACGGCCGTAACACCGACGGCTGACGGTGTATACAAATATGCGATTTCAAAGGAAAATACCGAGCAATTCGATATTGCCGTTGATACTCAAACATTTAATACGATATTAAAGTCGGACGGCACTGCTGCGCGGCAAATAGGTGCGGGCACTTGCAGCTTTGCCGATCAAAAGGGTAATTTTATATTCCATACCAAATTTAAATATTCGGATATTTTAAAGGAAGACGGAACCGTTAATTACCCCGAAACCGCAACAATTCTCGGCGGAATTCAGCTTTACGGTTACAGCGCAATAACAAAGAACGCCGTGACATACAGCATTGAAATCAAAGCCGACAGCAGCAGCGTCAGCCTTTTATGTAAGGGCGAGGATGATGGCTGGAAAGAGCATATAAGCGAATTAAGCGAAGCGCAGATTTTAAAAATGGCAAATGACGGGCTTGATATTTATTTCGCTCATAAATCGGCATCACTCACACTTTTCTCCGTATTTTGCGAAACGGCGGAGGATTCCGCGCTTGTGACAAAGGCGGCGGAGTATTGGTCGCCGAGCAAAACAATAAACAATCAGCAGATTCAGTCCTTCAGGCATTCTACCGTTATAAGCGGCGCGACAATGGTAACAACCGGTTATGAATTCCCGGAGGCTCTTGCAGGTTCTACATTGCAGGGAGTATGTGAGGCTTTTGAAAAAGCGACTCGCGCGGATATAACTGTAACAAACAAGCTCGGCGATTCCGAGCTTCCCGAAATCTGCCACTTGGGCGATATTCTTAAATTCAGTGCGGATACCGCCGTGGGAGAATATATAACGGTTAACGGCAGTCTCCTCAACGCCGACAAAGACGGAGCTTATACCTTCCCCGTAGGCAATGCCGAAAACGGAGGAATTACGGTTGACCGCTATTCCTTTACCGCAGAAAGCTTTAACAATTTCATAACGCTTTCTGACAAAAGTACGGTTGAATGTGACGGTGCAAGGGATAATTATATTTACAGAATAAATTATAAGAGCGATTTGAAAACCGTCACGAGCGGCGATAAGGAATTTATAGGCACAACGCTTTACGGATATGCGGAGGTTGAAAAAATTGCCGTATACGATCAAATTGATTTGCGTTTGGTTCTTGATGATTTAAGCAAGCCGCAGCTGCGTCTCAGCCGTTATAAGAGCGGAACAGACGGCGGGTACAGTGAGCAGTATTATCAGCTTGATGAGAATCAAATCGCAAAAATCAAGACGGCAGGACTTAACGCTTATATTGTTCACTGCGGTGAGGACTCGACGGCTTATAAGCTTTATGTTGAGAACGGAACATCGGGTGCTGTAAAAGAATACGGTACGATAACCGCATTCAGCGGAACATACCAGTATAAATATCAGCAAAGGGTTGTTAACGGTACCCACGTTACGGTTGAGGGATTTGAATATCCCGATTTTGCGAATTACGGTATTGCCGCGACAGAACTGTTCTGGTCGGATATCTACGCCGTTAACGGTGACGCAAACGATGACGGAGCTACCGATATCAGAGACCTTGTTACAGCCAAAAAGGCGTTATCGGAAGTTTCGGTCAATCAGCTTAATATCCGTGCCGCCGATCTTGACGGCAACCGCAGGCTTAACGCATCGGATCTTGCGGCTTTGAAAAAGCTTTTGCTTTCGGGGAATGCCGAAAGCTCGGTTCAGCCGCTCGTGTATAATGCGGGAAATGTAAAAAAAAACGGTAAGTTAAGTCTTTCTTCAATTAACAGCGAATTGTTTTACCGTAATTCCGTGGGTCAGTCAACCGTTTACGGCGCAGACCCATCGGTTTTTAAGGCGGCGGACGGCAAATATGTTATGTATGTAACAGGCTCCGGCTCTGCCCAGACTTTTCCGGTTTACACAAGTACCGATTTAGTGAATTGGAAGGAATCGGGAAAGATAGAAATTGTTGATGAAAACGGGAAATCCGCCGCTGTTGCCGTTAATAAGGATATTTGGGCAATGGAAGCGATTTACGAGAAAACAACGAAAAAGTATTATTTGTTTTTCAGCGCCACACCGCAAAAATTTGCGGCGGACGGAAGTAAAGACGTAAAGGTGCCGTATGTTGCTGTCGGTGATTCTTATACGGGCAAATTTAAGCTTATTAATCATTCGGATTATAAATATGCCGACGGTACTGCACTTTCAGGCAAGAACGGCGACGATAATATCGGCTATGCCGAGTATTTAAAATATTCGGTATTTGACCCGTATGAGATTATAACGAAAGCGGTCAGTGCCGGAAAGATTAAAAGCGCGGGTAAGCAGCAGATAAAGGCGATTGACTTTCATCCCTTTGTTGATACCGACGGCGGCAAATATCTTTACTTTTCACTCTATGTTGATTCGGGATCAATAATAGCCGGAATTAAGATGAACGATTGGGAAACGCCAGATTACGGCACATTGGCCTTTTTGACCGAGAACAGAGCCGTTTCATACGAAAGAAATAACATTAACGAAGGCCCCTGGATGACAGAGCATAACGGTAAATATTATCTCACTCTTTCGGTAAACGGCTATGACGCGGATAACTATAAGGTAATTCAGGCTGTGAGCGATAAACCTCTCGGCAGTTTTAAAAAATTATCTGCCGAAGAGGGCGGCGTTCTTCTCGGTGTGGACAGAATAGGCGAAATATCAGGCACAGGTCATCATTCATTTATTGAGGAAAACGGCGATATGTACATAATATACCATGTGCATGACGATCCTGCAACCCCTTCCTACAAGCGCCATATAGCTATGGATAAAATCGAATGGGTGACAAATTCGACGGGCGAAACGGTTATGTATGCCAACGGTCCGACACTTAATTCTTTGCAGGCTTTACCGTCATTTATAAGCGGATATTCAAATATTGCGCCCGACGCGGAGGTTTCCGCCGTAAATATAAAAACGGGCAGCTCCGTATCGGCTTTGACGGATAAGCTTATAAACAGTAAGGGCAGTACTTGGCAGAGTGCAAGCGGCGGCGCAAATTCTTTCTTTAACGATTATGTTTCACCCGACGCGGTATTTTCAGGTGAAACAACTATAAATATGACCTTTAAAAAGGCAAGAACCGTCAGGGCGATTATGGTATATAACGCTGCCTCTGCGGCGGTTGCGTTTGATGCGGTTAAACATATTGAATTTACCTGTGCGGACGGCACTGTAAAGTATATTGATAACCTTGCGTTTGACGCGGAAACCGGCACATATACTCTTGCGGCTTATCAAGGCGAAACAACAGGCGATGAGAAGTTTATCTGCGGTGCGTCTGCCGCCGATTTTTCGGAGCTGCAGGTCACTTCCGTTAAAATTACGGTGGCTCCCGGCGCGGATAAAGCAGAGGTCGGAATCGGAGAAATAGTCCTTTTTGGAAAATAATTATAATGCCGATTGACTGCATTTATTATTACCGTTAAAATAAATCCGTCGGATTATTAACTCGACGGATTTATTTGCGAAGAATTATACATACTTCGACAAAAAATGCGAGATATATTATTTTAACGGCTACATATGGTATAGGAGAATATTTATGCTTGAAAATTTACAGGCAAAAAATCCAAATATAGAAGTTTTAAGTGTTTTTTCGGAAAAATACAAAAAATTCGGCAGAGTTCTGACGATGCCGGACGCTATTCGTAATGAAATTATTGAGGCGGCGGAAAAGATGCCGGTTCCTGATTGGGTAAGCTATACAGCCGAAAACGACGAATTTAAAAGCCTTGCTGCATCGGAATATATTAAGAACAAGCTGTTTGGTACATTGCCTACCCAAGTTGGTTATTGCTGCGGTCATAATTCCCTGCTTAATGCAACTGAATGGCATACCTCAAGTGAAATAAATATAGCGGTTACTCCGTTGGTTTTGATTTTGGGACACAGATGGGATATTGAAAACGGAAAAATCGATTCTTCAAAATTCAAAGCGTTCTATTTACCGAAAGGCACAGTAACCGAGGTTTATGCCACAACACTCCACTATACTCCGTGTCAGACGGCGGACAGCGGTTTCGGTTGTATAGTAGCGCTTACTGAGGGAACAAATACCCCTCTTGATACTGAAAGCAACGACAAATTATTAACAGCTAAAAATAAATGGCTTTTGGCACATACAGAAAATGCCGCAAAAATAAAGCAGGGTGCTTATACCGGAATAATGGGTAAAAACATAAATATACATTATTGATAATTTTAAAATTTCCGAAAGGGCGATCTATTTTGCGAAAAGAAATAATATTAAACGGCGGTTGGAGATTTCACAAGGGGGATATAGCCGAGCCTATATCTAAAGATAAGGGCTTTATATACTGCCAAAGCAAAACCGAGCGTAAGCTTTCAGGCCCCGCCGCATATAATTATTCCGATACACCCGATCAGTTCTACGGATATATAATGAACCCTGAAAAATGGGAATGGGTAGATCTTCCGCACGATTACGTTGTATATCAGGATAACGATGAAAACGAAAACTGCGCTTTAGGATATTTGCACTACGATAACGCATGGTACAGAAAGCATTTTAATATGCCCGAAGACAGTGAAGGTAAGCGTGTACTTTTAAGGTTTGACGGAATTGCGGGAAAATCGACCGTATATTTAAACGGCTGTCTTATGTATCACAATTTTTCAAGGTATAATACCTTTGAAATTGATATAAGCGATTATGTTTATTACGATAAGGAAAATATAATTGCCGTATATGTCAATACCGAGGACTTTGAGGGCTGGTGGTATCAGGGCGGAGGAATTTACCGCGATGTTCATTTAACTGTTACCGAGCCTGTCGCTATAGATTTATGGGGCGTATACGCACCGTATAAAAAGCTGGACGGTAACCGCTGGCAAATAAATTTTGAAACAACGGTTGTAAATGCGGATTATGAGGATAAGTCCGTAGCCTTGGAAAGCAGTATTATAGGTGCGGAAGGCTTGGTTTTGGCCACGGCCGCGGGCGAGGGCAGGGTTAAGCTTCGTGAAAAGGGCGTTATAAAGTACGGCGCCGAAGTCTGCAATCCGCTTTTGTGGGACTGCGATAATCCCAACCTTTATACCGTTAAAACCGTACTTAAAATAAACGGCGAGGAAATTGACGAAAGCATAACACGAATAGGCTTCAGAACGGTTGAAATAACAGTAGATAAGGGCTTGCTTTTAAACGGAAAGCCCACGTTTATTAACGGCGTTTGCACTCATCAGGATTTCGGGCTTACGGGGCTTGCCGTACCCGAAAATATAGCAAAATATAAGGTTGCGCTTATGAAGGAAATGGGGGCTAACGGCTACCGCACAAGCCATTATCAGCAAACCGAAAGCTATATGGACGCGTTTGACGAGCAGGGCTTTCTTGTTATGGACGAGGCACGGTGGTTTGAAAGCACAAAAGAGGCTATGGAGCAGTTAGAGTCGCTTATTAAGCGCGACCGCAACCGGCCGAGCGTTATAATGTGGTCAACAAGCAACGAGGAGCTGCGCCATATAACCGAAAACGGAAAAAAACTGCATAAAGTGATAGCGGCGCAAATAAGAAAATACGATTATACAAGACCTATAACCGCCGCCGAAGATAAAACGCCGGATAAATCCACTATCTATGACGAATGCGATTTTATCGGGATAAACTATAATCTCAGCATATACGACGCCGTACATAAAATGCGCCCCGATAAGCCGATATTCGCTTCCGAATGCTGCGCTACGGGTTCTGTACGCGATTGGAATTTCGATACAGATACCGCCGGCAGAATACGCGATAAGGACAAAGATACGAACGAATGGTTCTTAGGCAGAGAAAAAACCTATAAATTCCTGCGTGAGCGCAGTTACGTGTTCGGCTGTTACCAATGGGCGGCGGTTGAGCATAGGGGAGAGGCTATGTGGCCGAGAGTATGCTCGGTTTCGGGCGCGCTCGATTTGTTCCTTCAAAAGAAAGGCGCGTTTTACCAGAACAAATCCCATTGGACAAAAGAGCCTATGGCGCATATCGTGCCGCATTGGAATTTTAAAGGTCTTGAGGGCACGGAAATACCCGTTACGGTCTATACGAATTGCGAGGAGCTGGAGCTTTTCTTAAACGGAGAATCGCTCGGTAAAAAGCAGATTGAAAAGTACGGCCATGGCGAATGGAATGTGAAATATGCTCCCGGTGCGCTTGAAGTAAGAGGATATGTCGGCGGCAAAGAGGTATGCTCCGATAAGCGCGTAACAACCGGAAAACCGGTGGCATTAAAGCTTACAAAGGATAATGATTTTACCGCAAACGGCAGCGATATAGCGCTGTTTACCTGTGAATGTGTTGACGAAAACGGTCGGGCGGTTCCCGACGCAGCGGAATATGTCAGCTTTTCTGTTTCGGCGCCTGCAAAAATTGTGGGCACCGGCTCCGATATATGCGACCATAGCAATGTTGCAAATACGAGCCGCAAAATGTATATAGGCAAAATACGCGTAGCCGTAAAGCCGCAAAAGGGCCAGAAAAGCTTTACTCTTACCGCAATGTGCGATAATTGCGGGATTTGTGAAATTGATATCATTCTTTGATTAGGTCAAGTAAAAATAACTCCGTCCGATTAAATTCAGGCGGCGTTATTTTTTTATTCTTAAGAATATTAAATCCGTCATTTTGCAGGTATTTATGTGTCAGTAAATTTGCGCAAATTGCAATAGCAAGTTGAAACAAAATTAAAATAGCAGTGACTTTATGGTA
>CAJJPG010000081.1 GCA_905193585.1 uncultured Oscillospiraceae bacterium
ATGGTCGAGGATCAGGACAACTCCGTTCTGGCTGCCATCGCCACCAAGATCGCATATAGGTCCCTCACTTGCGGTAAGACTTGGGTTTTCGCTTGTAACAAACGTTATGTCGCTTGAGAATACGGAAAACGGGCTTTCTTATACCGACCGCTCAGGGAACGGCGGCAATATATCCGCGCCTGCGGTTATAACGCTTGAAAAAAGCCGAAGGCTGCGGCTGCCGAGTATTCGCTCTAAGGTGAAATCTGTTGAAATTTTCTCGGCGGGCGATATTAACGCCGATATTTCGCTTTGCGGGCTAAAAGGCTCGCTTACGCGTGTTTTAAAAACCTTTGAGAACGATTCCGACCGCCGAAACTGCACATTTATACCAGGCGATAAGCTGATGTGGGCGATAGAGGAAGGGCTTAAAAAGGGCAGACAGAAAATAAAGCCTGCTGAGAGCGCAAACAAGCTTAAAAATGTGTGGTGTGTTGGCTCTTCACCCATAGAATTTGCAAAAACGGCAGGGGAGAACATAACCGTAATTGACCCCGATACCCCCGAAAAAACGGCGGAAAAGATCGGCTCAGGTCACCCCGACGCGGTTTTGTGGGGGAGCGATATTAAATCGAAGGCGTTAGCGCCGCAGGTTGCCGCCCTTCTAAACACTGGGCTTTGCGCCGACTGCACCGCGCTTGAAACCGACGGCGAAACGCTTTATATGTACCGTCCTGCATGCTCAGGCAATATAATTGCAAAAATTAAGTGCGAAACAAAGCCGCCAATGGCAACCGTGCGCACCGCCGAGTAAGAACAGAACAAAATTATTATAGGCATAGGCTACGGCGCGCGGGACCGAATAGCGGAAATAAAGTAATTCGCCAAAAAAATAAACGGGGGTATAGCCGCAACGCGCAAAATGACTGACGGCGATTATCTGCCCTATGAATTTCAGGTGGGGCTTACGGGCAAAACGGTAAACCCCGATGTATATATCGCGGTGGGTATTTCGGGCGCGGTGCACCATATTGCGGGAATAAAGCAATCGGGAACGGTAATCGCAATAAACACGGATAAGGACGCCCCAATATTCAAGTATGCTGATTTCGCGATTGTTTCCTATTGTGAAGTGTGATTTTTGTGTAATTGGCTGTGTTAATTTTTAAAATACGCTTCGGCGCAGGTATTTACCTACGCCGTTTTTGCATATACAGCGTATAAACGGTTTTTAAATACTTGACGGCAGGGTAAAAAATGGTGTATAATATATTTTGAGTTATTGTAATAAGGAGAGATACGTCTAATGGCGAAAACCACCGCGGAATACGGCAACGACAGTATAAAAAAGCTTGAAGGCCCCGACAGGGTGCGAAAGCGCCCGGGCGTTATTTTCGGCTCGGACGGGCTTGACGGTTGCGAACATTCGGTTTTTGAAATAATATCAAACTCGATAGATGAGGCGCGCGAGGGCTACGGGCAGAAAATAATTGTTACAAAGTATGCCGACGGCTCTATTGAGGTGCAGGATTTCGGGCGCGGCGCACCTGTTGATTTTAACAATAAGGAACAGTGCTTTAACTGGGAGCTTTTATACTGCGAGTTGTATGCCGGCGGTAAATACAACACGAACGACGGCGCAAACTATGAGTATTCGGTCGGCTTAAACGGTTTGGGTCTTTGTTCTACGCAGTATTCCTCGGAATATATGGACGTGGAAATAAAGCGCGACGGGTTTAAATATAACCTGCACTTTGAAAAAGGCTACAATGTGGGCGGTCTTAAAAAAGAGCCCTACGACGGCAAGGACACAGGCACCAAAACCCGCTGGAAGCCCGATATTGAGGTTTTTACCGACGTTAATATTCCCACCGAGTATTTTCTTGATACCCTTAAAAGGCAGGCAATTGTAAACGACGGGCTGCTGTTTATTTTCAAAGAGCAGCAGGGCGCGCGCTTTGTGCAGCAGGAAATTGTTTATAAAAACGGTATTAAGGATTACGTTAACGAAACCGTGGGCGAGGAAAGACTTTCGTCCGTTCAGTTCTGGCAGACCGAGCGCAAAGGTAAAGACCGCGAGGACAAGCCCGAATACAAGGTTAAAATAAACACGGCGCTTTGCTTTTCAAACCGCCATACATTAAAGGAGTATTACCATAATTCAAGCTGGCTTGAATACGGCGGCGTGCCCGAAAAGGCTACGCGCAGCGCCTTTGTTTCACAGATAGACGCATATATAAAGCAAAGCGGCAAATATAAATCGAACGAAAGCAAAATCACCTTTTCGGATATTGAAGAATGTCTGGTGCTGGTTATTTCCTCGTTTTCAACCGTAACCTCATACGAAAACCAAACCAAAAAGGCTATTACCAATAAATTTATATACGAGGCTATGACCGATTTCCTGCGGCATCAGCTTGAAGTATATTTTATTGAAAATAAAGCCGAGGCGGATAAAATAGCCGATCAGGTGCTTGTAAACAAGCGCAGCCGCGAGCGCAGCGAAAGGGAGCGCATAAACCTTAAAAAGACCCTGCAATCCTCAAATTCTATGCTCGACAGGGTGGATAAATTTGTAGACTGCCGTTCAAAGGACGTAGAGCAGCGCGAGGTATTTATAGTTGAGGGCGATTCGGCTTTAGGCTCCTGCAAATTAGCGCGAAACGCCGAATTTCAGGCAATAATACCCGTAAGGGGCAAAATTTTAAACTGCCTTAAAGCCGATTACGAAAAGGTGTTTAAAAGCGAAATTATAACCAATCTCATTAAAGTGCTCGGTTGCGGGGTTGAGGTAAAGTCTAAGGCGAACAAGGGGCTTGCAACCTTTGACCTTTCGGCGCTGCGGTGGAATAAGGTTATAATCTGTACCGACGCGGACGTGGACGGCTTTCAGATTCGCACCCTTATTCTTACAATGATATACAGGCTTATGCCCACCCTTATAAACGAGGGGAAAATTTATATTGCCGAAACCCCGCTTTACGAAATAGGCACAAAGGATATGACCTACTTTGCCTATGACGAAAAGGAAAAGATCGATATTCTTGATAAAATAGGGGACGGCAGGTACACCATTCAGCGCTCAAAGGGACTGGGCGAAAACCAGCCCGATATGATGAACCTTACCACAATGAACCCTGAAACGCGCCGTCTTATAAAGGTTATGCCGCAGGACGCCGAACGCACCTCGCAGATGTTTGATCTGCTGCTCGGGGACGATTTGCAGGGCAGAAAGGACTTTATAGCCGAAAACGGCTATATGTACCTTGATGAGGCGGACTTATCCTGATTAGACGTTAGATATTAGATGTTAGACATTAGATATTACAAATTTTAGAAAAGAGGAAGTTTGTGGCGACTAAAAAGAAAAAAGAGCCGAAATCGGTAAAGCCTAAAATAAACGCTTACATTGCCGGTGCAGGTCTTACGGTCGAGCAGCCGATAACCGACACGCTCGAAACCAACTATATGCCCTATGCCATGAGCGTTATAGTATCCCGTGCAATACCGGAAATAGACGGCTTTAAGCCCTCGCACAGAAAGCTTTTATATACAATGTATAATATGGGGCTTTTAAAGGGCGGCACAATAAAATCGGCTAATATAGTGGGGCGCACAATGCAGCTGAACCCCCACGGCGACGCGGCTATTTATGAGACCATGGTGCGTTTGTCAGAGGGGTATCAGGCGCTTCTGCACCCGTATGTTGCCTCTAAGGGCTCATTCGGTAAAGCCTACTCGCGCGATATGGCTTACGCTGCCTCGCGTTATACCGAGGCAAAGCTTTCCCCCATTGCGGCGGAGCTTTTTAATGATATTGATAAAGACACGGTAGATTTTGTGGATAACTACGACGCTACCATGAAAGAACCTACGCTGTTCCCCGTCACCTTTCCCTCGGTGCTTGTAAATGCTAATACGGGCATTGCCGTAGGTATGGCAAGCTCAATTTGTCCGTTTAACCTGCGCGAGGTATGCGAGACGACAATCAGTTATATAAGGGATAACGATATAAACGTGGCGGACACCCTTTTAGCCCCCGATTTTCCTATAGGCGGCAAGCTTTTATACGACCGCGCGGCTATGGAAAAAATTTACGAAACGGGCCGCGGCAGCTTTAAGGTACGGGGCGTATACGCTTACGATAAATCGCAGAACTGCATAGATATTACCGAAATACCGCCCACTACCACGAGTGAGGCGATTATAGAAAAGGTAATAGAGCTTGCAAAACTTAAAAAAATAACCGAAATTAACGATATTCGCGATGAGACCGATTTGAACGGTCTTAAAATAACAATTGACCTGAAGCGCGGGGCAGACCCCGAAAAACTTATGAAAAAGGTTATGAAAATGACCCCGCTTGAAGACAGTTTTTCCTGCAACTTCAATATTTTAATTGCAGGCTCGCCGCGCGTTATGGGCGTTAAGGAGATTATTTCCGAGTGGGTGGCGTTCAGGGAGGAATGTGTGCGCCGCCGCGTTTACTTCAAGCTATCAAAGGCAAAGGACAGGCTGCACCTTTTAAAAGGTCTTGAAAAAATACTGCTTGATATTGATAAGGCTATCAAAATCGTGCGCGAGACCGATGAGGAAGCGCAGGTTGTGCCGAACTTGATGATAGGCTTCGGAATAGACGAAATTCAGGCGGAATACGTTGCGGAAATAAAGCTGCGCCACTTAAACCGCGAATATATTTTAAAGCGTACGGCGGATATTGAAGATTTAATGAAAGAAATCGCCGAGATGGAGGGGGTTTTAAACTCCCGCTCAAAGCTTTTGAATATAATAATTAAGGAATTAAAGGAAGTCGCCGAAAAATACGGGCAGGACAGAAAAACCGAAATTATAAGCGCGGCGGAGGAAGGCGGCGAGGACGAGCCTATAGAGCTTGATACTTCCCCCGTGACCCTTTTCTTTACCAAGGACGGATATTTCAAGAAAATAACCCCGCAGTCGCTCAGAATGAGCGGCGAGCAAAAGCTGAAAGAGGGGGACGAAATAACGCAAACGGTAGAGTCCACCAATGCAGAGGAGCTTTTGTTCTTCAGTAATAAATCGCAGGTTTATAAATCCCGTACGTCGGAATTTGCCGACGGCAAGGCAAGCGTGCTAGGCGATTATGTACCCTCAAAACTTGAATTTGACGAGGCGGAAAACGCCGTTTATATGGTTGCGACCGCCGATTATAAGGGATATATGCTTTTTGTGTTTGATAACGGCAGAATAGCTAAGGTTCCGCTTTCATCTTACCAAACAAAGACCAACCGCAAAAAGCTTATAAAGGCATATTGCGATAAATTCACCTTGCACAGCATTTTCTTTATAAAAGAGGATACCGAGCTGCTGCTGAAATCCACAAACGGACGTATGCTTATAGTAAACACCGCGTCTGTTCCCGCAAAGACCACAAAGGATAACGGCGGCATAGCAGTAATGACCCAAAAGCGCGGGCAGCGGCTTTCGGAAGTCGGCTTTTACGAAAAGGACAGTTTAGAGGGCGACCACCGCTACCGCACGCGTAATTTACCGGCGGCGGGCAGTAAAAAGCCTGTCGGTACTGCCGAGCAGGAGCAGATGATACTGTAAAATAAAAAAGAGCGTCGGTTATTACCGGCGCCCTGTGTCGGCGCCGGTGCAAACGCTTTATCCGTCGCTGACAAGTATAATATACCCTTTAATTTTTTTAATATACATTTTTTTACGGACGGAGAGAAATCTTAATGGCACGAGAACTATCAAAACAGTACGACCCGAAAGAGGTTGAAGAAAGAATTTATAAAATGTGGCTTAACGGCAGGTACTTCCATGCAAAGTGCGAGGAAAATAAGCCTACCTACACAATAGTTATTCCGCCACCGAACATTACGGGTCAGCTCCATATGGGGCACGCGCTCGATAATACGCTTCAGGATATACTTATCCGCTTTAAGCGTATGCAGGGGTACGATACCTTATGGGTGCCCGGCACAGACCATGCCTCTATTGCGACCGAGGCGAAAATTGTTGAAAAAATGCGGCAGGAGGGGCTTACCAAAGAGGATGTAGGAAGAGACGGCTTTTTGGAGCGCGCCTGGGAATGGAAAAAGCAGTACGGCGGCAGAATTATAGAGCAGCTTAAAAAAATGGGCTCTTCGTGCGACTGGGAAAGAGAGCGCTTTACTCTTGACGAGGGGTGCAGCAAGGCGGTTAAAGAGGTTTTCGTGCGCCTTTACGAAAAAGGGCTTATTTACAGGGGCGAAAGAATTATTAACTGGTGCCCCCACTGCAAGACATCTATTTCGGACGCCGAGGTTGAATATGAGGAGCAGGCAGGGCATTTTTGGCATTTGCGCTACCCGTTTAAGGACGGCAGCGGTTATTTGGAGCTTGCAACCACCCGCCCCGAGACATTGCTGGGCGATACTGCCGTTGCGGTAAACCCGAATGACGAAAGATATAAGGACTTGGTCGGAAAAACCCTTATTTTGCCGCTTGTTCACCGCGAAATACCCGTTATTGCCGACGATTATGTTGAAATGGATTTCGGAACGGGCGTTGTTAAAATTACCCCTGCGCACGACCCGAACGACTTTGAAGTAGGTCTTCGCCATAATTTAGAGGTTATAAACGTTTTAACCGACGATGCAAAGATTGTAGCCGATTACCCGAAATATGCGGGAATGGACCGCTACGAGGCGCGTAAGGCTATTGTTGCCGACCTTGAAGCAGAGGGCGCGCTTGTAAAGATTGAGGAGCACGTTCACAACGTGGGCACATGCTACCGCTGCGGCACAACGGTTGAGCCGCGCGTTTCAAAGCAGTGGTTTGTTAAAATGAAGCCCCTTGCCGAACCTGCTATTGAGGCGGTTAAAAAGGGCGAGACAAAATTTGTTCCCCAGCGCTTTGAAAAAATTTATTTCCACTGGCTTGAAAATATACGCGATTGGTGCATATCCCGCCAGCTTTGGTGGGGTCACCGCATACCTGCCTGGTACTGCGCGGATTGCGGCGAAATAACCGTTTCAAAGGAAGACGCGCACTGCTGCGCACACTGCGGCAGCAAGAATATCACGCAGGACCCCGATACGCTTGATACCTGGTTCTCTTCTGCTTTATGGCCGTTTTCAACCCTCGGCTGGCCCGAAGAGACCGCCGATTTCAAGCACTATTACCCCACAAACACCCTTGTTACGGGCTATGATATAATTCCTTTCTGGGTAATGCGTATGATGTTCTCTGGGATTGAGCAAACAGGCGAGGTTCCGTTTGATACGGTGCTTATTCACGGGCTTGTGCGCGATTCGCAGGGCAGAAAAATGTCGAAATCGCTCGGAAACGGCGTAGACCCGCTTGAGGTAATTGATAAATTCGGCGCGGACGCGCTGCGTTTCTCGCTTGCAACCGGCAACAGCCCCGGAAATGATATGCGTTATATTGAAGAACGCGTTGAATCAAGCCGCAACTTTGCAAACAAGCTTTGGAACGCCGCAAGATTTATTCTTATGAATTTAAAATCGGAAGATGTTCTGCCGCTTGAACCCGATAATTTCGCGCTTGAGGATAAGTGGATATTATCAAAATACAACGCGGTTGTAAAAGACGTTACCGAAAACCTTGAAAAATACGAGCTGGGTATGGCGGTTCAAAAACTTTACGACTTTATTTGGGACGTTTTCTGCGATTGGTACATTGAAATCTGCAAATCCCGCCTAAACGGCGAGGACGAAAAAGCCGCCGACACCGCAAGAGCTGTGCTTATATATGTGTTTACGGGCACTCTGGCGCTTTTGCACCCCTTTATGCCCTTTATAACCGAGGAAATTTGGCAGTCGCTGCCGCATAAGGGCGAGGCACTTATGGTGACCGATTGGCCTAAGTTCGACACATCACTTGAATTTGCCGCCGAGGAAGAGGACTTTGAAAAAATTATGACGGTAATAAAGGCGGTGAGAAACCGCCGCGCCGAAATGAATGTTCCCCCCTCAAAGAAAGCAAAGGTTTGCATTGCAACCAAATTTAAGGATACTTTCTCGCGCGGAACGGCGTATATCTGCCGCTTAGCCTATGCGTCTGATGTGGAAATAGGCGACAGCTTTGAAAGCGAGGGAGCGGTGCGCGTTATTACCGACGCCGCCACCGTGTTTATGCCCATGCGCGAGCTTGTTGACTTTACCGCCGAGCTTGAAAGGCTTAAAAAGGAGCTTAAAAAGGCTAACGACGATAAGGAGTTCTTTGAGAAAAAGCTCAATAATCAGGGCTTTGTTGCCAAAGCGCCCGCGGCGGTTGTTGAGCAGCAGCGCGAAAGCCTTAAAAAGGTGCTTGAAAAAATAGCTATGCTTGAAAACAGCATAGCCGAAATAGAAAAA
>CAJJPG010000082.1 GCA_905193585.1 uncultured Oscillospiraceae bacterium
CTTTTTATGCTGATGCCCAGGGTGGACATATTATGCAGCAGCGCCGAGGTTGTAGGTTGAATTATGCCCGTAACGCCGCAGACTATAAGCAGGAAATTAAACCCGACTATAAAGCGGTAGTTTTTATTTATGCGTGACATAAGCGCCACCGAAATTTCGCGCAGCTTTAAAAGCTTGAACAAATCGCTTGAAGAAACGGTTATATCCGAAATTTCCTTGGCGATTGCGGCGCCCGTATTTATGGCTATGCCCACATCCGCCTCGGAAAGCGCGGGTGTATCGTTTACGCCGTCGCCTATCATAATAACGGTGTGCCCCGCCGCTTTTTCGCAGCGGATAAACTCCGCCTTATCCTCGGGCAGAACCTCGGCGTGGTATTCATCCACACCCACGGCGCGCGCCACAGCGGCGGCGGTTTTTTCGTTATCACCCGTCATCATTACAACCTTGTTAATGCCCGCCTTATGCAGCGCCGAAATAACGGCGGCAGCCTCGGGGCGCAGCGGGTCGGCAATGCATATAACCGCCCTTAAAACCCCCGAAACGGCAAGATAAAGGTGGGAGTATTCATCCGAAATACCGTCAAATTTATCTTTTTCGTCCTCGGGCACTGTGCAGCCCTCATCCTCAAATACGAAATGATAACTGCCTATAACTACCTTTCTGCCCTCAACCGTGCTTGAAATACCGTGAGCCACCACATATTCAACGCTTGAATGGTATTCCTCATGGTTAAGCCCGCGCCGTGCCGCCTCTTCTACAACGGCGTTTGCCAGCGAGTGCGGGTAATGCTCCTCAAGGCAGGCGGCAAGCCGCAGCATATCGTTTTCATTCCGTCCGCCGAACGTTACGATTTTTGCCACGCGCGGGGTTGCAAAGGTGAGAGTTCCTGTTTTATCAAAAACAATTGTATCAGCCTTTGCCACAGCCTCTAAAAATCTGCCGCCCTTTACCGAAACGTTATATATATTGCTTTCGCGCATAGCCGATATTACGGCAATGGGCATTGAAAGTTTTAATGCGCAGGAAAAATCCACCATAAGCACCGAAAGCGCTTTTACCGGGTTGCGCGTTAATAAATATGTAAGCGCCGTTCCGCCGAGGGTGTAGGGCACAAGCCTGTCGGCCAAGTGCGAAGCCTTATCTTCGGCAGTGGATTTAAGTTTTTCGGACTCTTCGATCATATGAACAATGCGGTCATAGCGCCCGCCGCCCATGGTTTTTTCAACCGAAATTACGCACTCGCCCTCTTCAACAACCGTTCCGGCATATGCGTAGCTGCCCGCGCTTTTCTTGACAGGCAGTGATTCGCCCGTCATTGACGCCTGATTTACCATAGCATCGCCCGAGAGCACCTTGCCGTCAAGCGGGATAAGGTTGCCCGTGCGTACTATTATTTTATCCCCCGCGGAAATATCGTTTATTGAAACCAGAATTTCCTGCTCGTCGGTTTTAAGCCATACTTTATCTACGTTAAGCGACATAGCGCCCGCGAGGTCGGAAACAGACTTTTTATGCGTCCATTCCTCAAGCAGCTCGCCCAGCCGCAGCATAAACATAACGGACGAGGCGGTATCAAAATCACGCCGCAAAAGCGATACGGTAACCGCTGTGGCGTCAAGCACCGATACGGAAAGCCTGCCCTTTATAAGCGCCTTTAAGCCCGCCTTTATATAGTGCAGCGAGTGATAAACCGCTATTGCCGAGCGCAGCGGCAGCGGCAAAAACAGCTTTGAAGAAAAACGCTTTAAAACCGCCGAGACCAGCTTATCTTCAAACTCGCGGTTGAGCGCCCGCGCCGTGTGCTCGGGAACAGACACCTCGGTTTCGGCTTTTGCGGTCGAAAATGCGGCAAAAGCCTTTATAACGTCCGCCCGCGCGCCGCTGTATATTACGGTAGCGTCGCAGGTGCGGTCGTAAACCTTAACGTCGGTAACGCCCGCAACCCCGCGCAGATAATATTCAAGAACATCGGCAGAATGAAGGCTCATTCTGTTTATACATAAATGCACGCGCAGTCTGCCCTGCGATTCGTGCAATACCAAGCATTTCATAAAACTGCATCTCCGAAAATTTAATGCAAATAAAAATCATGCTCCCTCCGTGGAGGGAGCTGAGCGTATACGAGACCGAATGAGAGGAAACTACTCTCAGCTGAAATTTATTCTTCGGTTTCTTCCGATTCTTCCGCGGCGGTATCTTCAATAACCTCCGCCTCTGCTTCGGCAGCGCGCTTTTCGTTGAGCGCCTTAGCGTCGGCAAGAATATCGCCAGCGTTTTCTTTTACGGCGGTAACAACCGTCATAACGTCCTCTTTAGCGCGCAGCGCCGCAGCGGTGGTGTATGTATAGGCTTTTTTAGCCTCTTTACTGCTCAGAATTTTAAGGCCGGCCGTTCCGAAAAGCAGTCCTCCGGCAAATAATCCAAGCTTACCCCATGCACATTTCATTTAAAACAACCTCCTTTTTTCTTATTCGGCTATATTATAGCACTGTTCGACAAAAAAATCAATTGTGATGTGCTGAATTAACAAAAATTTCAAAATTAGAAAAGCCCCGTAATTTTTCCGTTCTCATCAACGTCAATATTTTCCGCGGCGGGGCGTTTGGGCAGCCCGGGCATGGTCATAATATCGCCCGTAAGCACCACTGTAAAGCCCGCTCCGGCGGAAATTTTAACATTTTTAACCGTTACGGTAAAGCCCGTAGGCGCGCCGAGCAGGGCAGGGTTATCGGAAAAGCTGTACTGCGTTTTCGCAATGCAAACGGGCAAGCCCCCGAAACCTAAAGCGGTAAGCCTATCTATCTGCTTTTTAGCCGCGGGCAACACGGCTATGCCGTCGCCGCCGTAAACCTTTTTTACCACCGCTTCGATTTTTTCCTCTATGCTGCCGTCAAGCGAATAGCTGAACTTAAAATCGCCCTTTTCTTCGTTGCAGAGCCTTACAACCTCGCGCGCAAGCTCCTCGCCGCCCTTGCCGCCGTCCGCCCAGACGGTGGAAAGCACTGTGTTAACGCCGAGCTCACGGCACTTTTCTATTATGAAATTTATTTCGCGGTCGGTATCGGTCGGGAAGCGGTTCACCGCCACAACGCAGGGCAGACCGTAAACGTTTTTAATGTTGTGTATGTGCCTTAAAAGATTGGGTATGCCTTTTTCAAGCGCGGCAATATCCTCGGTATCAAGGGTGTTTTTATCAAGCCCGCCGTGCATTTTAAGGGCGCGCACCGTAGCTACCATAACCACGGCGTCGGGCGTGAGCCCCGCCGCTCTGCACTTTATATCAAGAAATTTTTCTGCGCCGAGGTCAGCCCCGAAGCCCGCCTCGGTTATTGCGTAATCGCCGAGTTTCAGGGCAAGCTTTGTAGCCGTTACGGAGTTGCAGCCGTGGGCTATGTTTGCAAAGGGTCCGCCGTGCACAAGCGCGGGCGTTCCCTCTAAGGTCTGCACAAGGTTAGGTTTAAGCGCGTCCTTTAAAAGCGCCGCCATGGCGCCCTGCGCTTTAAGGTCGGCGCAGGTTACGGGCTTATCGTCGTAAGTGTAGCCCACAATTATTCGGGAGAGCCGCTCTTTTAAGTCGCTTATACTTTCCGATAAACAGAGGATCGCCATAATCTCGCTTGCAACCGTTATATCAAAGCCGTCTTCCCTCGGCACGCCGTTTGCAACCCCGCCGAGACCGTCCGTAATATGCCTTAACTGGCGGTCGTTCATATCAACACAGCGTTTCCAGGTTATTTTGCGCACGTCAATATTGAGCTCGTTTCCCTGTTTTATATGGTTATCCAGCATTGCGGCAAGCAAATTGTTTGCCGCGCCTATTGCGTGAAAATCCCCCGTGAAGTGTAAATTTATGTCTTCCATAGGCACAACCTGGGCATATCCGCCGCCCGCGGCGCCCCCCTTTATTCCGAAAACAGGACCTAAGGACGGCTCGCGCAGCGCAACGACAACATTTTTGCCTATGCGGCTCATACCGTCGGCAAGCCCTATGGTAGTGGTGGTCTTGCCCTCACCGGCAGGTGTGGGGGTTATAGCCGTAACAAGTATAAGTTTACCGTTTTCGCGGCGGTTTTCTTTCATAATCGAAAGGTCTATTTTCGCCTTATACTTGCCGTATTGCTCTATGTACTTTTCGTCAATACCTGCCTTTTTCGCTATTTCGGTTATGGGCTTCAATTCGCACTTGCCCGCAATTTCAATGTCTGATAAATATGCCATATAAAACACTCCTTTTATACTATTTTCTTAGATACGCCGCGATTTGTCAAGTTTTTTTAATTATATGTTGATACTTTTCTTCAAGTGTTATATAATTAATAAAAACTTATGTGACGGTGAGGATGTTCGCGTGAAAAACCTTATTGTAAATATTTATAAAACGCTTTTCTTTTTTGATTTGTCAATAGTAATAGTTTATTATCTGCCGGATATTAAAACCAAAAACGCCGCGCTGCTTAATTTATGGCGCGACGGTATGTTCTTTGCCGTTATGCTTATATTCACCCTGTTTTTCAAAACGGCGGTGGAACGCAACCGACTTAAAATTTTCAACCCGAAAAATAAGCTGCGGCATTACAGCATAGGGCTTATAACAGGGCTTGTGCCCGTTGCAATCACCCTGCTTTTGCTTATGCTCATACGCAAGGTTAAATTTTCGGGAATAAATCACCCGGGGCATACGCTTTTGTGGCTTGCGGCAATTTTCTTCAACGTATTCGCAACCGAGCTGTTATTACGCGGCTATCTTTTCAGGCTTTACCGCAAATATTACGGCTTTACTGTAACGGCGGTAATAATAACCCTGCTTTTTATATCCATGAATCCCGGCATTTTAAAGCACGGCGTAATTTATCCCGTAAATATGCTGCTTAACAACCTTATTTTCTGCCTTATTGCGGAGTATTCCTACTCGCTTTTGGCGCCCGTAGTGGCGCATTTCGCCTACAACGCCGTAAGCTCGCTTGTTGCGGGCAGTATGTCGCTTTATGCGGAAAATCCGTTTTTGCTGAAATTAACGTTCAGCGGCAATAAATATATTTCGGGCGGGGCTATGAAGCTGGAAGGCAGCGCGATTATGCTTGTGTGCCAGCTTGCCGTTTGCGCATTCTTTATTCTACGGCTGAAAAAGCGCAGACAGTAAATAAATCGCTACGCTCCCCACCGGGAATGCCGTTCGCAAAAATCAGAGATTTTTGACTGCACTCCCTACTCTTGCGGAACACACAGAAAATATTCGCTTGGAGCGCGAATTTTCTTTGACCGCGGCGCCATAACACCCTCCTTTTATCCGCCACAGGCGGCAGTCGGTTGTTATGCTCCGTGGGTATTCACCCCGGTGCTCTTGAAAAATAGCTTTTCAAGCTATTTTTCGCTTACAAGGTGTTTTTCCGCCGCACAGGCATGGGAAAAACGCAAATGCGGCGTGAACGCCGCAAAAACAAAATTTTTGGTTTATCGACAGACTGAGAGCGTGGCGATTTTTTCGCCGCGCTCTTTAGTTATTTTTTCTTATTTTTCATATATTCAACGTATTCTTCAAGGCACATATTCAGCCTGTTCATTTCCTTGGCGTTGTTTATACCCACAAAGCGGTAGTGCCACGATTCATAGGTTATTCCGGTTATTTCCTGCTTATCCTTGGGGAAACGCAGCACAAATCCGTAATCCGCCGCGTGCTCCTGCATCCAGGTGAACATGGGCGTGCTTTCAAAGCTATCCTCCGCAATGTTGAAATCGGCTGAAAAGCCGGTGTTGTGCTCGCTGGTGCCGGGGCGTGTAACTACGGTTGCCGCCTTTGCTTCTGCCTCCTCGCTTGAAAGCCCGGTTTTAAGCCACTTGTTGGTTTCCTGCGTGAAAAGCATTTTTTGGGTTGCATAAGAACGGTAAGGCGAACGAACATAGAGCCAGTTTTTCGGGTCTGTTTCAGCCGCGCGCTGAGCGTCAATCATTGCCTGCATATACGGCCATACGTTTTTATCTATCTGCTTTAACATACCGTTTATATATTTTGTGGGAATTTCGGTAAGGTTGCCCTCATAATCGTAATCTTCGGGCAGCGGGTTTTGCGCGTTTACAAGCAAAAGCTGTGAAAAATTCGCGTCCAGCCCGTTTGGTCCCGTTACGGGGTAGCTGGGCGTGGGGTCCTCGCTCTGCACATCGGATACTGATTCGTTTACCGAGCTGCTGCCCTGCGAAGCACCCGAGCTGCCGCCCTTTTTGCCGCCGAGCGCCGACTTTACAACAAACGCTATAAGCACAGCCAGCGCCAATAAAATGCAAAGGCAAACCGCAATAAAAATTCTGCGCTTTACTATTGCCTTATGTCTTTCTGCTCTTGTCATTTTTTAATACTCTCCTTATTCGTCCAGCTTTAATACTGCCATAAACGCCTCTTGCGGAACCTCAACCGAGCCTAAGCGGCGCATACGTTTTTTACCCTCTTTCTGCTTTTCAAGCAGCTTTTTCTTTCGGGTAATATCGCCGCCGTAGCACTTGGCAAGAACGTCCTTTCTCAGCGCTTTGACCGTTTCGCGCGCAATTATCTTGCCCGAGACCGCCACCTGTATGGGCACCTCAAAAAGCTGGCGCGGAATGTAATCCTTCAGCTTTTCGGCAATGCGGCGGGCTTTGTTGTACGCATTATCGGAATGAACTATAAACGAAAGCGCGTCCACCACGTCGCCCGCAAGCATAACGTCAAGTTTTACAAGCTTTGATTTTTCATAGCCCTTTGCCTCGTAATCGTAGCTTGCATAACCCTTTGTGCGGGATTTCAGCGCGTCAAAGAAATCGTAAACAATTTCGCCCATAGGCATTACATAGTGTATATCCACCCTGTCGCCCATATACTTCATATCGGTATACGCCCCGCGGCGCTCCTCGCAAAGCTGCATAATCGCGCCCACATATTCACTCGGGCTGTATATATGCACGTCCGCCACAGGCTCAAGCGCCTCGGCTATAACTGCCGGGTCGGGGTAGTTTGTGGGGTTATCCACCGTTACGGTCTCGCCGTTTGTAAGCAAAAATTTATACTCAACGCTCGGCGCGGTGGTAACGAGGTCAAGGTTATATTCGCGCTCAAGCCGCTCCTCAATAATTTCCATATGCAGAAGCCCCAAAAAGCCGCAGCGGAAACCGAAGCCGAGCGCCTTTGAGCTTTCCGGCTCGAAAAGCAGCGACGCGTCGTTAAGGCTTAATTTTTCAAGCGCCTCGCGGAGATCCGGGTATTTAGCTCCGTCCGCCGGGTAAATTCCGCAGAAAACTACCGGGTTTACCTTTCGGTAGCCCTCAAGCGGGGTATCCGCCGGGTTTTCGGCAAGGGTCACTGTATCGCCCACACGCGCCTCGTCCACCGTTTTGATCGACGCGGTAAGATACCCAACCTCGCCCGCCTCAAGCGTATCGCACGGCTCCATATAAGTCGCGCGCTTTCTGCCTATTTCAACCGTATCAAAATCGGCGCCCGTCGCCATCATTTTAATTTTATCACCGGTTTTAAGCCTGCCGCTTACCACCCTGAAATAAACCACAACGCCCTTGTACGGGTCGTAATATGAATCAAATACCAGCGCTTTAAGTGGGGCTGACCTGTCGCCCGCAGGTGACGGAATATCGGTAACAATGCGCTCCAGCACCTCTTCAACATTAAGCCCCGTTTTGGCGGATATCATAGGCGCGTCCTCTGCGGGAATACCTATAACGTCCTCAATTTCCTTTTTCACCCGCTCCGGCTCTGCCGAGGGCAGGTCGATTTTGTTTATAACCGGCAAAAGCTCCAGCCCGTGATCCACCGCCAAATAGGTGTTGGCAAGGGTCTGTGCCTCTATTCCCTGCGATGCGTCCACCACAAGCACCGCGCCCTCGCACGCCGCGAGCGAGCGCGAAACCTCGTAGTTAAAGTCAACGTGCCCGGGGGTGTCAATAAGGTTCAGCTCGTATTCGTTGCCGTCCTTCGCCTTGTAGTAAAGCGTTACGGCATGGGCTTTTATTGTAATGCCGCGCTCGCGCTCTAAATCCATACTGTCAAGTATCTGTTCCTCCATATCGCGCTCGGCTACCGATTGCGTAAGCTCCAAAAGGCGGTCGGCAAGGGTTGACTTGCCGTGGTCTATATGCGCCACTATGCAAAAATTTCTTATGTTTTCAAGCGGAAAAGCCACTGTTGTTTCTCCTTATAAAAAATATTCCTTTATATTATAATACATAGAGTGTATTTTTTCAATTATTTTCGCATAAAAAAGAAGACCCGGTTAATCCGCAATGTCATTAAGTTAAGAGAATGCTAATAGGCAGAAACGACAAAATAAAACA
>CAJJPG010000083.1 GCA_905193585.1 uncultured Oscillospiraceae bacterium
AGTCAATACTTTTTTTAAAATGCTGTTAAATTTAAGTTATTTCGGAATAAGGCTAATTTTGTAAACCGTTTTTCAAAACGGCTTTTAAAAATTCCGAGACGGTACTAAGGTATGCTTTTTTATCCGTCATATAGCTCATACCGTGCCCCGCGGCAGGCACCACAAGTATTTTTTTACCCGCCGAGCGGCAGTGCTTATGGTTTTCCCTGCCCATATTGCAGGGCACAAAGCGGTCGTCCTCGCCGTGGATAAAAAGAACGGGAATATCGCACCTATCCATAGCCGTCGCAGCAGACGTTTCCTCAATATCAAAGCCGCCGAAAAGCATACCCCCGAGCCTTACCAGAAAATATGTGGGGAAAACGGGATAGTGCATTTCGCGAATAACCTTTTTGATTATTGCCTCAGGCGAGCTGTAACCGCAATCCGCCACTATGCCCACAACGTTTCGCGGCAAATCAAGCCCCGCCGCCATAAGCACGGTAGCCGCTCCCATAGACATACCGTAAAGCACAATTTCGCAGTCCTTGCCTGCCTTTGACACAACGTAATTCACCCATGAAAGGCAGTCGCGCCTTTCCTTAATACCGAAGGTAAGACACCTGCCCTCGCTTTTTCCGTGGGCGCGCTGGTCAACAAGCAGCACGTTGAACCCCGATTCAATGCCGAATTTAAGCCCGCCGCAGAAATCCCTTTCCGCACCGCTTCTGTACCCGTGCATCATTATAAGCCACGGCGCGCTCTTATTTGCAAAATAACATTTCCCGAAAAGGCGCAGACCGTCATATGATGTAACGGTAACCTCTTTGTACGGAATTTCAAGCGCCTCGCTTATCATCTGCCGTGCGGCGTCCCTATAAGGCGCGTATTGCTCGGTATCGGGTATTTCAAAAAGCGACTCCCTGCTCTGCTTCGGCACCGAAAACGCCAAACGGTAGCAAAAATAAGCCGCCGCGATAATAAGTAAAATTAAAAATACAATTATAAAAAACGCAACCATTTAAGGCTGCACCTCCCGAAAATGAATATAAAGGAAAAATAAGGGCAAAATTTACATATAAAAGAAGGTGGATTATGGAAAAAAATAAAAAACGCAATATTTTAATAGCAGCGGCAGTACTTACTGCGGCAGCGGTGATAATACTGATTGTAATAGGACTGGCGGCGGAAAACCGGAATTACGAGCCGGCGGGCTGGGTACTCAAAGCCTACGGAAATTCCATAGCGCTTTATAACGGCGGAAAAGTAAACACCGTGTTCGGAGAAATAAGCCTTGAAGAATTACCCGAGGAGGATAAGCGCATTCTGGAAAACGGAATTGCTTTCCCCACCCGTGAAGAAGCGGTGCAGGCGATCGAAGATTACGAATAAACATTAATTCAATACTATAATGCCCGTGAAAATTAATTATACCCCCCGATTTGTATTTTAATCAACAAATTTATAAAAAGTGCCCCCGAAATTTAAAATTGGGTATTGAAATTTTAAAAAAATATGGTAAAATAGTATTTAATCGGGGGTTTAGCTCAGCTGGTCAGAGTGCCTGCTTCACACGCAGGAGGTCGGCGGTTCGAGCCCGCCAGTCCCCACCAAAAATCCCGTTCACTTTTGTGAACGGGATTTTTACTTTTTACCTCTTACCTCTCAGGCAAAACAATCAATATAACCCGAACAGGCGCAGCAGCTTTCGCCGAAATGTGAGCTTTGCTTCTTTTGCGGCGCTGCTTGCCGCAGCCTCGGCTTTTTCAACAGCCGAATTCCCAAACATCGCTGCCGGTATTAAAGCTGTCCGTGCTGTCTTTTTGGGAAACCAAATCCATTGGGGTGTAAATTTTAGCGTTTAAACCGTCATAGCCATAGGGTGACGTTGTTTCGGCATTTGCTTTAAGGGTAAGTGCCGATGTCAAACAAACCGCAACTGCGGCAGAAACTGAAACAACTTTTTTAGCAGAAAGCCTGTTGCGAGAAAAAATGCTTTTTGGTGTTGTTCTTATCATTTTCCTATCTCCTTTTTAATAATTTTGATACACCCGACAAGATTGCTGTGTATACATATTAGCATATTTGACAAATTAATTCAATAAAGGAAACAAACCAAAATTATAAGAAAACAAACTTGTTTGCGCCGTTTTAACGGAAAATGCACTTTTTCCCGCGAAAAAGCCGCTGTTTGCCGTCGCAAAAGAAGGGAGCCTATGGGCAGCAAAGCCTTAATTTACAATTTCTTAATAAATCTCTTAAATATTTCGATTATATTTTAATATGTAAGGGAGGAAAGGCTATGGAAACAAAAAAAATTCTTGTTGCCGATGATGAGGAACGCATTGTAAAACTGGTATCGGACTTTTTAAAAATCAGCGGTTATGAAGTACTGCCCGCGGCGGACGGGGCTGCAGCGCTTGAAATTTTCAATAATAATCCCGATATCGCGCTTGCGATAATAGATATTATGATGCCCGAGCTTGACGGCTGGGCGCTTACAAAGGAAATACGCAAAACAAGCGATATTCCGATAATTATGCTTTCTGCCCGCGCCGAGGAATTTGATTTGCTTACGGGCTTTGAGTCTGGCATTGACGAATATGTTACAAAGCCCTTTTCCCCCGCCGTTTTGGTTAAAAGGGTTGACGCGCTTATAAAGCGCAGCGACGGAAAGGTTTTGCCCGGGGACGAGGTAAAGAAAGGACTTTATATAGATACGAACGCATTTGTGGCGTATATTGACGGAAAGGCTTTGGAGCTTACGCTTAAAGAGTTTGAGCTGCTTTCATATCTTTATGAAAATTCCGGCAGAGTGCTTACGCGCGACCAGCTTTTAAACGCAATATGGGGCTACGATTATTTGGGCGACTCCCGCACGGTGGACTCGCACATAGCCAGACTTCGCACAAAGCTCGGCGATTACGGCGCCGCGCACCTTAAAACCATTTACGGAATGGGGTACAAGCTTGAAGTTTAACGGACTTAAAAAGAAGCTTTGGTTTAATATTTTTATAAGGATAGCCGTAATATTCGCCGTGTTTGTTCTGGTGCTTTCGCTTTCCAACGTAACGCTTTTGGTAAGCTTTTTCAGCGCAAAAGAGAAAAAGGCGCTTAAAGAGCAGCTGTCCCAAGTGGAAACCCTTGATTTTAACGATACATCGGCGGTTATAACCGCGCTTTCCGATATTAATGAAAAATATAATTTTGACATTGAAATATATAATTCCTCGGGCCGAATACTTTACACTACCCACGGCGGGCAGATGATGGACTATTTCTCGCTTAAAAGCGATAAGTTCATTATGACCCACGAGGAAATGTCGCCGATAAAGAGCGAGACTTTCAGCGACGGTACGGTTTTTGAAACTGCGGTACGCCGATTTGATAAAAGCGAATATCTGCTGTGCCGCAAGCAAATAGCGGATAATTTATACGCCGAGGTGCGAATACAGAAAAAGCTTATATCAAACTCGGCGTCGATCGCCAATCAGTTTATGATTTTCGTATCGGTAATATGTTTCTTACTCTCTATAATTTGGGTTCTGATATTCGCGCGGCAGTTCTCCCGCCCTATTGCCGAAATGAACGAAATAACCGAGGATATGGCAAAGCTCAATTTCAACCGTAAACTTAAAATTGACCGACAGGATGAAATAGGTCAGCTTGCAAGCTCGGTAAACGCGCTTTCGGAGTCGCTTAATACCGCGCTTACAGAGCTTACCGAGACAAACGCCAAGCTGCGCGACGATATTGAGGAGGAACGTCGGCTTGACGCCATGCGGCGCGGCTTTGTGGCAAATGTTTCGCACGAGCTTAAAACGCCGATAGCCATTATAAGCGGCTACGCCGAGGGGCTTAAATTAAACATAAACGAAGAATCAAAAGAAGAATACTGCAATACTATAATTGACGAAAGCAAGAGAATGAACCGTTTGGTTTTGAGCATTTTAGAGCTTTCGCGCTATGAATCGGGGCAGATACCTATAAACCGCAGTGATTTTGATGTATCGCAAATGACCGACGACATGCTGCGCCGCATATTTGCAAATAAAAATATCACCGCCGAGAACCGCCTGCCCGAGGGGCTGCTTATAAACGCCGACCCGCTGCAAACCGAGCAGGTTTTAAAGGCATACCTTGAAAACGCGGCTTCGCACACGCCCGATGGCGGCAGCGTTACGGTCACGTCAACCGAAAGCGAAGGCGTTATAAAAATTTCGGTTACAAACACGGGCAGCCATATATCAGAAGAGCTTATGCCGCAAATATGGCAAAGCTTTTTCAGGGGCGATACCTCGCACAAGCGCGAAAGCAGCCGTTTCGGGTTGGGGCTTTCAATAGTTTCGGCTATAATGAAGCTGCACTCCCGCAGCTGCGGAGTTTACAACACCGAAAACGGGGTATGCTTTTGGTTTGAGGCAGACGCCGCAAAAGAAAATCTTGAAAAATAAGCATGCGGGAGGTATAATAATATAAATACCGCAAGGAGGCGATTCCTTTGGAAAATGACGCTTTGGGTGCAGGGGTTTCCCGCATAGGCGGGCTTTTCAGCACCGCCGATATACGAATACTTATATGCTATATAATTTCCACCTTAAACGAACCCGTTCCCGGCAGGCTGCTGGCGGATGTTCTGCATTACGAGGGTATAGCCAACTGCTTTGAAGTAAACGATTCAATAGCCGCGCTCACAAAAAGCGGACATTTGTCGCTTGTAGACGAAACCGACGACACATATATAGCCACGCCGAGCGGGCGAAATATTGCCGAAACGCTTAAAACCTCAATTTCTTTCAGCGTTAAAGACCGTGCATACGCCGCGGCGCTGAAAATGGTTTCGCGCTTTAAAAACGCAAAGGAAAACGATATTAAAATTACAAAAGAAGACGGCAAAACCTTTATTACCTGCTCCGCAATTGATAACGGCAAGCCCTTTATGAGCGTAAAGCTGCTTGTGGGTGACGAGGAACAGGCGCTGTTCATTAAAAACCGCTTTTTAAACGACAGCGGCATATACTCCGAAATAATAGAGCTTTTAACAAAAGAAAAATAAAATACTCAAAATACTTTTCTCGGCGGGAATTAACGGTTTCCGCCGAGTTTTTTATGTATACTTATGGTATTTTAAGCCCATTTGCGGAATAATAAACCGTGGTGGGTGATAACGTGAAAGAAAACGCCGAAAAATACAAAGCCGCCGCGACCGATGATTACAGCGGTGCGCTGCCGGGCGGCTCTCTTGAAGAAAACATAGCGTTTTTTAACGAAATATTTAAAAAGGACTCTGTTCTGCGCCTTAAAAGGGTTGCCGTTCGCGGGGCTTACAGCTATGACTGCGCTCTTTTTTATATGGACGGAATGGTTAATTCAGAACTTTTAAACGAATCGATCGTTAAGCCGCTGCTGCTGGTTCGGAACGAGCGAACCGAGGGCAGCTTTACCGATTACGTTAAGGATCAGGTGCTTTTTGCCTCTGAAACAAAGAGCACCGAAAATGTGGCGGATATGCTGCGCGCCGTGCTTTACGGGGATACTCTGCTGCTGATAGACGGCTGCACCGCCGCAATAACCGTAAATACAAAGGGCTGGCGCACAAGGGGAATAAGCGAGCCGGACGACGAACGGATCTTACAAGGTCCGCGCGAGGGCTTTGACGAGGCGGCGCTGCTCAATGTTGCAATGATTCGCCGCAAACTTTTAACCCCCGACCTTTGCACCGAAATGGTGAGAATAGGCAGGCGCAGCGACACGATAGTATTTATATGCTACCTTGATTCCTTAGCTGACGGAGAAATGGTAGCAGAGCTTAAACGCCGCCTTTCAAGAATCAATATTGACGGCATACTGGATACAAACTACATTGCCGAGCTGATACGCGATAAACCCCGCTCGCTTTTTAAAACCTCGGGCACAACCGAGCGCCCCGATATTGTGGCGGCGCGGCTGCTTGAGGGCAGAATTGCCCTTATTGCCGACGGCACACCCGTGGTGCTTACCTTTCCCTATTTGTTTTCGGAGAATTTTCAGTCGGACGAGGACTATTACCTCAACTATGCCGTTGCGTCGGTCGGTAGGGTGCTGAGATATATCTGCTTTTTTCTCTCTATAAGTATTCCCGCAATTTTCATAGCCGCCGCTACCTTTCACAAGGAGCTGCTGCCCACATCGCTTGCGCTCACCGTGACACAGCTGCGCGGCGGTGTGCCGTTCCCGGCGTTTGCGGAGTGTATTCTGCTTATATTCGTGTTTGAAATTCTTAAAGAAACCGGGGTCAGAATGCCACAGAGCTTAGGCCACGCTTTAAGCATTGTAGGCGGGCTTGTGGTGGGTCAGGCAGCGGTGGCAGCAAGAATTATAAGCGCGCCAATGCTTATTGTAGTGGCGCTTTCGGGTATTTCGGGGCTTATGATACCACGGCTTAAAGGCGCGGTTTTCTATTTCAGAATAATATTTGTTTGTCTGTCGGCGCTTTTCGGGCTTTACGGCTATATTGCCGGCTTTACGCTTATGCTTATTCATATTTTGCAACTTTCGTCTCTCGGTGTCAGCTCCACCGTATCACTCGATAATGCAAACCGCAGATCCCTTAAAGACACATTCTGGCGCGCGCCGTGGCAGAATATGCGGACCCGCCCGCTTTTCTGCCGCAACCCGGTAAGAATGGAGAACAAAAAAAGTGATTAAAAAACTTTTCCTTATTATTACCGCGCTGTCGCTTTCGGTCACGCTTACCGCCTGCCGCGGCGCGGGGGATAATATAAAAAACGACCGCCGCTTTATAGTATCGGCTTTGGGCTTTGAAACCGACGGATTTTTAATAAAGGTAACAAGCGAGCTTATAATTATCAATTCGGAAGACCCCGAAACCCCGCCGCAGGCGAAAACCTTTTCGGCAAAAAGTTCCACCGTTACGGGTGCGCTTGAGGATATTTCCGCACGCCTTTCAAGACCCATGTTGCTGGAGCATTGCGGAATTATAGCCATAGGCGACCGAATGAACGAAAAGCGGTTTTCCGAAATATGCGATTACTGCTTTGCCGAAAACCGCATAACCCTTTCAGCATATATGATTTCCGTTCCCGACCCGGAAGAGCTGCTGAGCGGCGAGCCCGAATCCTCCGCCGCTGTGGGATATGACATTATGAATATTATAGAGCAGCAGAACGCGGCGAACGGAATAAACACAAACAGCCGTTTTTTTGAAGTTGAGTCTGCACGGGAAAGCGGCAAAATCACATTTTTTCTGCCGCGCTTTGAAAAAACGGAAAGCGGCGCGGCATTCGGTGGTATAGCCGTTTTTGAACACGATAAACAGAAAGAGCTTGTAAGCCGCGAAAATATAAACGCGGACAGCCTTAAACGGATTTCAAAGAGGTAAAAAATGACGAATCGAGCCGATTATTCAAAACATTCAGCCTGTCTTGCGGCTATCTTTATAATAGGTGACGCGGTAATAACGCTGCCTGATTTATATTACGGCGGCGCCGTTTTACCGGGATTTTTCATTGCCGCGCTGCTTTCCGCCGCGGTTTACTTTATATCCTTAATGCTTTGCCGCAGTCTTTGCGGCGGCGGAATTTTTAAACAAATGCTTTTTACCGTTTTTGTTTCGGCGGCAGCGGTTTATGCATTTTGGAACGGCGCGGGCTGTGTGCTGGACTTTTTCTCATTTGCCGATAAAATACTTCTGCCCGACGGCGGACATTTTGCCGTGGCGATTATTTTTCTTTTCACGGCGGCGGTGCTGTCGGTTAAAAGGAACGACGTTATTTTAAAGCTTTCGCTCATAACCGCCTCGTTTTTCGTTATAGCCGTTGTTATTTTCTTTTTGTTCACGGCAAAGGATTTTGAATTTGAAAATATCGCGTTTCATTCAATGCCGACATTTACAGAGCTTAAAAACGGAGCAACGCCCTTTCTTTTCGGAACGGCGCTGCCCGCCGCGCTTATCCCGCCGTATTTTATGCTTACAAACGAAAAGCCCCGCAAAAGCGCGGGGCTTTGGGGGCTGCTTGCGGGGCTTGTAATAACCGCGCTGATATTATGCGACAGCGTTCTGCTTTTCGGCGCGCATATGTCCGCACGGCTGCCGTTTCCGCTGGCTGCCGCCGTAAGCACGGTAACGGTCGGGGCGCTTTTCACACGGATGGACGGAATTGTTTACTGCCTTTTCTTTATGTCTGCTCTTATTAAAACCGCGTTTTGCGCAAAGCTGTGCTACTTTTCTTTGCAAAGCCTGAAAAACAGTAAAAGTATGTTGTAAATTAGATATTAGATGTTAGACATTAGATTTTAGACAACCATTGGCTCCCTCTGACGAGGGT
>CAJJPG010000084.1 GCA_905193585.1 uncultured Oscillospiraceae bacterium
GTGCCCGCCTCGTCCTCGATCGAAAAACGGACGTTCGTGTAGCGGTCGTCGGCGGAAGAAGAATTGCCTTTATAAAGTTTTGCAGTTACTTCAACGTTAGTGGCATAAATAGACATATCATGGAAATATGCATAATACTTAGAACCACCCTTTAAAACTGAGGGATCTGCTAAATTAATTGTAGTGGATATTTCCTTTTTATAAATCGGATCATTATAAGATATAACTATGTTATAATCAGCTAATTCATCTGCATTTACGTTTGCCATATTGAATGAAAGATACGGACTTGCAGCAACTGCAGCACCAGGTGCAATTACAACATCACCATTGTTAGGAGTATTGTAATCAGCCAACACGCCCAACTCAGCAGTAGCTAAGCTTGTATCAAATCCTTCGGTTGGAAGGGGAAGTTTAGCATAATCAGAATTCTGAGCCGACAGTGTAACAAACTTTTGAACTTCAGCAGCTGCGACAATAGTATCTGCAATAGCTGTTTTTACCTTATCACTTTTAGTTTTGTTGTAATTTCCAATTAAAGCCTCTTTCAAAGTGGATGTCATCACTTTGGATTTAGCTACAACCTCACCAGCCGCATTTTTGCAGTACAAAACCGCATCAACCGGAACATTAAGTGAATAAAGCTCTATACCATAATAATAATAATATGTGTTTTTGGTTGTTTTTATGATATTATCCGTACCTGTAACTGGGTTTTTACCCTCTACAGTATCAGATATGCTTGTGAAATTAAAATCATTATCATTTGTATTTCTTGTAACTTTTAATTCAAAACTGTCGTATGCAGTAAGTTCAGAATTAGTAAAAACAAACGAGAGATACGGTGTTGTTGATAAACCAGCCCCAAATGTGCAAGAAATATTTTCATCAACAACCGGCTCTGTGCTGGCAGCTTTAACAGTAACCTTACCGTTAGTGCCGGTGAGAGGAACAAGTGCTTCATCAGAGCCGTCAAATTTACCGGTTTCAATATTAAATTTACCTGCGTTACAAGCCTGAGCATGAGCATCTTTTACAAATTCTATGGCGTTTTCACCGGTTGCACCGGACGCTATATTGAAAGTCAAATCAAATGACGCATTTGTGAACTGCTTTATGGAAACATTTTCACCACTGGTCGGATCGACACCTTCAACAATAAATCTGTATACGTCTTCGGAAGCAACTGTAGTAACATTGTCACCGTCATTTGACACACTGACATTAATACCGATTGAATCACTTTCAGTCTTGATATTTGTTGCTATATCTTCCCATAAACCGCTCAAGTTGATCTTAGTTGTATCAACCTTAAGCTCAAACATTGCCGCGGCAATTCCGTCACCGGTCGCTGTAATAGTTACCGGGACTTTCGCTGTTGTTGCATCGCTGTTAACCTCAACCGATCCTACTGTAACGGTTGCGCTGGCTCCTTCCGCCGATACAGTCAGGCAACCTACGAGAGCGGTTAAGCAAAGGGCTGCCGAGAGTACAAGCGCGAGAGACTTTTTGAAAATCTTTTCCATATCTTTTCTCCTAACCGGCTTACGCCATAATTATTATACGCCGCCTTTCGGCGCCGCCTACCGCAAGCAGCAATGCCGCGTTCCGCCACTAACGGTTTTCTTCATTTTATCATTAAAATAAACCTTTGTCAAGTCTCTCGGCGGGCAAAACGGATATCTGCCGCCTAAATATTCCGCCGCCTTTTTGTGCAATTAGACAAAGGTACTACAAATTGGTTAATGTCTTTTATAATATGTACCGTAAGCACTAAATATTGATAGTGAAATGTAAAAAAAGAATAATATTTTGTCTCTTAGTACACAATTATATATTTGCTACAGTGATTTGTCAAGTATTTTTCTCCGTGAAATTACACCAACATTTGGTAATTCAGACGTTAGATATTAGATATTAGATATTAGATTTGTGGGGTTACAAAAAATTGGCTCCCTTCTTTTGCGCAGTAAACAGAGGGAAGCAGATTTCGCAACACATTACACAGTGGAGTCCGTTTTTGCAAAGCAACCCCCTCGGCAGAAATTTTCTGCCGAGGGGGTCTTTTATGCGCCGCTTAAGTGCGGCGGGATTAAATTATTCGCCGTAAAGCTTTAAGAGCTTTTCAAGGTGTGCTCTGCGCGCCTTTGCGGTCTCGGCAGCCTTATCGAACAGAACCTCTGCGCGCTCGGGGAAGGAACGTGTGAGTGAGGAGTAACGAGCCTCGCCCATAATGAAGTCCTTATAGTCGGCGGTAGCCGGCTTGCTGTCGATAGTGAACGGATTCTTGCCCTCTGCCTTAAGCGCCGGATTGTAACGGAACATATCCCAATATCCGCAGTCAACAGCCTTCTTCATTTCCTTCTGGCAGTTAACCATTCCGCCCTTAATTGAGTGCATTTCGCACGGAGCGTAGCCGATAACGAGCGACGGACCGTTGTAAGCCTCAGCCTCTTTAAGAGCCTTGAGGGTCTGGTTCATATCAGCGCCCATAGCTATCTGCGCTACATAAATGTAGCCGTAGGACATAGCGATTTCGGCAAGGCTCTTCTTGGCGATTGCCTTACCGGCAGCCGCGAACTGTGCAACCTGACCGATATTGGAAGCCTTTGAAGCCTGACCGCCTGTGTTGGAGTAAACCTCGGTATCGAATACCATAATGTTTACGTTGTTGCCCTGCGCCAAAACGTGGTCAACACCGCCGAATCCGATATCATAAGCCCAACCGTCGCCGCCGAATATCCAAACGGACTTCTTGGAGAGGTATTCCTTATGATTAAGAACGTCCTTGCAGAGTGCGCAATCGGCATTTTCCTTTTCAAGAACAGCGGCAAGTGCCTTAGAAGCGTCGGCATTCTTAGCGCCGTCATCAAGAGTGGCAAGGTATTCTTCCGCAGCGGTTTTAAGCTCTGCGCTTGCTTTATCCGATTCGGTCATCTGCTTAACTTCACCGATAAGACGGTCGCGGATAGCTTTCTGACCGAGGTACATACCGTAGCCGTGCTCTGCGTTATCCTCAAACAGGGAGTTTGCCCATGCAGGACCGTGACCCTCGGCGTTTGTGGTGTACGGAGATGTAGCGGCAGGACCGCCCCAAATGGACGAGCAGCCGGTAGCGTTGGAAATATACATTCTGTCGCCGAAAAGCTGGGTTACGAGACGTGCATAAGAAGTCTCGGCGCAGCCGGCGCAGGAGCCTGAAAATTCAAGCAGCGGCTTTTTGAACTGAGAGGTGATAACGTTTGCGTCGGTCGCAACGTCCTTCTTCTCGGTTACCTTTGCTACGCAGTAATCGAAAGACTTCTGCTCTTCAAGCTGTGATTCCTGCGGAACCATTTTAAGGGAGTTGGTCGGACATACACCTATACAAACTCCGCAGCCCATACAATCGAGCGGGGAAACGGTCAAAGCGTACTTGTAATCCGTCTTGAGGAACGGCTTGGGAGCAACCTTTAAGGTGTCGGGTGCGGCAGCCACTTCTTCATCGGTCAGAACAAACGGACGGATTGTAGCGTGCGGGCAAACAAACGCGCACTTATTGCACTTAGCGCAGGTATCGGGATTCCACTCGGGAACCATAACCGCAACGCCGCGTTTCTCATAAGCGGATGCGCCCTGCTCAAACGTACCGTCGGCATAGTCTACAAATGTAGAAACAGGCAGTGAATCGCCGTTCATAAGGCCTACGGGTTTCATTATATCGTCAACCATTTTAACGAGCTTAGCGGGGCCCTCTTCCTTAACGGGAGCGGTGTTATCCGCAGCGTCAGCCCAGTCAGCCGGAACGTCAATTTTAACGTAAGCGGTAGCGCCCGCGTCGATAGCCTTTTCGTTCATTTCAACTATCTCTTTGCCCTTCTTCATAAACTTCTGGGCTTTTTCCTTCATATAGCCGATAGCCTCAGCCTCGGGAAGAACCTTTGAAAGCGAGAAGAAAGCAGACTGTAAAACGGTGTTGGTACGCTTGCCGAGACCGATTTCAGCCGCAATGTCAATAGCGTTTACGGTGTAAAGCTGAATGTTATTCTTAGCGATATAGCGCTTAGCCTCAGCCGGCATATGGTGGTTAAGCTCGTCAAGATTCCACTGGCAGTTAATAAGGAATACGCCGCCGGGTTTAACGTCATTAACCATCTTGTAGCCCTTTGTTACATAAGACGGGTTGTGGCAGGCAACAAAGTCAGCCTTGTTTATGTAATAGGGGCTCTTAATCGGCTTATCGCCGAAACGCAGGTGAGAAATGGTAATACCGCCGGTCTTCTTCGAGTCATACTGGAAGTAAGCCTGAACGTATTTATCGGTATGGTCGCCGATAATCTTAATAGAGTCTTTGTTGGCACCAACGGTACCGTCACCGCCGAGACCCCAGAACTTACATTCAATAGTGCCCTCTGCCGCGGTGTTCGGAGCTTCCTCCTCGGGGAGAGAAAGGTTGGTAACATCATCGTTAATACCGATGGTGAAGTTGTGCTTAGGCTCTGCCTTATCAAGCTCCTTGTAAATTGCAAAAATGCTTGAAGGCGGTGTGTCCTTAGAGCCGAGACCGTATCTGCCGCCTACAACAGCGTCAATATGTCTGCCTTCTTCTGCAAGAGCGGCAACAACGTCAAGATAAAGCGGCTCGCCCAAAGCGCCGGGCTCTTTGGTTCTGTCAAGCACGGCAATCTTCTTAACGGTGGACGGAATAGCCGCAACCAGCTTGTCCGCTTTGAAAGGACGGTAAAGACGTACCTTTACAAGACCTACCTTTTCGCCCTTTGCGGTTAAGTAATCTATAACCTCTTCCGCAACGTCGCAGATAGAGCCCATAGCGATTATAACCTTTTCGGCATCGGGTGCGCCGTAGTAGTTAAAGAGCTTGTAATCGGTGCCGATCTTCTCGTTGATCTTGTCCATATACTTCTCAACGATACTGGGTATAGCGTCGTAATACTTATTGCAAGCCTCGCGGTGCTGGAAGAAAATATCTCCGTTTTCGTGAGAGCCGCGCATTACGGGGTGCTCGGGGTTTAAAGCGCGTTTTCTGAACGCCTCAACCGCGTCCATATCGCACATTTCTTTAAGATCTTCGTAATCCCAGATCTGAATTTTCTGAATTTCGTGTGAGGTTCTGAAACCGTCAAAGAAGTTGATAAACGGAACTCTGCCCTCAATAGAAGCCAAATGAGCAACGGGGGCTAAGTCCATAACCTCCTGCGGGTTGGTTTCTGCAAGCATTGCAAAACCGGTCTGGCGACATGCGTAAACGTCCGAGTGATCGCCGAAAATGTTAAGCGCATGGCTTGCTACGCAGCGAGCCGATACATGGAAAACGCAGGGGAGCAATTCGCCCGCTATTTTGTACATGTTCGGGATCATAAGTAAAAGTCCCTGCGAAGCGGTGAACGTGGTGGTTAAAGCACCGGCTGCCAAAGAGCCGTGCACCGTACCGGCGGCACCTGCCTCCGACTGCATTTCGGCAACGTTTACGGTAGTGCCGAATATGTTTTTAAGTCCCTGAGCCGACCACTGATCAACATAGTCTGCCATAGGGCTGGACGGGGTTATCGGGTAGATACCTGCTACCTCGGTAAACGCATAGGCAACATGTGCCGCGGCGTTATTACCGTCCATGGTCTTGAATTTTCTGGCCATTGAAAATTCCTCCTGTTATAAATTTAATGAGATATTCCCATACCTATGTATTGTAACACTTTTTTCTCCCCGTGTAAACAGGAAATTGTTTAATTTCGGAAGAAAAGTTTGTTAAAAATAGATTTTATGGGTAAACGCGCAATTTTTACCGGGTTCTACGGCGGTAATACCGTCCTTTTCCTTTAATTCATAGCTTGAGTTTTCAAGCGGTGTCACACCGCTCCATGGCTCTAAACAAATATAGGGCGCACCCGGCTTTTGCCATAAAAGGAAATAATCAAAGTCTGTAAAATCAAGGCTTACGCTCTTGCCCGTAACGCGGTTTCTCAGCGTTACAAGGTTTGACTTTATATCCTTAAATACAAGCGCGTCCACCGCGAAATACTTTTCGTAAAGCGGCAGCACCCTGCTTTCTTTAAGCACGGGCGTTACCGTGCCGTCAAGCAGATTGCCGTTAAGGTTCCAGGCGTTCAGCGTTTCCTCACGCTCAAAAATAACGTCGTACTGCTCTATACCCTCGGGGCAGGCATAAGCCTCGTGCGCACCGACGGACATATACATAGTATCGTCTGATAAATTCTTAACGTTGTATATAACGGTTATTTTGCCGGAATCAAGTACAAATTTTACTCTGAATTCAAACTCCCACGGGAACTGCTTCAGTGTTTCTTCATTGCTTTTAAGCAGCAATACCGCCGCGGTTTCGGTTTTGCTTTCAATCTCAAAATTCATCATTTTGGCAAAGCCGTGCTTTGCAAGGTGATATTCCTTACCGTTATGGGTGAATTTATCGTCGCGCAGACCGCCGCACATAGGAAAAAGCACGGGCGCCGTGCCGTGCCATACCGCGGGGTCGCCGCTCCAAAGCCTATCCTCGCCGTTTACGGTTATGCGCTTTATTTCCGCGCCGAGAGTATCAATATCAACCGACAGAATATTATTTTTTAAATTTACCATTATTCACCAACTCCTTGAATTTGATTATATAACATCAGAACCTATTTTTCAACCCCTGCATAAAATATCATCGGGGTGATATTCCATGGATAAATCTTTAATAGAAAAATACAGAAAAGAAATGCTTGAAAAATACGGCGGCATATCTTCCACCGAAGCCGCGCCCGCCGCGGCGATGAATGTGAAGCCGACGGAAACGGAAGAAAAACCAACGCCGCCCGAAAAGGGCAGGATTTCGGCATGGGTCACATCGGTTGCAAACATATATCCCGTAAAAAACGCAAGGGTTACGGTTTTTACCGGCTCGCCCGATAATATGACGGTGGTAGATTCGTGTGCAACCGACGAAAGCGGCAAAACAAAGGAATTTCTGCTTGACGCGCCGCCGAAATCGCTTTCAATGACCTCGGGCGCGCCCGCTCTGCCCTACACGCTTTACAACCTGCGGGTTTCGGCTGACGGTTTTCTTGATAACATACACCTTAACATACCCGTGTTCTCGGGTATTACGTCGGTGCAAAAATCGGATATGCTGCCGAAAGCCGTTGCGGGCGGCAGGACCGACCCTGTTATTTTCAACGAGTTTTCATCGTTTGAGCTTTAAAAGGGGGTAATATTATGCCTAATATAGTCGCTCCCGTAATACCCGAAACCATAACGGTGCACCTCGGCGCGCCCGATTCTGCTGCACAAAACGTGGTGGTGCCGTTTGTTGATTACATTAAAAACGTCGCTTCAAGCGAAATTTACCCTACCTGGCCCGAAAACGCGCTGCGCGCGAATATTTACGCAATTATAAGCTATGCGCTCAACCGAATTTACACCGAGTGGTACCGCTCGCGCGGGTATGATTTTGATATAACCAACACCACAAGGTATGACCAAGCGTTTGTTCCCGACAAGGATATTTTTGAAAACATAAACGATATTGTGGACGAAATATTTGACGAATATGTGGTGCGCGAGGGCAGCATACAGCCCCTTTTCACTCAGTTTTGCAACGGCACCACCTCAACCTGCGCGGGGCTTTCGCAGTGGGGCACGGTTTCTCTTGCCGAGCAGGGGCTTTCCCCGCTTGAAATACTGCAGAAATTTTACGGCGACGATATTTTAATTCTTACTGATACGCCCGTAACGTCTGTCGGCGAATCATACCCCGGCGAGCCGCTCCGCCCGGGGGATGACTCCAACAGCGTTAAGGTAATACAGACCGAGCTTAACCGAATAGCGCAAAACTACCCCGCAATACCGAAAATTCGCCTTGAAAACGGCTTTTACGGCGTTGATACAGAGGACGCGGTGCGGGAATTTCAGCGCATATTTTCGCTGCCCGTAACCGGTGAGGTGGATAAAGCCACATGGTACACAATAAAGCGGTATTACAACGGCGTAAAGCAACTTTCCGAGCTTACAAGCGAGGGCATTAACATAGGCGAGGCGACTCTGCCCTACGCGCCCGAGCTTTCTGCGGGAATGGAGGGGCTTCCGGTCAGGGCGCTGCAATATTATATGGACGTTATAGCCTACCTTAACCCCGAGCTTGACCCCGTAACCGTAAACGGCGTGTTTGACCCCGCTACGGTTCAGGCGGTCGAAAATTTTCAACGGTTTTACGGTCTGCCCGTAACGGGCAGGGCAAACGCCGCGCTTTGGAACGTTTTAAACCGCGAATACCGC
>CAJJPG010000085.1 GCA_905193585.1 uncultured Oscillospiraceae bacterium
CCGACCGTTTGGAGGCTTTCGCATAAGTTTTTCGTGTACCCGCCGTGTACCTTTTGTGTACCCGGAGCAAAAAAGAAACCCGAAAGCCCTTGAAAATAAAGGGCTTTCGGGTAAGCGGCGACTACTCCCACTCAATAGTTGCCGGGGGTTTGGAGGTTATATCGTACACAATGCGGTTTACGCCCTTAACCTCGTTTACTATGCGGCGGGAGGCGGTGTCGAGCACCTCATACGGAATACGCGCCCAGTCAGCTGTCATAAAATCGCTGGTTGTAACCGCGCGTAGCGCCACGGTGTAATCATAGGTTCTGAAATCTCCCATAACGCCCACCGAGCGCATATTTGTAAGCACAGCGAAATACTGACCGATATCGCGGTCAAGCCCCGCGTTTGCCACTTCCTCGCGGAAGATAGCGTCGGCATCCTGCAAAATAGCAATTTTCTCGCGGGTCAATTCTCCTATAATGCGAACGCCCAGCCCCGGACCCGGGAAAGGCTGACGGTACACCATATTTTCCGGCATACCTAGCTCTAAGCCTACCTTGCGCACCTCATCCTTAAATAAGTCTCTGAGCGGCTCTATTATCTCGTCAAAATCAACGTGATCGGGCAGACCGCCCACATTGTGGTGGCTCTTTATAAGCGCGGCGTCGCCTACGCCAGACTCAATGCAATCTGGGTAAATAGTGCCCTGAACCAGATAGTCCACCTTGCCTATCTTCTTAGCCTCAGCCTCAAATACGCGTATAAACTCTCTGCCGATTATCTTGCGCTTTTGCTCCGGCTCGCTTATGCCGCGCAGCTGACCCAAAAACTGCTCGGACGCATCAACCGATATAAGATTTATATTATAAGTGCCTCTGAACAGGTCGTTTACCTGCTTTGCCTCGTCCTTTCTAAGCAGACCGTGGTCAACAAAAATGCAGGTGAGGTTTTCGCCTACCGCCTTGTGCAATAGCAGGGCTGCAACGGAGCTGTCCACTCCGCCCGAAAGGGCGCAGAGCACCTTTTTATTGCCGATTTTGTTTTTAAGTTCCTCAATTGTGCGGGCGGTAAAGGAGGACATTGTCCACTCGCCCTTGCAGCCGCAGACGTTATAAATAAAGTTCCTTATCATTTGTGAGCCGAGCGGGGTGTGCATAACCTCGGGGTGGAACTGAACGGCGTACAGCCTTTCCTTCGGGTTTTCCATTGCGGCAACGGGGCAAACATCGGTTTTGCCTACGATTTTAAAGCCGAGCGGCACCTGCTTTATGTAGTCGGTGTGGCTCATCCAGCAAACGGTTTTTGAGGGTATATCAGCAAAAAGCTTGCTGCCGTTATCCACCTTTACCTCAACCTTGCCGTATTCGCTGGCACCCGCAGTTACCTCGCCGCCGAGCATATGCGCCATAAGCTGTGCGCCGTAGCAAATGCCCATTACAGGTATACCCAGCTCGAAAAGTTCTTTACTGTAAAGCACGGCGTTTTCGCCGTATACGCTTTTAGGTCCGCCCGTTAAAATTATTCCCTTATATCCCGCAGCCTTTATTTCCGCAATCGGGGCGGTGTAGGGGCGAATTTCCGAGTATACGTTATTCTCTCTTACACGCCGGGCGATAAGCTGATTATACTGACCGCCGAAGTCAAGCACTAAAATCTTCTCCATTTTAACCTCCGCTTTTTTAAAAAAGATACACATATATTATATAATAAACCGTCGGGTTTGTCTATCCCGAAAAGCGGAGTTTTTAAATATTTTTATTTTCTTTGAAAAAAATAGAGACAAGAGCGGTTTTTTAGTGTATAATGAATTTATTATGCTTTATAAGGAGCGAGTTTAATTATGTGTGGCTTTACGGGCTTTACAAATTATATAAAGGACGACGGCACGGTGCTCGGGCGTATGATGGACAGAATCGTACACAGAGGGCCCGATGCTTCGGGGCAGTTTGTTGATACCGATATTGCGCTCGGCTTCAGGCGGCTCAGCATTATTGACCTTGCCGAGGGCGGTCAGCCTATGTTTAATGAGGACAAGTCATTAGTGCTTGTTTTCAACGGCGAGATATATAACTTTAAGGAGCTGCGTGCCGAATTACTTGAAAATGGGCATATTTTCGCCAATAATTCCGATAGCGAGGTGCTGCTGCACGGCTTTGAGGAATGGGGCGAAAGCATGGTGCCTAGACTTCGCGGAATGTTTGCGTTCGTTATTTTCGACCGCCGCGACCGCTCGCTTTTTGCCGCACGCGATATGTTCGGCATAAAGCCGTTTTACTATACCTTTATGGGTGAAAGTTTTATTTTTGGCTCGGAGATAAAGTCGTTTTTGGAGCACCCCGATTTCAAAAAGGAGCTAAATGAGGAGGCGCTTGCGCATTACCTTTCATTCCAGTACTCTCCTACCGAGGAGACGTTCTTCAAGGGCGTTTACAAGCTGCCGCCCGCGCATTATTTCACCTTTAAAAACGGCGAAATGAAGAAAACGCGCTATTTCAAGCCCGATTTCAACGCACAAGACGGCGTGCTTGAGTATTTTGCCGACCTTACAGATAAGGCTGTGCGCGAATCGGTTGCGGCGCATAAGATAGCCGACGTTGAGGTAGGCTCATTCCTTTCAAGCGGTATTGATTCAAGCTATATAGCCGAGGCGGCAAACGTTGATAAAACCTTTACCGTGGGCTTTGAAAGCCCCGACGGCGACCGCTACAACGAAATACACTTTGCAAAGAAATTTGCCGATACAATAGGCGTTGAGAATATTTCAAAAATTATAACTCCCGAGGAATACTGGGGCACTTTCCCGAAAATTCAGTACCATATGGACGAGCCGCTTGCCGACCCCGCCGCAATAGCGCTTTACTTTGTAAGTCAGCTTGCGAGCAAATACGTTAAGGTGGTAATGTCGGGCGAAGGTGCGGACGAGCTTTTCGGCGGCTACCGCATTTACCAGGAGCCGATAACACTTACCGCTTACGATAAGCTGCCTTTCGGTATTCGCCGCGTTATTTCAAAAATTTGCGGGCATTTGCCGCAAAAGCACGGTATAAACTACCTTGTGCGCCGCGGTAAAACGATTGAGGAGCGGTTTATAGGCAACGCCTCGATTTTCAGCACCAAGGAGCGAAACGCGCTGCTTAAAAGCGAGACCGCTAAAAAAGCCGCGTCGCCGCAGGTGCTTTGCAGTAAGTTCTATGATGAGGTTAAGGACAAAGACGATATTACCAAAATGCAGTACCTCGATATAAATATGTGGCTTATGGGCGACATTCTTCTTAAAGCCGACAAAACAAGTATGGCAAATTCGCTTGAGCTGCGCGTGCCTTTCCTTGATAAAAAGGTTATGGAATTAGCTGAGACTATACCGCTTAATTGCAGGGTAAGCACCAAAACCACAAAATTAGCGCTGAGAAAAGCCGCAGAGAAAACTCTGCCGAAATTAACTGCCGAAAAGGATAAGTTAGGCTTCCCGGTACCGATAAGGGTATGGCTTAAAGAGGATAAGTATTATAACACGGTAAAGGAAGAATTTACGGGGGATATAGCCGTAAAATTCTTCAATACCGAAAAATTGGTTGCACTGCTTGATAATCACCGTGCAGGCAAGGCGGATAACAGCCGCAAAATATGGACGGTGTATACCTTTATAATCTGGTATAAGCAATATTTTACGGAGGTTTAAATCATCCCGGGGGATTTTATGCTAAAAAAGGCGTTCAAAGCCGCATGGCCCAAAACAATACCCATAATGGCGGGCTTTCTGTTTTTGGGCTTTTCCTACGGCGTATATATGAATGTTTCGGGGTTCAGCTTTGTTTACCCCATGGTTATGAGCGCGGTGATATACGGCGGCTCGCTTGAATTTCTTACCGTTTCAATGCTGCTTTCGCCCTTTGTGCGCTTGCCACAATGCTGACTCGCTTTTTACCCTTTCTGCTTTTTTCGGGCAAGCATAAGACGCCGGAATACATAAACTACTTAGGCAGAGCGCTGCCCGCCGCTATATTCGGTATGCTTGTGGTTTATTGCCTTAAAAACATCAGCGTTACATCAGGCAGTCACGGGCTGCCCGAGCTTATATTGCTTTGCGTTTTAACCGCACTGCATTTGTGGCGCAAAAATATGCTGCTGTCTATAGCAGGCGGCACGGTTTGCTATATGCTGCTTGTGCAGTTTGTGTTTGTATAATACCGCAAGCTGTAACAATCATAAGGGAGAGTGCTAATATGTCGGTAACGGTAAGGATAAGACAAAACTCTTTATTCAGAAAAAAACTGAATTTTGATGATATAATCAAACTGACCGATTTATCCTACGGCGTATGTGATGAAAATTTCAGACTTATGCCGAACAAAACAGCCGAGCATACTTTGATTTATGACAAAAACAGGCTTGCAAGAGGAATAGACCTATCGCAAGACGGCGCCGATATTGTACTTATGCTGAATTTGCCGACATCCCCCTCTGAAATTGAAAAATTCTATGAAGTAACAGAAAAAATTTGCAAAAAACTGAAAGCCAAATATTACATAAGAGAAGATGAAAAGGTCAGTTTAAACGATACTGATAAATTCATTGAATGTGATAAACGCGGCAGTGCCGCAGGGCTTCAATCGATACAAAAAAGCATAGCGGAAAACGAAACCGAGAAATTTGAAATGTTCGGAATATATAATCCGATTTCAATAGGTATTAAAGAGATAACCCAAATCGGCAACAGTATAGATAATCTTGAAGAATACCTGCATAGGCTGCAATCGGCAGATGTTTATTATGCAGCACCGAGGGTATACAGAACAGAAGATAAGTTAATCGGAATATATGCAATCGCTCCCGGTGTGCCGAGCGTAGTGCCGACAACTCCTTATATAGTTTTAAATCAGATAAAGGGAATTGATGAATGGTATGTGATGCTGTCTGAGGGCAAAACGGTAAAATATGAGGATTTCATAAGAAATATAAATCCAAAAGAGTATTATGACGCAAATCATGTTATTGTTTTATTAAACGGCAGGGATATTAATACTTTGGCAGATAAATATTCCGTCCAACTATAATATAAAGTAGTAATAAAAGAATTTATTTAAGAGAAAAAAGCCTTTGTGCGGCAAAATAAAACCGTACAGAGGCTTTCTTGTTTTGTTAAATCTTAAACCCGCTTAGTTACAAGTTTTATAATTTCCGTAACGGGGACGATTACAAACGCCAGTAGCAAGCATATAAAGAACTGCTTAAGCGAAATTACCGTCATTCCGAAAACGTAGCCCGCGGGGGTGAGCATAAGGAAAATAAGAATAAACAGCGTAAGTATTGCCGAAAGGTTTAAAAACCTGTTTGTAAAAATGTGTTTGCTGAAAAGCGTGCCGTCAAGCCTGTTATTATAGCAGTGGAATATTTCCGACATACCAAGCACCCCGAACGCCATGGTCATAGCGGCGGCGCTGCCCGCGCTTTTACCGAGCGCAAAGGCTGTAAGGGTTACGGCGGTAATGGTTATGCTTTCTATTGCAAGGCCTATAAGCGATTTACCGTCAAAAAGCCTGCCCAGTGCGGTGTAGGGCTTGCGCTTCATAACCGCGTCCTCCGCCTTTTCCATGCTGAGCGAAACGGCGGGCGCGCAGTCGGTAAGCAGGTTTATCCACAAAAGCTGAACTGCCGCAAGCGGCGTGCCCGAGAATATAAGCATACCCACAAATACCGAGAGTAATTCTGCAAAATTGCAAGAAAGCAGGTAATAAACCGATTTCCTTATATTATCGAAAAGCCCACGGCTTTCCTTTATTGCGCACACTATCGAGCCGAAGCGGCTGTTTGAAATAACAATATCCGCCGTGCCCCTTGCAACGTCCGCGCCGAATTTGCCCATGGCGCAGCCTATATCGGCACTTATAAGCGCCTCGGTATCCTGCACGCTATCGCCCGTTACGGTAACCACGGCGCCGTTTTGCTGCCATGCCTTTACTATGCGCGTTTTATCGGGCGGCGAAATTCTCGCGTAAACCGAATAGTTTTTAACGTTTTGCGCCAGCTCTTCATCGCTTAAAGCCGCCAGCTCCTCGCCTGTTACGGCGCTGCTGTCGTCGGTTAAAATGCCTATTCTGCGGGCAATGGATTTTGCGGTTATAAGGTTATCGCCCGTTATCATAACGGTTCTTATGCCCGCAGTTTTGCACACCGCTATATCTTCTATAACGCTGTCTCTCGGCGGGTCTATAATGCCGAGCAACCCCACAAAGGTAAGGCTGTGCTCTATTTCCTCGGGATTGGGGTTTGCGGGTATGCTTTCAAGCGGGCGCATTGCTATGCATACTATTCTCAGCGCGTCGTCCGCCATGGCGTCGTTAATTTTAAGAATTTCCTCGGCGTTTACACCCACGCACTCGGGTAGCACCACCTCGGGCGCGCCCTTTATTATTGCAAAGGGCTTTTCGTTTATCATTGAAATAACCGTCATGGTCTTGCGCTCGGAGTCAAACGGAATTACGCCGAGCCGCGGGAAAAAGCCCGCAATATCCTTTTCGGACATTGAGTTATAGGCAAGGCAGGCTTTTTTTATAGCCTCCTCGGTCGGGTCGTTACGGAGGGTTGAGCAAGCGGTGGCAAGCTTTAAAACCAGCGCGGGCTTTTCTGTAAGCGCCTCGCTTTCCACGTCGGTTATTTTATCGCCGTCATAAATTCGGCTAAGCTGCATTTTATTACGTGTTAATATGCCTGTTTTATCCGCGCAGATAACGTTGGTTTTACCCAGCGTTTCAAGTGCGTCGGAGTCCTTTATTATTATTTTATCCTGCACAATGCGCTGAATACCCACCGCCACCACAACGGTTGCAACCGCGGGCAGTCCCTCGGGTATTGCGGCTACCGCCAGCGCCACGGAGTTTACAAGCACGCGCAGAGTCATTGCAGCGAAATTACCGCTTGAAAAGTTTTGAATAAGCCCGATTATAAAAGCTATAGCGCAGATTATAAGCACCGTAATATTAACAATTTTGCCTATACCGTCAAGCTCCTTTTCAAGCGGGAGCTTTTTTTCACCCGTTTGCTGCAAAATTGCGGTTGTGTGCCCTGTTTCGGTGTTAAGCCCCGTTGCCACAACCACCGCCTTTGCGTTGCCGTGGGCTACGCTTGTGCCCGAAAACACCATATTTGAGCGGTCGCACGCGGCGGTTATTTCTTCAAAAATTCCCTCGCCGCTTTTTTCAACCGGTATTTCGCTGCCGGTAAGTGATACCTCATTGCAGCGAAATTCGTTGCTTTCTATAATTCGTGCGTCCGCCGAAATATAGTCGCCCTCTTCAAGCAGAATAATATCCCCCGGCACCAAAAGCGCAGAGTTTATGTTTTTCACTATTCCGTCGCGCAGCACTGCGGCGGTGGGGTTGGTGGCGCTTTTCATACTGTCGAGCGCGTTATCGCAGGTGTGCAGGTGATATGCGCTTACAGCCGCGTTTATTATTACAATGCCGATTATCAGCAGCGGCGAAAAGCTGTTTACCTCGTTATACATAAGCGAAACAATAAAGGAGAGCAGCGCCGTTATAATAAGCACTAAAACCAGCTTGCTGTTAAGCTGCGATAAAAAACGCTTTAAATAAGTGGGCTTTCCCGAATCGGAAATAATATTTTTGCCGTATTTTTCAAGCCGCATATCGGCAACGCCGTTCGGCAGCCCCTTTTTATCGTCTACCTCAAGTTCCTTTAAAACGGCGGCGCGGTCTGTGCTGTGCCAAATCATTATTTTTCACCTCGTATACTGTTGTAGTAATCCTTCATTTGCTTTGCGTCCTCTGCCTGCGTGCCGGCCGATTCGCATATAAACACCGGGTCGCAGCCGTATTTATAGGTAAGCTCCATAACAGGCTCGTAATCGGGGCCGTAAACCGTATCTTCAAAGGTCAGGTGGCGCTTTTCGCCGCCCGCGGTGTATTCAATTTTGGAAAAATGCGAATGAAAGCTTTTAAGCCTGTCGCTGCCAAGCTCATTTTTAATTGCGAGGAAAATTTCTTCAAAATCCGCCTTGGTTTTCAGCATACCTTGATCCCGCGCGTTAAGGTGCCCGAAATCAATGCAGGGTATAAGCCTTTCATCCACCTTGCACAGCTCCAAAACCTCATGAAGCGTACCCAACTGGTTCACCTTGCCCATAGTTTCGGGGCAGATGTGAATATTGGAAAGCCCCGCGTCATCGAGCGCCGCAACCGATTTACGCATTGTATCAATTGCAAGCTCCAGCGCGTTTTCACGCGAGATTTTGCCGCAGGAGCCTGTGTGAACAACTATT
>CAJJPG010000086.1 GCA_905193585.1 uncultured Oscillospiraceae bacterium
ATAAAAACGGCGTCTGCTTTCCGTCACGGCGGCTGATCGCCGAGGAATGCTGTATTGACAAAAAGACGGTGGGCGCAGCAATCCGAAGTCTTGAAAAAACAGGGCTGATAATTTTTCTTTATCACTCTAAAAGTATAGAAACAGCCGGCTGAATGTCGTATAATTAAGTTGCAAATAAACCAACGAAATGGGGTCGGCTGTTATCTATCGTCAGGAAATAATACAGGACATAACACTTTTTACATCAGAACCGAAAGCAAGGTTTTATTCGGATTTGTCCGCACATCTGGATTTATCCGGATTCCCGGATAATATTTCCGCTGCGGGCCGCAAGAGCTTTTCGAACCGTGCAAAGCTCCGTGCGGCGGTAAATAAATCAATATCCCCCGACAGATTGCCAAAAAGTATACAGTCTGTCGGGGGTTAATTTTATTTTCTTATTCTGCCGGGTGTTACTCCGCGCTTTTTCTTAAAAACATTGCAAAAATAGTGCTCATCGGTAAAATTCAGCATATCGGCAATTTGCTTTACCGTAAGTGAGGAATTTTGAAGTAATTTTTCAGCCGCAGCTATTTTTTGCTCAAGAATATAGTTATAAACTGTAGCCCCGTATTCCCGCTTAAAAAGTCTGCCGAGTTGTGAAACTGAAAAGCCGAATTTTTCGGCTACAAGCTCCGCGTTTATTTTTCTGTAAATATTGCCGTCAATAAAGCTTTTAACATTTTCGGCAGTGCCCGTGTGTTTTTTTTCGGAATTTTCGGCTAAGCGCTGTATCATACGGTGAAAAATAATTGCGGAATAGCTGTTTATTTCGTTATCGGCAGGGTGCTTTGCAAGATAATCAAACAGCTCGTCAAATAAACCGCCTATATCGGTTTTCGGAAAATGTACCCGTTTGTCAATTCCGTATATCTCCGTAAGCCTTTCGCAAAGCTCGCCTGATACATTCATCCATTTTTTCATCCACGGCTCCTTTTTATCGGAATAATAACGGTGCTCAAAACCGGCAGGAAGTATATACGCGTCCCCCTTTTCTATACGGTAGCTTTCACCTCCGCATATAACCGTTCCCGCACCCTTTTCAACATACTCTATAACATAAAGCTCAGAACATTCGCGGTATATTTTATAGTCCACGTCGGGGCAGGTTATTCCGGCAAGAGTAAGTACGAACGGAAGCTTATCGCTCATATCCGACGGCGGTATTAAAAAGATTTTCTCCATATGCTTAAAATCCTCACTTTTGTGCGCAAAATCCCTATTTAAAAACGTCCTTCGCAATGATATTATACAATAAAGAAAACTTAATTTCAAGCAAAAGGAGCAAATATTATGAGCACAAATATTATCCCGCGCCCCGAGCACCCACAGCCTATAATGAAAAGAGAAAACTGGCAAAATCTCAACGGCGAATGGCTGTTTGAATTTGATTTCGGTGTTTCCGGTGAGGAAAGAGGGCTTTACAAGCCCGAAAAGGCAGGTGAATACTCCAAAAAAATAACCGTACCGTTTTGCCCTGAAAGCGAGCTTTCGGGAATAAATTATAAGGATTTTATTCCGGCAGTATGGTACAAGCGCACAGTAAGCATTACAAAGGAGCAGCTTGAAAACCGCGTTTTACTGCATTTCGGCGCGGTAGATTATGCCTGCACCGTATATGTAAACGGCAATAAAGCCGGCTGTCACTTCGACGGGTACAGCTCATTTGTGTTTGATATTACCGATTTATTGAAGATCGGCGAAAATGACCTGACCGTCAACGCAAGGGATAATGTACGCAGCGGCAACCAGCCCAAGGGAAAACAGGCGGGACTGTTTTATTCAAGCGGCTGCGATTACACCCGCACAACAGGAATTTGGCAAACGGTATGGCTTGAATTTGTACCCTCAGGCTACATAAAAACCGCAAAATATTACCCCGATATTGAAAACGGCTCGTTTGATATTGAGCTTAACGTTACCCGCGGCGGCAGACTTACCGCCGATGCATTTTTTGAAGGCAGAGCGGTAGGCAGCGCTACAAAAGAGATTAAGGGCAGATATACAAGATTTACCCTACCCCTTGCAGAAAAGCATTTGTGGGATTTAGGCTGCGGAAATCTTTACGACCTGAAATTCACGCTTGAAACTGACGGCGGCACCGATATTTTGTCAAGCTATGCGGGCTTGCGCGAGGTGCGGATTGACGGCTTTAAGGTGCTTATTAACGGCAAAAGCGTATTCCAGCGCACCGTTCTCGACCAAGGCTTTTACCCCGACGGAATTTACACCGCGCCAAACGATGAGGCTTTAAAGCGCGATATTGAGCTGTCAATGCAATTAGGATTTAACGGCGCCAGGCTGCACGAAAAAATGTTTGAGCCGCGTTTTCTTTATCACTGCGATAAAGCCGGCTACCTTGTTTGGGGAGAGCACGCCAACTGGGGGTTGGATATTAACAGAGAAAGCTCACTTTTAAACTTCCTGCCCGAATGGAGCGAAACAGTCGAGCGCGATTTCAACCACCCGGCAATAATCGGCTGGTGCCCGTTTAACGAAACCTGGGGTCAGACAAGTCAGGCGGCGCACCGAATATTAAGGGCTGTTTATGACGAAACAAAACGCCTTGACCCCACGCGACCTGTTATCGACGTTTCGGGAGCATACCACGAAATAACCGATATTTACGACCAGCACGATTATGACCAAAACCCCGAAAGCTTCGGTAAATCCTATGCCGGCTATAACGGCGAGGAGGAAAGCTTTAATTTGTTCTTTAAGGATAAACAGGTATATATTCCGCAGCTGCCGTTCTTTTTAAGCGAATTCGGCGGAATTAAGTGGATTCTCGAAAGCAACCGCGGCAGCGCCGCCGATAACTCCTGGGGCTACGGTGACGCACCTGCAACCGAGGAGGAATTTTTCACCCGCTATGAGGGGCTGACCGCCGCTCTTTTAAATGCTCCCAATATTATGGGCTTTTGCTATACACAGCTTTACGATGTGGAGCAGGAGGTGAACGGTCTTTACACATATGCGCGCGAAAAGAAATTTGCCGATTATTCAAGAATTATCGCCGCAAACCGTAAAAAAGCAGCTATTGAAGAATAGCCGCACAGTATAATTTATCCGCCCGCTGACAGAGCAGTCTGTCAGCGGGCGGATATGCTTATCCAGTCTTTCGGATATTCTCATGCGTTGACCTGCAGAGTAAATATCGATTTTAATATTTTTTATTTATGTTGAATTTTTTTGAGCAAAATCTATTTACGCCTTTTGGGATATAACAATTCTTTAAATAGTCCATACAAAAAGCCTATTATTATATGCATTGTTTTTCTAATTCTTCCTTATACCAATCTTCAAATTCAACATAACCGCGATTATTGTCTATTATTTTAGCCCATTCCATAATTCCGAACAGAAAAAAGCTTGGGTCAACAGAAGTTTCTCCATAGTGTTTTCCGAAAAAATGAATTGCCAAATAACCTGAAACCGTTTTTTCGTCAAAATTCACATCACCAACCCTATTTCCCCGTGCCATTCCTTTTCTTGCCTTGCCGCCGTTTTCTTTTATAGCGTCAGAAACGCAATTAAATATTTCAAAGCTGTATGTTATATTAACGGGCAGTGCGTCAGTTGCAAATTCAGTTCCGTTTTTTATTGCATATACTTGGTGTTCTGTACCGTCATAAGTATAATATGTCGCACATCCGCCGTTTTCAATTATTCTATTTCTTATTATGTCGGCTGCCGTATGACCGTTGTTACATATTAAAGTATTTTCCATATTTACTACCTCGGTATTATTTCTTTCTTTTATTTGCAGTGCCGCTAACAATTCAAAGAGTTTCTTTTTAGCTAAAGGATAGGATATATTCATACGATTTTGCAGTTCCTTAAGATTGCCCTCGCAAGCTAAAAATGTTTCCAAAAAATTCAGTTGTTCCTTATCAAGCAAATCGTACTTGCTTATCTCAAATTCGTTTTTTAATTCCAACCCGCATTTTTTGCATTTGAGAGAAGATATGTAAAGTTTTTCATTGCAGGCGGGGCATTTGGTTAAAATGCTATTGTTCATTCATATTACCTCCTTGACTATATTATAGCATATTTTTTATATTTGTCAATACTGGAATAAATAATTTTAATTCTTGTTATGTGAAATAGTAAATGCAATATTAAATTCATATAAAAGACTTATACTCTGAAAGTACAAAGCATATGCCTTTAAATAAATATTATATATGATCTACGTTTTTGCTCCCGAAAATAATCAAACTAAAACCTATGGGTAGGCTTTAGTTTTTTACTGCTTATAGGTTGGCGGTTTAAAGTACGATTTTCAGTTCACTTTTCGCCGCCCCTTTATTTAAGCTGACTGAGGGCAGGGGTAGGCTTTATTGTTTGAGGAGTAATCATTTTCTTTGCCGTCCGGTTGCCGGAGCAGCAGAAATTCACAGCCATGTAAAGGGTAAAATGAACGGCTGCCGACATGCCTTGCTCTTTCTGCTATTATGCAAATATGGCGTGCAAGCCGTTTTCCGTCTTTCACGCCATTCATCTTTTTGCTTTTTTATACCGTATTTTGGACTTTACACATAATTTGAAGAAGAAGGGGGTGCGGACATATTCTTGGACTGTTTAAACAGCTAATCCAAGACTATGTCCGCACCCCCGAACCAACACCTCTACGCCACCCATACTTTTTATTACTTAAAAAAGCCGCTTTCTGTTCCAAACAGAAGGTACAATAATTCCCTATGTGTCCTCTTGATTGGAAATCTTCTGCCGATTATTTGTTTTTCTTTTTATCCAACGGCGAATTTTTCTGATTTTTGTAAACATACACTTTTGATGATTTTTTGATGCTATTGATTTTTCTAAACAGGGTTAAAGTCAAATTTTGCGCCGCAGTAAACAAGGAAATACAGCAAACAGAACTTATAATTACAAAAAAATTTTAAAAAATACTTCTGTTTATAATTTGAGTTTTCTTGACTCCCAAAGAACATATTGAGGCGTGCCGGCAAATAAATACCCGTTTTCCTGCATCTCTATGAGAAACTCCTCAAATGTAAACGGTCTGTAACCGATGCCGCTCATTTCATCATATTTCAGTGCCTGTTTCTTGTTAGGGGCGGCATCAGACAGTTCCAAATAATCATAAGCATCTTCAGCTTCCTTCTCAGACGCATTATTGAAAGGAATAATTTTTTGAATTTTCATAAATTCATCAAAAGTACGTTTGAAATCTTCTTGTGACCCTATGTCCTTACCTTCTGCAAATTTTTCAAATTTATCTGTCATACTTTTATTATTCATTAGCTTTCACCGTCCTTATTTTATGCTTAGTGTAGCATTGATTTTAGAAAATGTAAAATAAAGTTTTTTACATGGAATGTTTACAAACAATGCTTGTTTTTCTTTCTATATAATGGTATCAAAACAATAAGCGGCACGAAAGGAGGAAATATTACGCTGTTTTGATATACATTAAATTAAGGAGAAAAAAGTAATGATATATGCAGAAATAAAAGAAAACGGAAGGATTAGCGTATTTCAAAGCACCGTTTCTGACAGCGTAGAGTTTGAAACAATAAAATTTGAATTTCCGAAAAGCTGGAACGGCTTTACGAAAACGGCTGTATTCAGAGGAAATAACGAAACGCTCAGCGTGATTCTTAACAGCGACAGTAATTTATGCACCGGCGAGGATGAATGTTATATACCTTACGAGGTTATAAAAGCACCGTCATTTACAGTATCGGTATTTGGGAGTTTAGAAAATAAAAGAGCAACAACAACCAAAGCGGAAATACGAGTGACCGAAAGCGGTTACGGCACAGGTGACGCACCGTCGGAGCCTAATCCCACCGAGTATGAACAGCTTGTCGGCATTGCCAATGCAACAAAACAGGTGGCGCAATCAGTCAGAACAGACGCAGACAACGGCGTGTTTAAAGGCGATAAGGGCGACAAAGGTGACAAGGGAGATAAGGGCGACCCGTTTGTTTACTCTGACTTCACCGATGAACAGCTGGCATTACTCAAAGGCGCTAAAGGTGACACCGGAGATACAGGACCCCGCGGCTTGCAGGGTGAGAAAGGCGATACAGGCGAGCAAGGCGTTCAGGGTGTTAAAGGAGACAAAGGCGATAAGGGTGAAAAAGGTGATAAGGGCGACGCATTTACCTATGCGGACTTCACGGAAGAACAGCTGGCGGGATTGAAAGGTGAAAAAGGCGAAAAAGGTGATGTAAGCACAGAATATGTAAACAACAACTTTTCTACAAGTATAAAAAGAACGGTTTCAGGAGAGGTTGTGACCGCAAATGACATTTCCGATATGTCGCATAATCTTAAAATATATGCCAAAAGTAAAAATTTAATTCCATATCCATATGCCGAAACAACCAAAACCGTAAGCGGGGTTACTTTTACAGATAATGGTGACGGCACTGTTTCGATAAACGGAACCGCAACGGATAATATTATTTATCCGCTCATGACTCAATCAACCGCCATAACATTAAAAAAAGGAAAATACCGTTTATCCGGTGGAATAGACAATGATTGCTGGCTGCAGGGCAAACTGGTAGAAATGGATCTGTTTGAAATTGAAGATATAGGAAGCGGGGATGAGTTTAGTGTTGAAGATCCGGTCAATTTCCGTTTGAACATAAGAATAACATCGGGTGCGTCAATAGAAAATGCAGTAATAAAACCCCTTTTGGAATTTAATGATTTTACGGGCGTATATACTGAATATTTATCGGATATAAGCCGAGTAAATATAGTGACTTTCGGAAAGAATCTGTTGAAGTATCCGTATTACGAAAGCACAAAAATAATAGACGGAATAACCTTTACAGATAACGGAGACGGAACCATAACGTTAAACGGCACTGCGTCAAATGATATTATTTATTCCCCGATTGTACAGTCAACAGCAATTTCGCTGCCAAGAGGAAATTATATAATTTCCGGGGGAATCAGCGAAGATTGTTGGCTACAGGGAAAAATAATTGAAGACGATTCTATATCTATTGAAGATAAAGGGAGCAAAAAAGCTTTTACCTGTGAAAATATGAGTAAATTCAGATTCAACATAAGGATTTCTGCCGGCACAACTCTAAACAATGTTCTTATTAAGCCAATGTTAGAGGCAGGAACTGTTTCAACTGAATTTGAAAAATTTGCAAACGGAGCTTCCGATAGTCCGGATTCGTATGGTAATGTGGCAGGTATAACTTCAATTTACCCGCATATGACAGTGATGTCAGATACCGAGGGTGTGGTTATCAACCTGACATATAACGCCGATACCAAAAAATATATTGATAATAAAATCTCAGAATTAATTTCTCAATAAAAAAGTCCTGCGAATTTTCGCAGAACCTATAATTCCAAGAAAAAGCACGGAAAACTGCCAAACGGCGGCTTTCCGTGCTTTTTTTGACGGCTTATTTTGACGGTTAAAACATCGCTAATCGGTTAATGCTTTCCCGTTTATATTCCACCGACGGATGAGTGTAAATTCCGAGCGTTGTATTTACCGAGCTGTGCCCTAAAATTTCCGAAAGAGCCTTTGGCTCAAAATCATTTTCAATGCACCGCGTGGTAAATGTATGCCTGAGCGCGTGAAAATTTATATCCGGCACGCCGCTTTCTTTAAGGTATTTTTTAAATGTATATGTAAACGCTCTCGGCTCTGTAAACCGTTCGTTCCCGTAAGCAGAAACGCATTATCCGTTTTGGGTTCAATACATTTTAATCTTTTTATTAAAAAGCCCGGCAGCGGTATAGTACGTTTCGCTGAGGGAGTTTTCGGCTCGGTTATTATAATTTTTGTTTTTTTATCGGATTCGCCGTTAATATCGGGAATACGCTGTAATGTCGCCGTTATTTTAATAATACCGTTTATAAGGTCGATATTTTCCCATTTAAGTGCGCATAATTCACCTATTCTCACCCCGCTGTAGAGTGTTAAAATTATTCCGATTTTGCAAGGGTCATTTTTCTTCAGTTTTGCCTCGCTTTTTTCACCTCGTTTTGCTCATCCCTTAAGTATATTATAAAAAAATTGACGGATTTTTTGACGGCTGAAAATTATTTAAAAAAAGACCCGACCTATTGCCGAGTTTTGCAAATATATTACATAATTGGGGTATTGTAGGTTTGTCAATGATGTGTTACAAAAATCAGAAAACTTCGCCGAAGGATAA
>CAJJPG010000087.1 GCA_905193585.1 uncultured Oscillospiraceae bacterium
TTAATGGTGGTGCCGCCTACAATGCCGAGCGACAGAACGCCCAAAAGGCTCTTTGCGTTTACCTTTCTTTCATCCTTTTCAACCCAAATTGAGGATTTATACTCATTTGCTTTCTGAATAAAAAAGGTTGCGGGGCGGGCATGAAGACCAACCTGATTCTGAATAACTACATCTTTAACACACATTGTAAAATCTCCTTTGGGATTAACATTTTATCAACTGCCTCGTTACATCCTTGTAACACCTGATATTATCATTATACCACATTTAATGAAATCGTCAATTATTTGTGAATAAGTTCTAATATTTATCCAACGATTTAAATATCGGCAAGCCCGCATTTGTGTAGTTTCAATATAAATTTTCGGCAAAAATCGCGGTTTTAACCCCTATACGATTATTTTATGCTCTTAATATCATACGGCGTTGTCTGGTAAACGAAGTAGTTGAGCCAGTTTGAATAAAGCAGATTTGCGTGTGCGCGCCACGAAACGATGGGCGGATTTTCGGGGTTATCACCCTTAAAATAGTTTTTCGGTATTTCTATTTTTTCGCCCGCCTTTAAATCACGGAAATATTCATCTGCCAGTGTGTTTGCGTCATATTCGGAATGACCGGTTATAAATATCTGTTTTCCCTTTTCAGAGGATACGGCGTACACTCCCGTTTCCTTTGAAGAGGCTAAAATTTTAAGCTGAGGCACTGCCTTTATATCCTCTGTTTTAAAGGTTGTGTGGCGCGACTGCGGCACCATAAAGGTGTCGTCAAACCCGCGGAATAAAATTGAGTTTTTATAATCCACTGTATGCGGGAACACGCCGAACAGCTTTTTTTCAAGCGTATATTTTTTTATGCCGTAATGGTAGTAAAGCCCCGCTTGCGCACCCCAGCAAATATGAAAGGTGCTGTGCACATGGGTCTTGCTCCATTCCATAATTTCGCACAGCTCCGCCCAGTATTCAACCTCCTCAAACGGCAGCTTTTCAACCGGCGCGCCGGTTATTATCATGCCGTCAAAGGTGCGGTCGCGAACATCTTCAAAGGTTTTGTAAAACGTAAAAAGGTGTTCTGCCGAGGTGTTTTTTGAAATATGGCTTTTTGTGTGCAGAAATTCAAGGTCAACCTGTAAAGGCGAGTTTCCGAGCAGACGGGAAATCTGCGTTTCGGTCTCGATCTTTTTAGGCATAAGGTTTAAAAGTAATATTTTAAGCGGACGAATATCCTGCGTGATAGCCCGCGTTTCGGTCATGACGAATATATTTTCATCGTTTAGCGTTTTAACCGCGGGCAGATCGTTCGGTATTTTTATCGGCATATTTTACCTGCCCTCTGTGCCGTCAAGCGCCTGTTTAATATCGTTTATAAGGTCATCTGCGCTTTCTAACCCGCACGAAAAACGCACAAGGTCTGCCGGTACTCCCGCGGCGGCAAGCTCCTCGTCGGTCATCTGGCGGTGGGTGCTGCTTGCGGGGTGCAGGCAGCAGGTGCGCGCGTCGGCAACATGGGTTTCAATCGCGGCGATTTTAAGCCCCTCCATAAAGCCCTCGGCGGCTTTTCTGCCGCCCTTTAAGCCGAAGCTTACAACGCCTGTTGTGCCGTTCGGCATATATTTTTTTGCAAGGCTGTAGTATTTATCGCCCTCAAGCCCGGGATATATAACGTATGCCACGCGGTCATCGTTTTTAAGCGCTTTTGCCACGGCAAGCGCGTTTTCGCAGTGCCGCGCCATTCTGACATGCAGGCTTTCAAGCCCCAAATTTAAAATAAACGCGCTTTGCGGCGACTGAACCGAGCCGAAATCGCGCATAAGTTGCACGGTAGCTTTTGTAATATACGCGCCGCCTATGCCGAAACGCTCGGTATATGTAACGCCGTGGTAGCTTTCATCAGGCGTGCAAAGCCCGGGGTATTTATCGGGGTAACGCGCCCAATCAAATTTACCCGAATCCACAATGCAGCCGCCTACCGCCGCGCCGTGACCGTCCATATATTTGGTGGTGGAATGGGTTACAATATCCGCTCCCCACTCAAAGGGGCGGCAGTTAACGGGTGTTGCAAAGGTGTTGTCTACTATAAGCGGAACGCCGTGGCTGTGCGCAGCGGCGGCGAACTTTTCAAAATCAAGCACCGTCAGCGCAGGGTTTGCAACCGTCTCGCCGAATACCGCCTTTGTGTTAGGGCGGAAAGCCGCGTCAAGCTCCTCTTTGGTGCAATCGGGGGAAACAAAGGTGAAATCTATTCCCATTCTTTTCATTGTAACGGCGAAAAGGTTGTATGTACCGCCGTAAATAGAGGATGAGGAAACAATATGATCGCCGCAGGAGGCAATGTTAAACACGGCGTAAAACGAAGCTGCCTGACCGGAGGAAGTAAGCATTGCCGCAGTGCCGCCCTCAAGCTCGCAAATTTTGGCGGCTACGGTATCGCAGGTGGGGTTTTGCAGGCGCTAATAGAAATATCCGCTCGCCTCTAAATCGAAAAGTCTGCCCATATCCTCGCTTGTGCTGTATTTAAAGGTTGTGCTTTGAATAATCGGCACCTGTCTCGGTTCGCCGTTTTTGGGGGTATAACCGCCCTGTACGCATATAGTATCTCTGTTCACCGTAATCACTCCAAATTAAAAATTTTACAAGCGTTTATATTAAGTATACTCTTTATTTCGTTTTCGTCAAGGTTTAGAGATAAAAAGTATTCAAGCTCCTTTTCGGGCGACCACATAGGGTAGTCGCTGCCGAAGAGCACCCTGTCCGCTCCGTAGCGGCGTATAATTTCCTTTGCAGTCTCTTTTTTTAGGTAAGGAAAGGCAGAGGAGCAGTCAACATATAGGTTGGGCATGCCGCATAGCTTTTTGCTTGCTTCTTCCCATATAGACCAGCCGCCGAAGTGCGCGCCTATAACGGTAAGCCCGGTGTAAATTTTAAGCACGGGCAAAAGGCGGTTTGGGTTTGAGTAATCGTAGCGGCTGTCGCCTGTGTGCATAAGTATGGGCAGGCGGTTTTCTTCGCACAGCTCATAAATTTTAAGGCAGCGGTAATCGTCTATTTTAAACGCCTGAATATCGGGGTGCAGCTTTACCCCGCGCAGCCCTAATGATATTAAGTGCTCAATATCACCCTTAATATCGGTGCTGTCCGGGTGCAGAGTACCAAGCCCCACAAGCTTGCCCGGGTGCTTTTTAACCTCGCCCGCAATAAATTCGTTAATGCTTTTAACCTGGTGCGGTGTTGTGGCTACCGACTGGACGATATAGCGGTCAACTCCCGCCTTATCGCCCATTTCCGTAAGCCCCTCTACGGTGCCTGAGCCTACCGAGTGCTCGTGATAAAAATTATCGGTTCCCGCAACCGCGCGCGAGGCTATTTTTTCGGGGTAGATGTGGCAATGCGCGTCGGTTACAAAGTATTTATTTTCCACCATTTATGCCGTTACCACCTTATCCGCCTTTTGTAGGCCTAATTTTTTAACCGCGTCCTCGCGCATTTTGTATTTTAATATTTTGCCCGCAACGTTCATCGGGAAGCTATCCACAAAGTCGATATATCTCGGCACCTTGTGCCGCGCCATATGGGCGTTTATAAACTCTTTCATTTCAGCCTCGGTCATAGTCTCCCCCTCTTTTAAAATAACACAAGCCATTATTTCCTCGCCGTACTGCTCGTCCGGCACACCTATTACCTGAACGTCCTTAACCTTGGGGTGGGTGTAAATAAATTCCTCAATTTCTTTCGGGTAAATATTTTCGCCGCCCCTTATTATCATATCCTTAAGTCTGCCCGTAATTCTGAAATAACCGTCAGGCGTGCGGCAGGCAAGGTCGCCCGTGTGCAGCCAGCCGTCCTTATCAATGGCGCTTGCGGTGGCTTTGGGCATTTTGTAGTAGCCTTTCATTATGTTATAGCCGCGCGCCACAAACTCGCCGTTTTCGCCGTCGGGGCACTCCTCGCCCGTTTCGGGGTTTATAATTTTGCACTCAATTTCGGGCAAAGCCTTACCCACGGTGCCCACGCGCTGCTCAATAGTATCGTAAATAGAGCTCATTGTGCAGCCGGGCGACGCCTCTGTCTGACCGTAGGTTATAACAATTTCTTTCATATTCATTTTGTCCACAACGTCCTGCATTACCGAAATGGGGCAGGGGCTGCCCGCCATAATGCCTGTGCGCATATATGAAAAATCGGTCTTTGCAAAATCGGGGTTTTCAAGCATTGCAATAAACATTGTGGGAACGCCGTGAAATGCGGTTATATGCTCGGAATTTATGCAGGCAAGCGCGGGCTTGGGTGAGAAATAGGGGAGCGGATAAACCGTTGTGCCGTGGGTCATACTCGCGGTCATGGCAAGCACCATTCCGAAACAGTGGAACATAGGCACCTGAATCATAAGCCTGTCGGCGGTGGATAATTCCATACAGTCGCCTATGCACTTGCCGTTGTTTACAACATTGTAGTGCGTAAGCATAACGCCCTTGGGAAAGCCCGTTGTACCCGATGTATACTGCATATTGCAAACGTCGTCCTTATCAACTGCCGCCGCCATACGGTAAACCTCGGCTGTCGGCACTGTCTTTCCGCGCTCAATGGCGTCTTCCCAGGTAAGGCAGCCCTTTTGCTTAAACCCTACGGTTATGATATTGCGCAAAAACGGCAGGCGCTTTGCGTGCAGCGGCTCGCCCGCTTTTTTGTTTTCAAGCTCGGGGCATAACTCCGCCATAGTCTCCGAATAATTTGAATCGCGGTAGCCGTCTATCATAATAAGGGTGTGGGTATCGGATTGCTTTAAAAGATACTCCGCCTCGTGAATTTTATAAGCGGTGTTCATTGAAACCAGCACCGCGCCTATTTTGGTGACCGCCCAAAAAGCAATATACCACTGCGGAATATTGGTAGCCCAAACCGCCACGTGCGAGCCTGCCTTTACCCCCAAGGCTATAAGCGAACGGCAAAATTCATCCACATCGTCGCGAAATTCGCTGTAGGTCCTCGTGTAATCAAGCGTGGTGTATTTAAAGGCGTATTGGTCGGGAAATTCTTCAACCATTCTGTCAAGCACCTGCGAAAAGGTTTCGTCTATAAGCAAGTTTTTCTTCCAGACGTATTTTCCGGTGTGGGCGCGGTTGTAATAAAGGGCAGACTCCGCCTTTGAGGTATCTCCGAACTGACTTATAAAGTTTACAAAGTGGGAGAATATTATCTCGCTGTCGTCAAGCCCCTCGCACCACGCGGGGTCCCATTCAAGCGAAATAAAGCCGTCGTAATTAACCGAGCGCAGGGCGGACATCATATCCCCCACCGGCAGCTTGCCCTCGCCTATAAGGCAAAAGCCCTCGCCGTCAAAGTCCTTTATATGAACATGCTTTACATACGCGCCCAAATTTTTAATGGTTTCCTCGGGCTGCTCGCTTGCCTTAAAAAATGTTGAATACATATCCCAAAGAGCGGCTAAATTATCGCTTGCAAAGCTGTCAAGCAGTTCTCTGAGCGCGGCGGTGCTGCAAAATGCGCCCGAGGTCTCAATAATCAGCGTAACACCCGCTTTTTCTGCCTGCGGCAAAGCCGCGGTTATAAATTTCTTTGCGGTGTCATTATCGCACTCTGCGGATTTTATACGTATATTCGGTATGTGCAGATCTTCTGCAATTTTAATGCAGCTTTCGGTTTCCGCTATAGCAGTATCTTCATTTATATCTGAAATTACGTCTATACACGGCAGCTCCAGTTTCATTTCATAAAGCCGCCTTACCGTTGCCGCAGCGGCGTAGCCGTGAAACGCGCCGTCCTTATTTTTAAATAATTCTCCGTTTATATTGTGCAGCTCAATACCGCCGAATTTAAGCTCCCTTGCAATATTGCAAAATTCTTCAAAGCTTTTGTTATGCCAGCCCTTTGTAGAAAACGATAACTTCATAATTTTCAAGCCTCCTCATAAACTATCTTATTAACGGCGTTTATGTACGCCCTTATGCTCGCGCCTATAATATCGGTTGAAATGCCGTTGCCCGAAAAGAGCTTGCCCGAAAAGCGCAGCTTAACAAGCGCGCTGCCTATCGACTCCTTACCCTCGGTTACGGTCTCAATTTTGAAATCCTCAAGCTCATAGCGGCTGCCTATAATCTGCTCAAGCGCCAAAAACGCCGCGTCTATAGGTCCGTCGCCTATGCTTATGCCCGTAGTCCGCTTGCCGTCGCGCTCAAGCGTTACCTGAGCCGATGCGGAAATTATATTGCCGTTGTTTATAACGTAATTCACAAGCGTGTATGTAGGCGGCGCCTGCATAGCAGAGCTTGTAATAATAACCTCAAGTTCTTTTGCGCCCACTTTCTTTTTAGCCGCCACTCGGCGAAACTCCTCGTAAACCTTTTGCGCGTCCTCGTCCGATAAATCGTACCCAAGAGATGCCGCGGCAGAAACAACCGCGTCCTTTCCGTCGCTGCCGTCAAGTGTAATTCCGCTTTGCTCTGCCGCTACGGGGGCTGCGGTATCGGTTTTGCCGCCGGTAATTCTTACAATCTGCTTTACAATTCTGTTAAGCTCGGTATTTTTAATGCTTGAAGAAAAGCCGCAGGTATCGCCGCAGTTCTTTATCATCGCGGCAAAGCCCTCAAGCGCGGTAATATCGCCCGAAACGGCGGTTTTAACGCTGTCCGCCCCCTGTTTTACCGCCATAACGGAAGAGGCAGAAGCCAGCCCGTTTTTATCGCTGCACATAACCGAAATTTCGGCTTTGCCGCCTATATGCGCGGCAATTTCCGCAATAAATGCGGCAAACTCATCGGGCATTTGCTCCGCTGCGTCGTCGCTTACCGTAATAATTCCCGCGCCCGCCGCTATTGCCGTATCAATCATTTCGTAAAGAAAAGCCTTGTCGGCACGCGTTGCGTCCATAGCGCAAAACTCAGTATCGCCGCATTTTTCCTTTGCATAGCCTATAAGCTCGGTTATAAACTCGCCCATTTTAGGCGCTTTTTTGTGACATATATATTCCATTCCCACGGTAGAAAGCGGCAGCTCAATACGAATACGCGGCTTTGCGGCGGTGCGCAGCGCGTCGGCGGCTAAATCAATGCTCTCGCGCGTTTTACCGCCGCAAACCGATAACACGCTGTTTTTAACAAACGATGCTACCGTGCGCACAAGCAGGGTGTCGGTCTTGGCGTTTTCAATTTCGGGCAGCTCTACCGCATTAACGTTAAGCCTTTCAAGTTGACGCGCAATTTCAATTTTTTCCTTAAAGCTGAAATGCGCGCCCGCCGTGCAGAGCGTTCTGTCGCAGATTTTAATGTTTTTCATAATCTATCACTCTTTCTTGTTTTTTGTTGGAAACAATGGCATAAAAAAAGCCCCGAGATTGCTTTGCCGCAATCTCAGGGACGAAATATCTTTCGCGGTACCACCCTGATTACCGTTTTTTATAAAACGGTCACTCCGTAAGGCTCCAACAAGCCTTCTGCCCTGATAACGGTGCACTGCCGTAGCGGCATACTAAAGGTTCCGCCGCTCTGCTCGGGAACGAGACTTTTTTACCCTGCCGTATCGGACTTGCACCAAACGCCGACTCTCTTAAAACCGCCGAAAGTAAAAAATAATTCCTTCGTAGCATTTAACTTATATTGGTATTTTAACACCGTTTCCTCAATTTGTCAAGAGCGGGAAATGAAAATTGCGACTTTATAACTTTTCCGATTTTAATTGATAAGTAATCGGGAATTGTGTAAAATAAAGTCGGTGAGTAATCACCCTTAAAGGCAACCTACAACGGTAGGCGGTTAAGTCTGTCTCGGCTGCCGCCTCGGTCGGCGCTTCTGCTGCGCAGAGGTCTCCACAGGAGACCCGCGC
>CAJJPG010000088.1 GCA_905193585.1 uncultured Oscillospiraceae bacterium
CAAAAAGTATACCTTTTGATAGTGATTATTTTTTAATTTTGCTTTCTCTAAGTCGCCTATAAAATGTTGCTATACTCATATTGCACCTTTCGGCTATTTCTTCAGGAGTTAAAATGCCTTTATGCCATTGTTTAATTAACACATCAAAATCATCAGGTGTAAATTTTATAGGCCTTCCAAACTTCACTCCTTTCATCATAGCAGCCTTAATTCCTTGCTCTTGCCTTTTACGGATATTTTCCCGTTCGTTTTGTGCTACAAAAGACAAAACTTGTAACACTAAATCCGCTATGAAAGTTCCCAACAAATCTTTAGCTGTTCTTGTATCTAATAGTGGCATATCAATCACCACAACATCTACCTCCATATCCTTTGTTATAATCTGCCATTGTTTCTGTATTTCTTTGTAATTTCTTCCTAGTCTATCAATAGATAAAATATATAATAAATCACCTTTTTTCAGAATTTTCAACAATTCAATATACTGAGATCTTTCAAAATCCTTTCCTGATTGTTTATCAATAAATATTTTTGTCACACCAGCTTTTTTCATTTCTATAATTTGCCTGTCTTCATTTTGATCAATCGAAGATACTCTAACATATCCGTATTTCATTAAATCACTCCCCTTTATTTAAAAGATAAATATAGTATATTCTAAGAATGTATGTTTCAAAAAACTTTTGAAATATTAAATACTTTTTTGAATAATTTGATGAATATAATTAAATTATTAAAAATGACATTATCTATAACTAAAAAGGGTTAACCGTGATATTCTAGAATACTATCTAAATTTTGTTATAATTATCCCTCCTTCATCAAAAAATAATTTCAAGAGCTAATTTCAAGGGGGTATAAAATTGAACTGCCCCCCGGTCCAGCCGTTTAAAGTTGCTTTCGGAGTGTTATATATAAACATTTTTAAACCCTCAGAAAAGCTGTAGCAGTATTCGGTAATATCTCTTTCCGAATTATTGCTGTCGGTATCAGGTGTTGTTTCTTCTGTGGTATCGGCATTTCCCGTAAGGGAATATAAATTACTTGTCTGTCCGCCGTTTTTTCGCTTATCAAAACGCGCGGTTTTTTCAATATATCCGGCTACGCATAAATCGTTTAACGCTCTTTTAACGGTAGAAATACCGTAACCGCACTCGGCGGCTATGGTTTTTACAGACGGAAAACAGAAACCGTCCTTATCGGCGTGATAAATAAGGCATTGCAGCACAAGCCTCGCACGCGGCTTTAAATCCGAACCGAATACGCCTTTTATACATTCAAATTTATTCATTTCTGCCTCCGTAAATCTTTTATACCTTATATTCCTTTACCGCACGGTATATAAAACCGCTGCTTTTATTACTCGCAAAAAACATCCGTACAGCATAAGCTCACCTGTCCCGAAATATTACCGAGTAAAGCCCTTTTACCGTTTTGTGATGTGATTAAAAGAATAATGCCTATAACCACTATGGAAATATAAATAAACAATTCAATAAGCTTCTTTTTATTCATTTGTGTTCTCCTCGCTTTCCGCTGTTTCATCGGGCAACGGAAATATATATCCGGTGGGATCAATGCCCACTCCGTCCTGTGCGTTTCTTATTTCAAAATGCAAATGCGTTTTCGTACTTTGTCCGGGGTTTTTATCTCTTTTAGGATCGCCGCCCATTACGCCGATAAGTGCGCCTTTTTTAACAGATTGCCCCTCGTACATATAAATCTCATTCATATATCCGTAAAGCGCATAAAATGTTTCGTTTTTCTCCGTTCCGTCTTCGTCTGTTCGCACGCCTGTATGCTTTATAATAATGTAATTTCCGTAATCGTCATTTTTCTCTGTGCAGACTTTTACCGCAACGCCGTCTGCGACAGAATATATTTCAGAACGCCACGCACCCTCAAAGTCTGTTCCGTAGTGAAAGGACTTTACACCCGTTAGAGCGTCTTGCATTTCTCCGTAGCTGTTTGTTACGGCTGCGTTTATAACAGGAAACGGATATACTCCCTCGGTAATCAGTCCTTCTCCGATAGTAAGCACCTTACCATCATTTTCCTCCTTGAATTGTCTTGCATACTCTGCTTCATCGGGATTGTTTGCAAAAAACTCGTTCAGCATTTCCGTAGGCTGTGTTAAAATATAAATCGGCATCAAAATTACAGCAGAACATACAGCAAGCGCTATCAAAATAATATATAGTAAATTACTCCGCGATTCCTTGTTTGTTAAAACTCCCGATGCCGCTTTGGCAACAGCCTTTGCAGTTGCAGGATCAAACGCCATATATAAAGCCTCCTTTAGATTATGCACAAGGCGCTCCCGAAAGAGCGCCTTATTGTTACCGTCCTCCGGCTGTTCCCATATAGCTGAATTTATAAGACGGAATTTCAAAATTAATATGCAATCTTTTTGAACCGATAACAAACAATGCGTGACCGCGCCGTTTGCTTTCGAGCAGCTCCGTTTCCGCGTCCGTAAGGTTGTAAAGCTCCCTTGTTTCCTGTAGGTTTTTACCGTCGCAGCCCATAAGAAGTTTGAAGCAGGGAATATCCAAAAGAGCCTGACCGTACATTTTTATTTCAGGAGCGAGAAAATCCACAACCGAATGAGAAATTATTACAAGTCCGGCTTCGTATTTTCTTGCTCTTTTTTCAACATTACGCAGAAAAACAAGGGATTGCGGCACATTGGGGTCAATCATCAGATAAGCCTCGTCACAAATAAGCAAAACCCGTTCGGTACGGTCGGCGCTCATCTGCTCCCAACTCCAGCCGAGCAAATTAAAATACTGAGTTCTTTTAACATTATCGCTTGTGCCTTGCAGGGAATGAGTATCAAGACAAACGCAGCGTGAACGCGCTTTAATGTTGGTATGACCGTTCCATAAAAAGCTGTCGCTGCCAAACGATATATCGTTAAGGAGTAAAGCAAGATCGCGGCAAACGGATTGTGCTTTGTCTTCGTCGGCCTTATCGGAAATCAGCTTATGCAAATCCGAAAAAACGGGAAAATCAGTAGGCTTTAGTTTTCTTACATCCGTATCCCAACTAATATTCCATCTGTTATAAAGCTCAATAACCGACTGCTTTAAAATTGCTTTCTGCATATCGGTAAGGGACGGCAGATAAAGATTAAAAAACACTTCAAGCGTTTTAATATGCAAAGCCATATCGCACATACCGTTTCCCTCATCTACATACAAACGCTCCGTTTCGGTTTCATCATCGCGCGGAGCCGGACGAATCTGTAAAGGATTGAGCATACCGTCCCGACCGCCTCCGGCATTTATCCAATCGCCGTTAAGATTGCGGCAAAGCTCTTTGTATTCGCTTTCGGGATCAATAATAATCAGCTTTGTGCCTTTCATATATTCGGAAAGCATTATGTGTTTTACCGCCGTAGACTTACCTACGCCCGCAACGCCCATAACAACCATATTGCTGTTGGTTCGGTCATTTCCGCGTTTCCAAGTATCCACAATCACAAGACCTCCGGCTGTATCCTTTCCGAAATAATAACCCGAACCGTCATTGAAGCCGCTCGCCGCAAACGGAAAGCCTCCTACAAAGGTTGACATTGGAATAATACGGGATATAATTTCCTCAATTCTGCCGTTAGCGGAATATGACGTCGCAATATTCTGAAAGCCCTCTTTTTGCAGATTTGCAAGCGTCCGAGCCTTGCATTTTTGAATATTAAGAGCGCCTTCGGTACGGCGGCAGACCCTTGTAAACTGCTTATCGTCTTTTGCAACAGGCATAACGGAAATACCCATAAGCGCAACCGTTTCGCCATCCCTGTCTATTCTCAACATAATTTTTTCGCCGTCCTCGGCGGCTTTTTCGGCACGCTGCCTTGTAAGCGGGTCTTTTGCGCTGTCTGCTATACCACGGTTTTGAATAATTGATTTTGAAATAGAATTTATTAAAGTACCGTTATCAATGGGCTTAATATTTACTGTAACAACAGTTGACGGAATATTTGTGATTTTTGATAGCCAGCCGTAATCAACCTTTTGCGGATAACGGATAATTCCGTAAACTTTGCCTGTGTTTTCACCGATAACCAAGCTGTTTCGTCTGAATTCCAAACCCATAGGCGTAATAACATTCAATAAAGCTTCATTAACGGGTATGAACCCGTCCTCATTATTTGTCCTGTTTATGCTCAACGCATAACACCTCCGTTTCGTTTTTATATGGAACACCGATAAAATCCATAACCCTGCCGCAGCCGAGCTTGTTTATGCAATAATCATATTGCTTCGGATGAGTAATCTGCATTTTCTGAAATCGGTTTGGTATTTTATCGTGCTGAACGCCGAACATACAAAACATACAACCCGAACGGGTAACGCCCGTTGTTGTAAGCTTTGTTCCGTTTTTGGTATTTGTTTCGATAATATCTCCGTAAATCGGAGAATACTTAATACCCGTAACCTTAAGGTACATTAAAACATCCTGCTGCGTCCAAAATGACATAGGCCGGCTTATAGGGCGCTTACTTTCAAAAGCATTGCATCCGGCCGCCAGCCAGCTTTGCAGCCTTAAAAGACTTTCGCTTGCCATAGTTCCTATAAATCCCTTTCGTCCCGTACGGCGTTCGTATGAATATACAGGCGCTTTTTTCATATGGTAACAGCATTTATCCGAAATCTTAAAGGGTGCGTCAAGCAAATATTTATATTGCGGACAGTTGAAAATGGAAATATTGCCGTTGCTGTCAAGCGATTCGCCGTTAATTCTTTTAATGCGGTGCTGCTGACCCTTTCTTGCTCCGTCAATAACATTGGATACCTCTTTGGATATTACCGGATAACCGTATTTTTCTATGATTTCAAAAAACGGATATTTGGGCCGCAGCCATTCAATATTTGAAAACCCTTTAACAAACTCTCTGTTTTCGGGATATTCAAGTCCCGTATCAACAAAAACGGCGGGTATGTCTGCACATACTCGCCTTACCAAATCCAAAAGCACGGTTGAATCTTTACCGCCCGAAAAGCTTACAAATACATTTCCGTCAAACCTCTTGTACCATTCTATTATCCTTGCTTGTGTGACCATTATTTTTCTTTCCAAAGGCCACGACTGCATAATCTTTAAATCTTCCCTTGTGTTCTTACTCATCGTTATACCCCGCAATCATCGGAATAACAGGGTTGGCGTCCGAATCCTCCAGATGCACATATGCGGGATTGTTAATAAGGTTGCAAAGACAGATAATATCCTGCCGCCCCAATATTTCCGAACGCACGCCTGCGTCTGACAAATATCCCTCCAAATATTTAAGCCTCTGCAACAGCTCTCTTTCCGTATTTTCGTGTGCTTTTTCCCATATCTTGATATAGAACTGCCGTTCAACCGTATCTCCCGAAACAGCCAAAGAACTCATTTCAGACATTTCCTGCTTTAAAAGCTCCTTTTGCTTTAAATCGCTGCAAGCGGTCAGGGTATCCGAAAGCTCCGATAAAAGCGGAGAAATATCCACGGGACGGGATACAGCGATAAGCTGAAACGGATAATCCGCTGTTGACAAATCGGCTGTCAGCTGCCGCACAATCTGTTGTTTTTCGGATTTTGAGAATAAATCAATGCTTATCGGCATAATACGCAAATATGCCAATACCGTATTGTCGCGGGTATAAAGAAAATTACCGCAAATATCACGCACATTTACAAATTCGTTTGCCGTTACTGCCGCAGGATCGGTTTCCTGCGGCTTTTTATAAAACGCTTTATTTCTCGGTTTTATATACAAAAGCACTCCGCCAGTTATAAAGCAGGCAAAAATCATAATAATAGGAAATATCAAAATAACACCTCACTTTTTAATATCATATTTCGCAGGCCTCGTCTGCTTCTTCCTCATCAGGCGGTTGATGGGTTATTCCCGTTTGCTGATTATCAAAATTCCGTGTTTCAAAGCTTTGTTCACGGATAAACTCCTTATCTTTTAAATAATCAAAACAGCTTTGAATCAGCACAAGCTCATCAGCCGCAGCCTCTCTGTATGCTCCGCTGCCGTAGCTGTACGCCGTAACCGTAAAATTCCGGTTATTACAATGCCGAAATTCGCAATTTTCACGGTACAACCTACTTTCCGTTATCCGATAAGCCGGAGGATGACCCGACAAAACAAATTTATCGACCGCACCCATATTAACAGTTGAAAAAATAAGGGTATTGCCGTTTGCCGCCTTATCAAGCTTTTCCTTTTGCGCCTTACAATAGCCCTCGGCAAATTCTCCGCCCATTTCCCAATCGCATTGCATATGCCGTTTAACAGGTTGCTTTATCTGTTCTAAATACAAGCACTTGCTTTGCAAGACCTTTAAATCTGCCTGTGCAGAATACGAATAAGCGTAAAAGGCTGAATAATGCTCAACACTCTGACCTTTAAAATAAACATAACCCTCTTGATCTCTATCCATAAATTCTACGCCGAGATAATCCGGACGCTGATATTTTCCGTCCGCAACGGTTTTGTAAAGTTCATCAAACGCTTTCAGACCCTATTCATTAAGAAAACCGTTTACTGCATTTTCAATAAGCTTTAAGTGATGCGGCGTAAGGTTGCTACCGTCATTTGTCTTTTCAAGAATCGTACACGCTTTATCTATTAAAGTCATATAAGGTTTCCTTTCATTAAATCAGTTTATAATATAAACGCTTTTTGCAGGTGTTAGGACTGTTGTTTCTCGGACGGCTTTTAACATTCCAATTCCCACCTCCGCAAACGCCCTGTTCAGACCATCCCGCGGCTTTCAGACTTGCCCCGTTTTCGGTTATGAGAATATAGGTTATTATCTTTGTATATCCCATTTCCTTTGCAATGCGGGCGCAAGCAGCATAGAGAAAGCTGCAAGCGTTTTTAAACCCGTCGGTGCAAAGCCTTGTTATTTCGGCGGTTGTACCGTTATCAAGATAACGGGAAACAGGGCGCCCCGTTATCGCAACGCCCCGCAGCTTTCCTTTTTCATCGACTGCTCCTATGCAGAACTTACAGCCCTGCACCTTACCGTGATGTCTATGGTTTTGAATAACAAAATCGTTTGCACATTTAAGCGTTAAAGGAACAACTGTCACGGCTCTAATTCTTCACCCGCTTCTTTATCCGCCGCCTCGCAATTAAGCGGCACGCGAAACTCATCACCCTCATACATCTTATCCCATATTTCTTTTTCTCCCTTATCCACACCGCAGTCAGGATTTCCCTGCAAATAAATATCCTGATCCTCAATACATTTTTTAAGACAGTCCTCAAGCTCATCGGTGTGAACATAGCTGCCGCATATCCACTCGACATATAAGGAATTAAGAATATTGGGATAAGTCATAAGGGTATCAATCTGCCGTGCCGTTAAATCGGGTTCGGAAAGCATAATCTCATAATCATTGTATATATTGGTTTGAAATGCGCGGTCTATAATTTCCTCCGGTGGCAAGGTTTTCAGTTCGTTTTTGTGCGCGGCATTCTCATTTTGTACCTTTGCCGCCAACAGCTTTGCTCTCTCGTTTCGGTACACTTCATTTACAAGCTTGAATGTGAATTCGGTACAATCGGGAGCAGGGCAATCCATATAGAATTTTTCTTTAATTACATCAGTCGCAAGAAGCAAATCGGGTGTATTTAAAAGAGCGGCTATATTCGGCTCTGCCAACGGCATTGCTTTTAGGTTACT
>CAJJPG010000089.1 GCA_905193585.1 uncultured Oscillospiraceae bacterium
ACTTGAATTTGTGTTATACTTCAATTATCTTAAAGATAAAAGTTAATCTTTAATTATGTTTAAAAATAAATGAAAGCAAGGTTTTGAGCGAAAAAGGGCGGCCAAAACCGCCCTTTCTCAAAATTTTTTTTACGAATTTTGTTTTTATACTTGACACAAAGATAAAATATAACCGGGTGAAAAATGTGCTTAAATTTATTTTCGGGCGCCCTGCGTCCGGTAAAACATACCAGATTCTTGAAAAAATAAAGCGGCAAAGCGAGGCAGGCAGGCAGTGCGTGCTTATAGTGCCCGAGCAGTTCTCCTTTGAAAGCGAGCGGGCGGTTTTGCGCGTGCTGGGCGATAAGGCGGCGCTCGGCGTTACGGTTACAAGCTTTACGCGCCTTTGCGACGAGGTGGCCAGATACGCGGGCGGAATTGCGGGCGTTACCCTTACCGACGCGCAAAAGGTTATTTTTATGAACCGCGCGTTGCGCTCACTTGAAACGGAGCTTACTTTATGGCGTAAATACTGCCGCTCGGTAAGCTTTGCAAAAACTATGCTTGATACCGTGGGCGAGTTTAAAATAAACGCCGTATCGCCCGAGAATTTAAAAGCCGCCGCCGAAGAGACCGAGAGCGCCGCGCTTAAAGCCAAGCTGTGGAACACCGCGCTTATATACGAGACCTACGACGCGCTTGTGGGGGAGCGGTTTTTAGACCCTGCCGACCGCCTGACAAAGCTTTATAGGCAGCTTGAGGATTTTCGCTATTTTGAAAAAAAGGATGTTTTTATTGATTCTTTTAAGGGCTTTACGGGTCAGCAGTTTGCGCTGATTGACAGAATTTCAGCCCAGGCGGACAACCTGACCGTGGCGCTGACCGACGCGCCCGAAATTAAGGGTGAGTTCGGCATTTTTTCAAATATTCGCATTTCGGCAGAGAAAATACGCCGCGCCGCCAAGCGTTATCATATGGCGGAGGACGAACCGCTTATTTTAGGCGCGCGAGGCACTGCGGCGGCGGGTATAGCGGCGGTGGAAAGGCTTATTTCGGGCGGCACCCCCGAAAAAACGGAAAACGACGGCTCGCTTACCGTTTGCGCGGCAGATACTGCGGCGGAGGAAGCGGAGTTCGCCGTGAGAAATATACGCCGCCTTGTGCGCACGGAAAACTACCGCTACCGCGATTTTGTAATAATAGCGCGGGACGCAGAGCGGTACGACGACTTTATAAACGCCGCGTGCGAGACCTACGGCGTGCCCTGCTTTTCGGATAAACGCCGACCGCTTTCGGCATTTCCGCTTGCCGCCCTTGCCGATGCGGCAATACAAGCGATACTTAAAAACGACAGCGAGAGCATACTCCGTTTTCACAAAACAGGGCTCGGAACGCTTAATACCGACGAAATAGCAAAGCTTGAAAATTATGTGACCCTTTGGAATATTGAGGGGGATATGTGGCAGCGCGAATGGGTTATGGATGTGCGCGGCTTTGTATCGGACGATACAGAGCCTGATGAAAAAGCGCTCGGCGAAATAAATGAATTGCGTAAAAAGGCAACAGCTCCGCTTGAAAAGCTGCGCGCGGAGTTCAGCGGCACGGCGGAAAATATGGCGGCGGCGCTGGTGCGGCTTTTTGAAGAATGTGATGCGGCAGGCAAATTAGCCGCTATGTCACAGGAATTTTTAAATAACTCGGAAGAATTTTCTTCGGATGTTTTAAAGCAAAGCTACGATAAATATATGAAGCTGCTTGACAGCATTGCCGCCTGTTTCGGCGCGCGCGAGGTGGGGAAACACGAATTTCGCGAGGTTTTAAGCCTTGCGGTTTCGTTTGAAACGGTGGGGTCTGTTCCGCGCTTTCTCGATGAAGTCACATTCGGCGCGGCGGACAGAATACGCCCCTCACGCCCGAAAGTCGCCTTTATTTTGGGTGCTAATCAGGGCGTTTTCCCAAAAGAAATATCCGCCTCGGGCATTTTCGGAATATCCGACCGCAAAAGCCTTATAGCGCTCGGCGTTGATATTCCCGATAAATCGGTATCTGCGGCGACCGATGAAAATTATTTGGTTTACTGCAACCTTTGCTGCCCGTCGGATAGGCTTTTTATTTCCTACGCGCGGCGGTCACTCACGGGCGATAATACGGAGCCCTCGGCATTTGTGCAGGAAATAACCGAGAATATACCTCACGGCTTTATTACCGAGCCGGGTGGAAAAATAACCGAATTAAACCTGCCCGAAACCGGGGCGGCGGCATACTCTGAGCTTTGCCGCAGAAGAAACGCCGAAAACGGCGGCGCTGCGGAGATACGCGCGGCGCTTGCGGGAACGGAGGAATATGGAAAGGCGGAGTACACCGAAAAAAGGCTTTCGGGCGCGCCTGCCGCTATAGGAAAAGACACGGCGCGGCGGCTTTTCGGGGAAGAAATTAAAATGTCTGCCTCGCGGCTTGATACCTTTAACCGCTGCCGTTTCAGTTTTTTTTGCCGCTACGGGCTTTCGGTTAAGAAATTGCAGCCTGCCGAATTTGACGTTTTGCAGCGCGGCACGGTGGTGCACTACTGCCTTGAAAGATTTATAAAGGAATACGGCAAGGGCGTGGCGGAATTATCGCCCGAAAAAATTGAGGAGCTTATAGACGGCTACATAAACGATTATCTTGACGGCGTTACGGGCTACCGCGCCGTTGAAACCGCGCGTGGCAGATTTTTGGTCTCGCGAATTTCGCGCTCGGTTAAAGAAGTGGCTAAAAGGCTTGCCGAGGAGTTTGCCCAAAGCGGCTTTGAGCCTATTGCCTGCGAGCTTGAAATAGGCGGCGAGGGTGAAAAGCTTGAATTTCCGTATGACGGCGGCAAAATATCCGTTTCGGGCAGTATTGACCGCGTGGATAAATTCGGCGGCTATATACGCGTTGTGGACTATAAAACAGGCAGCAAAAAGTTTAAGCTGCCCGATATTCTTTTCGGGCTTAATTTGCAAATGCTTTTGTACCTTTACGCCGCGGTGCGCGGCGCGGGGCTGCCCGATGAAGACGCGGCGGGAATACTCTATATGCCCTCAAAGCGCGATACTACCGATAAGGGTATGGCTATGAACGGGCTTATTCGCAGGGATGAGGAAATAGTTACCGCAATGGACAGGGAAAAGCAGGGCGATTTTGTGCCGAAATACGCCGTTACCAAAAGCGGCGAGCTTAAAAAGACCTGCACCTCGTTTATTTCGGCAGAGGAATTTTCGGAAATTTTCGATTTAATTGAAAGAATTATGAAAAGAACGGGGAACACCGTAGCCTTGGGTGATATTGCCGTAAGCCCTGTTGACGGCAGGGAAACGCCCGCCTGCAAATACTGCGATTTTGCTTCTGTCTGCGGCAGGGAGGACGAGCCGTGTTTCCGTGTTCCCGACCTTAAAAACGAAGAAGTATTTGATAGACTTAAAGAGGGGGATGAATATGGCGTTTAAACCTACCGACGCACAGCGAGCGGCAATAAACGCGCGCGGGAATATTTTGGTTTCCGCTGCGGCGGGCTCGGGCAAGACTGCGGTTTTGGTTGAAAGAGTCATTAAAAGACTGACCGACGAAAACGACCCAATAAGCGCCGACCGCCTTTTAATAGTTACCTTTACCAACGCCGCTGCCGCCGAAATGCGCACGCGAATTGAAAAGCGGCTGGACGCGGAGTGCCGCGCCAACCCCGATAACATAGGGCTTTTGCGGCAAAGGCAGCTTTTAAGTAACGCGAAAATATGCACAATTGACTCTTTCTGCATAGACCTTGTGCGCGAAAATTTTGAAAGGGTGGGTATATCCCCCGATTTTAAAATGAGCGACGGCTATTCTCTGCGCCCGGTAGACGAATCGGTGCTTAAAAGTGTGCTTGAAAGGTATTACGAAGAAAACGATCCGATATTTTTAAAACTTCTTGATACCGTGGGCGCGGAATATGACGACGGCAATTTTTCTGCCTTTGTGCTTAAAATTTACGATTACAGCCGCCAGCTGGCCTTCCCAAAAGAGTGGTTTGCGTATCTTCCGAGGGTCTATGAAAACGGCTTTGGGGATGATAACGAATGGTATAAATACGCTGTGGAAACCGCCGCAAAAACCGCCGCGGATATGCAGGCGCTTATTGCAGAAGCGGCGGATATATGCTTAGAGGACGAAAAAACGGCGGAAAAATATTTGCCCGATATTACCGAATCCGCAAAGCGCATAGGCAGGCTTGCAAGCGCTTGTGATTCGGGGGATTGGGACGAGATTTCCAGTTTGCTTTCAGCCTTCGCGCTGTCGCCACTGCCGCGCGCAAACGGGCTTGCGGGGGCGCCGCAGGCAGCCGCCGCAAAGCTTGCCTATAAATATATAGAAAAGGATACAGAGCGCCTGCAAAAGCTTTTTTATGCCGATTCCGCCTTTATATCCGCGCAGTTAAATTCCCTTTACCCGGCAGTGCGGCTGCTTTCCGAAATACTCACGGAGTTTGACGAAAGGCTTTTTGCCGAGTATTCCGAGCGCGGCACCTTTACCTTTCACAACACCGAGCATATGGCTTTATCGCTTTTGTGCGAGGCTGAAAAAACCGAGGGCGACGAGCTTTTAAGGCTTTACGACGAGGTTATGGTGGATGAATATCAAGATACAAACGATTTGCAGGATACGCTCTTCTACATTCTTTCCCGCCACGGGGAGCGGCTTTTTGCCGTGGGAGACGTAAAGCAAAGCATTTACGGCTTTCGCGGGGCGGACCCTTCAAACTTTTTGCGAAAGAAAAACGCCGCCGTGCCGTATGATAAGGCGGGGGAGCGCGACCCAAAAAAGATTATTCTGGGCAGTAATTTCCGCTGCCGCCCCGAGGTATGCCGATATATAAACTTCTTTTTTGAGCATATGATGACCGAAAACACGGGCAGCATAGCCTATGACGAAGAAGAAAGGCTGATACCCGCCGCCGAATACCCCGAAACGGACGAGCCGCCCGCCGAGCTTGATATTATAAGCGTTAAAGGCTCTGTCGAGGAGCAGCTTACAGCCGAGGCGCGGCACATTGCGGGGTATATTAAATCGGCGGTGAACGGCAAACCTATGATACGCGTGGATAAAGATACGCTGCGCCCTGCGAAATTTTCCGATTTTACAATACTTTTGCGCTCGCCGAAATACAAGGCGGGAATTATTGCAAAGGAGCTGCGTAAACACGGCGTTCCCGCAAATTTTTCTGCCGAAAGCTTTGCCGAGACCACCGAAATATCAGTATTTTTGGCGCTTTTAAAGGTTATTGACAATCCCGAATCGGATATTGAGCTACTATGCGTGTTGCTGTCTCCCATATTCGGGTTTACGCCCGAGGAGACCGCGAATTTACGCATAAACAGGCGGCGCGGCAGCCTTTATTCGGCGCTTGTGTTTGCCGCCGAAAACGGCGATATACACGCAAAAAACACACTTGATACGCTGCAAAAATGCCGCCTTTTAAGCGTTACGCTGCCGCTTTCAAAGCTTATAATGCGGCTGCTTGGCAGCACCGATTATTTAAACACCGTATCGGCGGGGAAAGAGGGCATACGCCGCCGCAATAACCTACTGTTGCTTGCAAGCTATGCCGCGCAATACGAGACGGATGCGGGGCGCGGTATAGGCGGGTTTGTGAAATTTATTTTAAAGCAATCCGAAAGCGGAATTAAATCAGCCGCGGCGGGCTCTGCGGGCGATACGGTAAATATTATGAGCATACACGCCTCAAAGGGGCTGCAATTCCCCGTTTGCATTGTGGCGGACACCACCGCCGCGTTTAACGACGGCGACGCGCGTGAGGACGCGCTCTTTTCGGCGGAGCACGGCATAGGCTTCAGGTATTTTGACGAAGCGGCAAAAACCCGCTTTACCACAATATGCCGCGAGGTGATAATTGATAAACAGCGCCAAACCGCAAAAGAGGAAGAACTGCGGCTTTTGTATGTTGCCATGACCCGCACGCAGGATAAGCTTATGCTTATATCATCTGTAAGTGACGCGGAAAAGGCGGTTGCCGAGGGACTTTCCGACCTGACCCTTTGCGGCGGGCAGCCCGATAGGCTTTTCTCCCGCTTTAAATCCTACGCAAAATGGCTGCTGGTATCTGCACTGCTGCACCCGGACGGCAAGGAGCTGCGCGGGAACGGTACGAATATTATACCCGACACTACCGACAGCCGCCTTTTCTTAAGGGTGATATGCCCCGAGCCTGAAAACACCGAGGAAAAAGCGGAAGAAAAGGAGGAATATGTGCCCGATAATGAATTGATCGAAAAAATACGTGAAAGCATTTCCTTTGAGTACCCCTATGCGCCGCTTTTGCAGGTGGAGGCAAAAAGCTCGGTTTCGGCGCTGGCAAATAAGGCTGAAAGCGATAAATTCGCGTTTTCGGCGCGCCCCGCTTTTATGAGCAAGGGCGGAATTACCGCCGCCGAGCGCGGCACCGCGACCCACCGTGTAATGGAGTTTATAGACTTTAATAAAGCAGGCGAACTGGACGCAGAGCTTGAAAGGCTTTACGAGTGGCAGTATTTAAGCGAGCGGGAATATAACGCCGTGCCGAGGGATAAAATCAAGGCGTTTTTTGAAAGCGATATTTTTGCGCGCATAAAAAAATCCCCCTTGGTTAAAAGGGAGATGAGGTTTTTAACCGAGCTGCCCGCAAATAAACTGCTTGCAACCCCCGATAAAGCGTTTGAAAATGAAAATATAATCGTTCAGGGCGCGGTGGACCTCTGCTTTGAGGAAGACGGCGGAATAGTGGTGCTTGATTTTAAGACCGACCGCGCCGAAAACGTCGACGCGCTGCGCGACGCTTACGGCGGTCAGCTTGCGATTTACGCGCTTGCCTGTGAAAAAATATTTGAAAAGCCTGTAAAACAGACCGTTATTTACTCCTTTGCGCTGTCAAAGGAAATTGAAGTTTAACGTCTGTTGCTTTTGCAATGGGCAACTCTGCATTCCGCATGCTGAATTTCAACTTTTGTTGCCAACCCCTCGCTGAATGCGGTGGCGCCGCCCGCGGCAGTGCCGAGGCGTAAGGCATAGCCGAAATCCTTAGTTTTTTCATAGCCTGCAAGAAAGCCCGCAAGCATTGAATCGCCCGCACCCACCGTATTAACGGCTTTGCCCGATACCGCGGGCATAAAAAGGCTTTCACCGCCCGCGCCGTAAAGACAAGCGCCGTCATTTCCCATTGAAACAAGCGCGTTTTGCGCGCCGAGCGAAAGTAATTTTCCGGCGTAAATCTTTACGTTTTGTTTTGTTACCTCTGTTTTGAAAATTCCGCTTAATTCTTCAAGATTGGGCTTTATTAAAAACGGGGAAAATTCAAGAGATTTTAAAAGAGCCTCTCCCTCTGCGTCAACCGCGAATTTCACGCGGCGCGGGGAGAGCTTTTTCATTATATTTTCGTAAATATCGGCAGGCATATTTTTAGGAACGCTGCCCGAAAGCACCACAGTATCGCCCGCCCGCACCTTTTCGAGCCTTTCAAAAAGGCGGTTAATATCCTCGTTTGATACCTCGGGACCTGCTGCGTTAATATCGGTCTCATTTTCGGCGCGCAGCTTTACGTTTATGCGGGTAATACCGTTTTCAAGCCTTACAAAATCGGTTTTTGCAAAGGCTGAAACGGCGTTTTCAAGCGCGTCGCCCGTAAACCCGCCGATAAAACCCGTGGCTACA
>CAJJPG010000090.1 GCA_905193585.1 uncultured Oscillospiraceae bacterium
TGTTGGTTATAAGTCTTTCTTTCGAGAGGGCTTCGGATATGGCGGTGTTCATTTGCTGAACAAAAGCCTCGTATTCCGTCAATGTCGGATCTTCACCTATTCCATGACCTGTTTTTCGCCATGTGTACGCACCGTAATATGGCATCATATTGCTTTCTGTATCAGTAGCGCCGCCTATTACGGTTCCGTACGTCGCAGCGACTACATTTTCACTTGCATTATTTCCTGCAACATTATGGGTAGTATTCCATCCTTTAACGCTGCTTACCTCAGCGTAGGAAAAACCGCCGCCGTTACTGGAGTGTGCGTAAAATTCGGCAAAAGCATTGCCTAACGTATGTGAGTGGGTTTTATTGCCGCCCGTTGCACCTGCAGTTTCACCGTCGTCAATGCCCCATATTACTGCGCCTTTTATGCGTTCCCATGTGCCGCCGTAAAGCTCGTTGGGGTCTATATCGGTACTGAACGAAACAATCATACCGATTGGATATTTTCTCAAACGGTTGCTGAGCTGCAAATATTGCATATTTGTGTTAATAACCGCCGTGCGCTCGGATTCGGTCATATCTGCCGTTATTTTTATAAGTCCCATTCGCTCGCCTCCTTACGACACTTTAACAAGAAATCCGTGTTTAAATTCGAGGGTAAATGCGTCTGTTTGGATACTGCCGCTAAAACCGAATTGTTTGTTTCCCGAAAGAAAACTAAATTCTTTACCAGACGGAATCACGAAATTTAAGTCCCCAGGTGATTCAAGCCATGTAGTTGAGATATTTGCGTCGTCTGTGGTATTCCAAATACTAAAATGTTCTTTGAAAATTCCGCCGACTTTTTGAAACAAATAAAATCCCGGTCTTTTGCTTTTGGTTCTTCCGACCGTTGCATAATATTCGTCTTTAGCGTCTTGAGTTGTAAGACGGGGAGTGAGTATTCCCCATAATTCCGTGCTTGTGACTGTTACCCACTGATTATTTTTCTTCACCTGCACTACAAAACAATCGTCACCGTTCATCATAACGCGGAGTGTATCGTCCTTTGATACTGCTTTAAACCCGTCGGAATGCGTAATGGAAACATTGCTGTATTTCTCACCCTGCTGAACGGAATTGTTTGCGGTCTGATTGGCTGCGTTTGCTATTCGGTCGGTTTCAACGCTTAAGGAAGCATTATCCCGAATAAAAACGCCGACGGTTACACTGTTCTGCGTGGGGTCGTCACACTCTTTGTAAGCGATTATGCGCTGTTTCAGTGTAAGCTTTGCATATTTATCTATTACGGTTATGTCGTCGCCTATGCCGTACGTTTTGCCGGTATAGCCTACGGTCTTTTGCATATCCACGATATTTATATCGTAAGACCAGCCGTTATCGCGCTGCCACGTGCGGTGGACACCCGTAAGGTTTTTGCCGTATTCAAATACTATACCTTTATCGCTGCCGCGTCGTTTCGGAATATTTACCGTGAAATTATCGAATTCAATTTCCACGCCCAGTTCTTCCATAGCTATAAGAGCCTCGCGCGCTGTAACGTCGGTTTTGCCCGAAAGCGAAAAATTCAGCGTTCCGGTGGTTGCCGCTGTGCCGAGCGTAAACGCAGACGAGGCGGGTACGCCGTCAACGGTCTTTGCCTCGTTCAGAATATCTGCGGCTATCTGCGCGGCAGTGCCGACGAAGCTGTACCCGTTTACTACCGTGTAATCCGAAAGACGATAAGAGATGTGTTCCGCCGTTACCTGCGTTATGTTGTTTGCGCCTGAATCGCCGTCTATGCCGGCAACATCAAATTTCTGACCGCCGTATTCAAAAATGGCGTTTTCGTTTATGTAATCAAAAATACTGTCGGTATTAAGCACCGAAAAGCTTAACGTGTATTCACGCATAAGCTCTTCGGTTTTTGCAATATTAAAAGCCCGCGACGTGCTGCCGAGGGCTTTTAAATCGTTATCGTATACTTTAATTTTTCCTGCCATAAAATCAACCTTTCAATATAGGGTCAAACTGAATTATTACAGTGAATGAATCGGGATATTCGCCTATGTTCGTCTCGGCAACCGATATCTCGCATTTTCCGGGTGAAAGCGAAAAGAAATCATCTTTACCGGCGGCGATATATTGATACAGGCTTTCTCCGTCTGACATCCGCTTTACGGTCTCGGCAGTGCAGTTTATCTCTACACCGTCAAATCCTTCGTCGGTTGCAAGCTTGAATTGAGCGCTTTTATACGTCAAGAGTATGCCGGTCTTTATGCGGCCGATAATTTTTATAACAGGCCTTACGGCTTGCGTTCCTTTGTTGTAAAACTTTATAGAGCCGCTCCCCGAAAATTCTTTTATATATTGCTGCTTGTCCGTACTGCAATTCACGTATATGATTTCCGACGGCGTTAACAGCGTTCCGTTTGAAAGATACTGCCAGGGCGGGTTGCACTCAAATTGAATATCGCCTATATGCCTGTCCGACGTGTTTTCAAATTCAAGCGCTGCATAAACCTTTGCCATATAATAGCGGTCGGGTTCGTTGCCGAAAATAAGCTTTTTAGGTGTGCCGTCATTATAAAGCCACGCGATTATGTTTTCGCGGTTTCGCCGCAGCTCTGCATACGGTCCTGTGAAATATATAGGCTTTGTTATTACGCGGGCAGCGTAGCCCGATATACCGAAATCCGCCACACCGTCAAGCCCCGGTATTTCCTGCACATATTTCCGCTTTTCGGGCAGCAGCGAATGGATCTCGGTGCCGCAGGATAAACCGAATGTGCCCGATTCTATATCGCCGTACTTAAATTCGTTACTTTCCACCGGAGCGCCTCCTTCTGTAAATATTGTCCGACATCATAACAGATACGCGCGGCTCTATGACCTCTGTAACCGTCTTTCCGTCCACCGAAAACACATTGACCTGCTGCTGTGCACCGTATTGATTGTAGGTGTTTTGTGTCCCTGCCTTTACACGCGCCAGCTCGCGCATATATTCTACAGATAGGTCGTGAGGTACTATCTGTGTGTGCTGCGGCAGGTTTATAAGCTCGCCGCCCTGTTCGTGGACGTAGGTTAAACCGCCGCGCCAGTCGTTTGTGCCGGCGGCGTTATGACCGACAATGTTATACCAAACACTTTCCCAAAACGATAAACCGCCCCGTTCCTTTTTCTTCTTTCGTAATTTTTCCGTAAATTCGCCGGAAAAAATACCGTATTTATAATCTGTTTTGCTTTCAGCCTTTTTTTCGGCTTCAAGCCTTTTCTCTGCCGCCTCTTTCAGCTCTTTTTCCTTATCTATCCTTTTTTGCAGCTCTGCAAGGTAAGCACTGGTTTCGCTTTCCATATCAGCTATTTTTTTATCTCTCGCGGCCTCAAGGCGCGCCGTTTCATCCTCTATAAAGGTATTAAGGGCGGAAAGCCTGTTTTCAAAGCCCTCTTTTGCAACCTTATATTTGCTGTTTTCAAGCTCTACCGCTTCATCATATTCGGATTTAACTTGCTCCTGTCGTGCGGTAGATTCGGATTTTATTTGCTCTATTTTATTTTGGAGCTGTTTTATCTGATTTTCGCGCGCCGCTTTGGTCTTCTCTTCTTCCTGGCGTTTAACCTCGGCAGTATAGGCGTTTTCGGCGTCTACCTTTGCAGCGTAGGTTTTGGCAAAGGTGATTTGCTTTTTAAGTTCGGCTAATTTATCCGCATTTTCCTGTTCTTTGGTCGCGGCTTCGTCAGCTTCGTTAAGGGCATTTAAAGCGTCTATCTGCTGCTGTATCTCGGCGGTCTGAGCCGCTTCACCGGCAGTAATAACATCAAGCTTTGCCTGTTTTTCTTTTTCAAACTGTGAAAGCCTTTCCTTGTGAGCTTTTTCGTATAGCTTTTGCTCTTGGGATATGGCATTTTTCTGTGCCTTTAGGTCTTTGCTGAGATTTGATATTTTATCGTTATAAAACTTTTCCTCAGCAGATTTTTTTGCTGACATCTTGTCCTCATAGGCGTTATATTCGTCCGTGAGATTTTGAATTTCTACATCATGAGCTTTGTTGCTTTTCACAATAAGAGCATTAAATTTAGTGTTTGCCTCTTCCTCGAAGCTTTTGCGAACCTTTGACATAACGAATTTAATTCCAGCCGCCGATGCTGCCGCTAAAGCGAGATACGGTGTCGCTTTAGATAATGCTGACGCCTTCCTGGTTGCGGCAAAAGTGCCGGAATTTAAGGCTGTGTCTGCTCCGTAAGAGGTTGTAGAAAGTGCCGTGTTGGTTGACGCATTATTTTGTGCGAGAGCCAGTTTATCAACACTTGCGGCGGCGCGATCTGCAGCAGCGGCGGTTTTGTCGAGTGAGCTTGCGTATGTTGTTTGCGCCTCGGTATCGGCAGCAGTCGCAAACTTTTTAGAAAGATACGCAGCTTTCAAGGCTTCAACGGCTTTTTGAGTCTTAGCCACGCCCTGTATTACTTTCCCGCCCGCAGTTAAAACAGGACCGGCAGCGGCGGCTATAAGTGCGGTGCGAGCAATAAACGTTTTCGTTTTATCGTCCAGCTTACCAAATTTAACAATAGCGTTATTGAGGTGCTGTATCGTCGGTGTTGCAACCGGCTCTACATTTTCCTTAAATGATGTTGCGAGCTCTTTCAGTGCTTCTGGCAGCTTTTTCATTTGAGATGCCGCTTCGCCGCAGTTGCGCTCATAATCGCCTATGGCGTCCTTGCTTGCGTTTAATACAAAGTTATACCGCAGCTGTACCTTTTCGGCCTGGGTCATTTCGGTGTAATTGGTTTTTATGCCCTGTGACAAAGCGTAGGCTTTCAGGTTAGCTTCGGTCATTACTATACCGTAATTTTTAAGCGTTTCTGTTTCGCCCGTAAATATGCTCTTTAAAGCGGTTGACGCTTGGTCTAACGAAGTGTTGTGAAAGCTCGCAAGGTCTACGGACAGCTCGGTAAGCGACTTTGACATATCCGTAGCCTTTTTGCGCGTAAGCCCCATAGCCGTAGCCATGCCGCCGTACAGCGATACAGCGTCAAGCGCGGTTGAGCGTGCCATTCCCATTTTATCGAGCGAGGTTTCTGACCATGTGAGAACGTCGCCCGACATATTTTTAAATACTTCTTTGGTTTTGTTCTTTGCTTCGGTCAAATCGCTCGAATATTTATATATAGCCGCTCCCGCAGCTATAACAGGGGTAGTGACGCCGATTGTAAGCGCTTTACCGGCACTGCTCATTGTACTGCCGATTTTTTCAAGCGATATATTTACTGCTTTGGCCTGTTTTTCAAGCGATTTTAAATATCCCTCTGTGCTTGCTATTTCACGCTGAAACGCCCGATATTCGCTCTCGGCTATATTTCCCTTTTTAACCTCATCCTGCACTGCTTTTTCGGTGTTTTTCAGCTCTTTGAGTTTGTCGGACGTAGCTTTGATAGACTTTGCAAGTAGCTCATGCTTTTGCTTTAAAAGAGTTGTGCTTTGGGGGTTAAACTTTAAAAGTCTGTTTACCTCTTTAAGTTCGCCCGTGGTGCTGTATATTTTGTCGTTGAGACTTTGTAAGGCTCTCGTTAAGCCCGAAGTATCTCCGCCGATTTGAACAACAATGCCCTTTAATGTTTTGTTCACGGTTCGCTCCTTTCCTTTGCAGTTGACTGCAAAAATGGATTTTGGGTATGAGAAAAGCGCCCGCAAAAGCGAACGCTTGACAAATCGAATTGTTATTGTTATAATAAGGGTGGATAAGGCGAACCGATAGACGGTTAGCCCCAACGTTCAGTTTAAAGATTTAAGCCGCGCTTTTTGGAGAGAGGGCGGTTTATTTCTTTATGTATTTGATAATATCGATTTAAAACGCGTCGTAATCCTCTTGTGTCATTTGCAAGGGATAATCGTAGCTGTCATTAGATTTTTCGGTTGCCATATCGTAAACCGTACCTACGGTTAAAAACTCCAAATCAGCCATAGAAAGCCCTAATTCCAAACAACGCAAGAGGAAAACAGGAGTATTATATTCGCGCACCGTCAGGTGGCTTTTTTTTTAGCTTCCGAGCGGGTTTTCAGGTTGCCGTTCCATAATTCGAGAATATCGCCGGTTATATTTATAACGGACGGAACGCCATCAAAGCTGTCAAGCCATTCGGTAACGGTGTCCGGCACGGTCGGGTCGGCCTGCTTCGCCATTATAAAGGCTATATTCTCAAATATATCCCATCGCTCAAGCTCGGGTGTTTCGTCGAAATTAAGCAGCTTTTCATAATCTGTAAATATATCGCGTCCCAGCAGGTCACGGTAAAGCCTCGGTGTAGCTGCCGAGGCTTTCAGCGTTACCGCCCTGCCGTTTATTTGTACCTTTTTTATCATAGCTTATGACCCGCTTGCCGTTTGGTCGGGCACCGATGTATACCAGCTGTTATATACAGTGTCGGTTATTGTGTCGCCGGTTTTGGTCTTGATTTTACCGTCTGTCGGGCGCGGACGGGCGGATATGGATATCTTCTCATTTTTTGGCTCTTTGCTCTCGGGGTTGTCGCCCTCAACGTCCGGGCGGTTTGCGTAGCACCAATACAGGCAGTGGCGGACGTTCTTTTTATCGCCTATAAATTCAAAAAGAAGTGCGAAAGGCTTCGCGTCGTCCTTTTCAAATTCGTCTATTGTGCCGTCTGTATTTTTGGTGCTGCTCAGGCAGTCAGTCTCAAAGCTTTCGGGTAGGCGTATAACCTCCACATCTCCGTTGTAGCCCTGGTTGTCCGTTCCGATTACATCCTCTATACCGTCGCTCCTTATAATTATAAGGTCGCCGTTTTTAGAAAGCGAAAGAGCTACTGCGTCAAACATTCTTACCGGCTTGCCGTAAGTAATGCTTTTCACGCCGTCCGTTTCCGTAAGTGTTGCCGGAGCGTAATATAACGCTTTAAGCTTTGAATGAAATCTGTTTTTTACCGCTGCGGTATTTGCCGCGGCTGAAGTGTTTCCCATTTTAAATATCCTCCTTAAATTTGAAATTCGTATGTTGTGACAAATGCGTTTTCTGTCCTCTCAAATGAGGTCTCACCCTTGCTGAACGAAATATCGGCGGCAGTAAGAGTGCTTTCAAGCTTTGTCTCGCTGTCGGGGCTCTTAACCTTGGTCCATAGCTCTGCTACTATGTTTGTGAATATGAGTGCAGTGCCGCCGTCGGCGTGTACGGTATCCGCACCGTCGGTATAGTAAGCACCGTAGGGAAATTCCGGCTTGCGCTTTTCATCCCAAAATTCATAAGTGAACGGTATTCCGCTCCCGCAAAGCAGTGTTTTCAGCTTCTCTAAAGTCATAAGCCCTCCTAATTGTGCCGCTTTATAGCGTCTGTTATCGCCCGCCCGAACTCTCTTTCAATCTGTTCGTAATTCGGTTCTATATGCGGTATTGCTTTTACATCTGCTTTTTGGTTTTTGCCGCCTTTTTTGTGTCCGTTTTCAAGCAGATGTGTTAATTGATAGTGCTTTTTGTTGTAAACAACTCGCCGATATATGTCGTTTTTGTCGGTTTCCTTTTTATGCCGCCAGTCTTTTG
>CAJJPG010000091.1 GCA_905193585.1 uncultured Oscillospiraceae bacterium
CTGTGTTTAAAATAAATACATTGTAGCATATTTGTGCTGACGCTGTCAAATACTTCCACGGGAACGACTTTTAAATTTACATCGGCAGTGTATTTATACCTTGATATTAAAGGGGAAATGTGGTAGAATGAGAACCGTCAGGAGCGTGAAACACAATGAAAACAGTAGTATCGGTTATAGGTAAGGACGCGGTAGGAATAATTTCCGAGGTTAGCGCGGTGTGCGCGGAGTGCAATGTTAATATAGTTGACATTACGCAGTCGGTCTTGCAGGATATGTTCGTAATGGTAATGCTTACGGAAATTGACGGGCTTAACTGCACGTTTGCGGAGTTTTCGGATAAAATGAAAGCACTGGGCGTAGGCAAAGGGCTTGATATTCGCGTAATGCACGAGGATATTTTCAATTCAATGCACCGCATATAAAAAAAGGAGCTGCCCCAATGCTTAATATTAACGATATAATGGAAACCATAAATATGATTTCCGAGGAAAATCTTGATATCCGCACGGTGACAATGGGAATTTCCCTGCTTGACTGCGCCGATTCGGATATAAAAAGCTCATGCGATAAAATTTATGAGAAGATAACAAGACTCGCCGGCAACCTTGTTAAAACCGGCGAGGATATAGAGCGGGAATACGGTATTCCGATAATAAACAAGCGAATTTCCGTAACCCCCATATCAATGCTTGCCGCCACCGGCGGCGACCCCGTGCTTTACGCCAAAACGCTGCAGCGCGCGGCGGACGCTACGGGCGTAAACTTTATAGGCGGCTACTCCGCCCTTGTGCATAAGGGCTTTTCGGCGGGGGACGAGGCGCTTATACGCTCAATTCCCGAGGCGCTCGACACTACCGAAAACATTTGCTCATCGGTCAATATAGGTTCTACAAAATCGGGCATAAATATGGACGCGGTAAAGCTAATGGGCGAAATTGTGCGCGAGACTGCCGAAAAAACCGCCGACCGCGACTGCATAGGCTGCGCAAAGCTGGTTGTATTCTGCAATGCGGTTGAGGATAACCCATTTATGGCGGGCGCGTTCCACGGCGTGGGCGAGCCCGATTGCGTGGTGCATGTGGGCGTTTCGGGCCCCGGCGTTGTTCAGGCGGCGCTTAAAAAGTACCCGAATGTTGACCTCGGAAGTGTTGCCGAAATAGTAAAGCGCACGGCGTTTAAAATAACCCGTATGGGTCAGCTTGTGGGAACGGAGGCCTCAAAGCGGCTCGGTGTTCCTTTCGGTATAGTGGATTTATCGTTAGCCCCCACGCCCGCGGTGGGCGACTCGGTAGCGCATATTCTTGAAGAAATGGGGCTTGAAACCTGCGGAACGCACGGCACTACCGCGGCGCTGGCATTGCTTAACGATGCGGTTAAAAAGGGCGGCGTTATGGCGTCTTCCTCCGTCGGCGGGCTTTCGGGCGCGTTTATTCCCGTTACAGAGGACGCGGGCATGATAGCCGCAGCGCGCTCGGGCGATTTGCAGCTTGAAAAGCTGGAGGCTATGACGGCGGTTTGCTCTGTAGGGCTTGATATGATAGCGATTCCCGGCGAGACCCCCGCAGAGGTTATTTCCGCAATAATTGCGGACGAGGCGGCTATAGGTATGGTCAACTCAAAAACCACGGCGGTAAGGGTGATTCCCGCAATAGGCAAAAAGGCGGGCGAGGAGCTTAATTTCGGCGGGCTTTTGGGTTCGGGACCGATAATGCGCGTAAACCTTGAAAAAAGCCCGAAAAAGTTTATCGACCGCGCGGGGCGCATACCTGCCCCCCTGCAAAGCCTTAAAAACTGATGAGCGGGAACATAATTTTAATAGGTATGCCGGGGTCCGGCAAAAGCACGGTGGGCGTTTTGCTGGCAAAGGCGGCGGGTATGCGTTTTTCGGATACCGACCTTTTAATTCAGCAGGAAACCGGCAAAAAGCTGCAGGAAATAATAGACTGCGGCGGGCTTGATTTCTTTCTTAAAACCGAGGAAAATGTAATAGCCGCGGCGGATTTTGAAAATTCGGTGGTTGCAACGGGCGGCAGCGCGGTTTTCGGCGAAAGAGCTATGAAAAAGCTTAAAAGCGGCGGCACAACGGTGTTTCTTGACGTGCCGCTTGAAGAAATAGAGTGCCGCATAAACAATATCACAACGCGCGGTATTGCAATGCGGCGGGGCGAAACGCTTGAAAGCGTTTATAACGAAAGGCTGCCGCTTTATAAAAAATATGCTGATATAACGGTGAAAAGCGGCAACGCAGAGGAAACGGTTGCAGAAATATTAAAACAGATCAGTTGACAGCACCGTTCCACAGCGGCATGTTTGCTATATATTTATCCCCAACGGCGGGAACATAATATGCACAGTAGCATTTAAAGCCTTGCTTTTCTAAGCTTTCGTTTCCTGTGCTTTCTTCCGCCACCAAAAAACGGTAATAGGGTATATAATACTTTTCCCACGGCGCAAACCGATAAACAAGCTCGGTTTGCGCTGTTTTATCGCTTTTTTTAATCGCTTTTGGGGCGGAGGTGACATATTTCCCGTCATACAAAAGCTCCTTTGCCTTATCGGGGGATATAACGGGGTAATTCCCGATTTTATCGCCGAGATTAGGCAAATCAGTGCTTATTTGTTCCAATTCTCCGTTATCGTTCGGGGTGAAACGGGTTTTATAAAAATTGTAATTTATGATTTTTTGAACTATATCATCGCTGTCCTTATAAAAGCTGATATAATATGTCCGCCTGCCGTAAATATCGCAGTCGCCGCCGTATAAATTCAAAATATACTTTCCGTCTTTAAATAAAGCGCTGTATTTATTCTTTAAATATCCGGCGCTTTTTTTCATATCCTTATATGATGAATAATACCCGAAATTATACTTTTCAGGCAGCTTTTCGGCTTTTTTAAAACAAACGGCAATATCCGTATTGGTTGCCGTAATTTTTATGCTTTCGCTCTCGGCAAATATCGCGCCGCCGTCGTTTGCAAAGCTATTAAAGCCCTTAAAATTAAGTTTTTCGGCGGTGGCGGTTATCAGCTCCTTTAATTTATTTTCGGGTGTATCGTTTTTAACCATGAAAACAGGTAGCGCGGCAAGTGAAATATTTTCGTTCCATGGGTTTGCGTTCACAATTTCCGAAATATCGTGCGCAAAGTACCCATCATAGCCGTAGCCGCCGTCAGGCGCGCTTATTTCAAGCGTTGGCAAATCGGTATCGGGGGATACGGCGCTGCTGTAAGTGCTTTCGTTTTTTGCACTGTCAGGCGAAAAAATATCGGAAAAATTCACAGTAACAGCTATGCCGACCGCGATAATTACGGGAGCGGCGCAGAGCAGTAATTTATTTCGCCTTTCCCGCTTTTCCGCAATAATTTTGCGGCGGCGGCAGACCTCCGCCTTTCTTTCTTCAAAGCTTTTCACAGTATATCCTCCTTTTCAAGCTCTTTTCGCATAGTCGCTTTTGCGCGGCACAGCAAATTATCAACCTGCTTTGCCGATTTTTTTAAAATCCCGGCGGTTTCCTTATATGAAAGCCCCTCAAAATAAACTAAATGCACCGCTGCCCGCATATCGGGCGGCAGCTTCAGTAATGCGGCGTTTAATATGCGCGCCTGTTCGCTTTTTAAAAACGCGTTTTCGGGTGATAAATCTTCTGCCGATATATATTCGTGTAATTCCTCGGCGGCGTGCCTTTTGCGGTGCTTTATAAGGTTGAGCGTGCGACTTTTGCCTATCATATAAATATAGGTTTTAAGCGATACCTTAAAATTGTATTTCCGCCTGTTTTCCGCTATATAGGCGAATACATCTATGGCAATATCTTCGGCGGTGTGCGGGTCGTTTACATATCTGTTTATAAAGAATATAAGCCCATCAAAATATTCGCGCATTATTCCGTCAAATGCGTCTTCGTCTCCGTTTAAAAACAGTCAGTATTTATCTTCGCCGCTCACAAAACCGCCCCCTCACTTCTTATACAACCGAAAATGTATTTTTCCTTATAATATCATATTTTTCGAAAAATTGAAATAACCTAAACGGCGGGATTGACAAACAAAAGCGTTGAGTATATAATATATAAGTTAAATTATGTTTATTTAAGGATGTATATTTATGGAGTGGACTTCGCTTAACGACCTGCGCGAAAAATATCTTTCATTTTTTGAGTCAAAGGGGCATATGCGGCTGAAAAGCTTTTCGTTAGTACCTAATAACGATAAGTCTTTGCTGCTTATAAATTCGGGCATGGCGCCTATGAAAAAATACTTCACGGGCGAGGTAACACCGCCCTCAAAGCGGGTTACAACCTGCCAGAAGTGCATAAGAACGCCCGACCTTGAGCGTGTGGGGCACACCGCGCGCCACGGCACATATTTTGAAATGCTCGGCAATTTCTCTTTCGGGGATTATTTTAAGGAGCAGGCAATAGAGTGGGCATGGGAATTTTTAACCAAGGTGCTGGAAATCCCGTCGGATTTATTGTGGCCCTCGGTTTATGAGGAGGATGACGAGGCTTACGCTATATGGCGTGATAAAATAGGCGTACCCGAAAGCCACATTGTAAGGCTCGGCAAAGAGGATAACTTTTGGGAGCACGGCACAGGCCCCTGCGGACCCTGCAGCGAAATATACTTTGACCGCGGCGAAAAATACGGCTGCGGCAGCCCTGATTGCAAGCCGGGGTGCGATTGCGACCGCTATATGGAAATATGGAACAACGTTTTCTCCCAGTTCAACAATATGGGCGACGGCACTTATACAGAGCTTGAGCATAAGAATATAGATACCGGAATGGGTCTTGAGCGCCTTGCCTGCGTTATGCAGGGGGTTGACAATATGTTCGAGGTTGATACCATACGCAACATATTGAATAAGGTCTGCGAAATGTCGGGCAAGGAGTACGGAAAGGACGATAATACCGATATTTCTATCCGTGCTGTAACCGACCACATAAGAGCCTCGGTATTTATGATAAGCGACGGTATTATTCCGTCGAACGAGGGTAGGGGTTATGTTCTTCGCCGTATAATCCGCCGCGCGGCAAGGCACGGCAAGCTGATAGGCATAAACAAGCCGTTTTTAACCGAGCTTTCAAACGCCGTTATTGCCGAAAACAAGGCGGGCTACCCCGAGCTTGTGGAAAAAGAGCAGCTTATTAAAAAGGTTATTTCCAATGAGGAAAGCAACTTTAATAAAACAATAGACCAAGGCTTGAATCTGCTTAAAGACCTGATAAAGGCGGGCGGCGTGCTTTCGGGTGAGGACGCATTCAAGCTTTATGATACCTACGGTTTTCCGCTTGACCTTACAAAGGATATTTTAGCCGAAAACAATATGACCGTGGACGAGGAAAAATTCCGCGAACTTATGGAAAACCAGCGCCAAATGGCGCGTTCCTCCCGCAAATCTGCCGACGCGGAAAGCTGGAAGAGCGACGGCATAAGTTTTGATAATATTCCCGCTACCGAATTTGTGGGATATACCGAGAATAAGTGCGGCGCGTGTGTGCTTGATATTGTGGTAGAGGGCGAGCATACTTCCTATGCCGCAGAGGGCGCAAAGGCAATTATAGTGCTTGATAAAACCGCGTTTTATGCCGAAAGCGGCGGTCAGGTGGGCGATACGGGCGTTATTTATACGGATAATGCCGTGTTCAGAGTTACCGATACAAAGAAGACCGCGGGTGGCGTGTTTACCCACTTCGGCACGGTTGAAAAGGGTGCTTTAAGCGTAGACGATACCGTTACGGCGGAAATTGATGCAGAACGCCGCAGCGCCATTCGCCGCAACCACACCGCGGCGCACCTTTTGCAGGCGGGTCTGCGCGCGGTTTTGGGCACGCACGTTGAGCAGGCGGGTCAGCTTGTAAACGAAAACGCGGTGCGCTTTGACTTTACGCATTTTTCGGCTTTGACCGCCGAAGAAACCGAAAAGGTTGAAAGCTTTGTAAACACCGCCATACTTGAGGGTATTGCGGTTGAGAATACCGAAATGCCCATAGCCGAGGCACGTAAATTGGGCGCAATGGCGCTTTTCGGCGAAAAGTACGGCGAAATAGTGCGCGTTGTAAACGTAAAGGATAAGTCAATAGAGTTCTGCGGCGGCACACATATTGATAACACCGCAAAAATCGGGCTTTTTAAAATAATTTCGGAATCAAGCGTTGCGGCGGGTGTTCGCCGTATTGAGGCGGTAACGGGGCTTAACGTTATATCCCTTATAAATGCCGATAAAGCGCTTATAGCAAGCACCGCTGATATCTTAAAATGCTCTGCGGGCGATATTTCAAAGCGTGCTTTGCAGCTTACAAACGAGCTGAAAGACGTGAAAAAGCAGCTTGAAAAGACCGAGGCTAAATTGGCGGCGGGCAAAATAACCGAGATAATAAACAGCGCAAAGGAAATAGGCGGCGTTAAGGTTGCGGTGGCACGGCTTGACGGCACTGCCCCCGATGAGCTTAAAAAGACCGCCGAGACCGTAAAGGCAAATTATGCCGACGCGGTTGTGGTATTAGCGGCGGTAAACGGCGAGAAGCTTACCTTCTGCGCCGCCTGCGGTAAGGATGCGCTGAGTAAAGGCGCGCACGCGGGCAATTTGGTGCGCGAGGTTGCAAAGGCAGCCGGCGGCAACGGCGGCGGCAAGCCCGACCTTGCAATGGCGGGCGGTAAGGATATTTCGGCGGCGGATAAAGCGCTCGGCACTGCTGAGCAGGTAATCGCTACTCAAATAGGAGTGTGAAAAATGGCAGACTGTTTATTTTGCAAAATAGCTGCGGGAGAGATACCCAGCACCAAGGTGTATGAGGACGAGTATGTGTATGCCTTTAAGGATATTGACCCGCAGGCGCCGTTTCACGCGGTGGTAATTCCGAAAAAGCATATTGCCTCGGCTGATGAAATAGATTCATCAAACAGCATAGAGGTTGCGCGCGTTTTTGAGGCGATTGCGAAAATTGCGAAGCAGGAAAACCTTGAAAACGGCTACCGAGTTGTAAATAACTGCGGGGAGGACGGCGGTCAGACCGTTCATCATATGCATTTTCACCTGCTGGCGCGCAGAAACCTTGCGTGGCCTCCCGGTTGATACGGCGGTATTTAATATTTTTAAAGGGGAATAAAAAATGGCTGAATATTACATTATGAAAATAGCCGGTCTTGAAAGACGGCTTGAAAAATTTCCTGTAAACGAGAAAATGGACATTGCCGCGTTTATAATTTTCGGCGATGTTGAGTTGACTATTGCAGGCTGCGGGGGCTTCCGTCGATGGGCAGTAGGATCTTCTTCATAAGGGTTAC
>CAJJPG010000092.1 GCA_905193585.1 uncultured Oscillospiraceae bacterium
CAGCTCACTATCCGACGGCACTCCGCCAGCTTGCCTGGACCGTTGCACATCTGCCCAAAAAGAGGGGAGCCTATTCAGCTTTGATTTATCGGCTTAATCGCGCCCGAAAAGCTCGGTTATCCGCTTTGCGGCTTCCTTTGTTTCTTCGGTATCGCCGAAAGATGAAAGACGGAAATAGCCCTCGCCGCATTTTCCGAACCCCACGCCCGGTGTGCCTATTATCTGTTTTTCGTTTAAAAGCAGGTCAAAGCACTCCCAGCTTGTCATATTGTTCGGGCATTTAAACCATATGTAAGGCGCGTTCTCGCCGCCGCAGTACCATATTCCGCAATTATCAAACGCTTTCATAAGTGTTTTTGCGTTGCCGCGGTATACGGCGAGGTTTTCCTTTACCTGCCGCTGCCCCTCTTCGGAAAACACCGCCGCCGCGCCGCACTGAACAATATAAGATACGCCGTTGGTTTTGGTGGTGCGGTTTCTCACCCACATATTGTTAAGGCACATATCTTTTCTTTTAAGGTTTTTCGGAATAATGGTATATCCGCAGCGCACACCTGTAAATCCCGCCGTTTTTGAAAGCGAGCATATTTCTATGGCGCAGCTGCGGCTGCCCTCAATTTCAAATATGCTGTGCGGCAGCTCGTTATCCCCTATAAACGCTTCATACGCGGCGTCAAAAATCAAAACCGCGCCGTTTTTATTCGCGTAATCCACCCAAGCCTTGAGCTTTTCCTGCTCAAATACCGCCCCCGTAGGGTTATTGGGCGAGCAGATGTATATTATATCCGCCTTTATGTTATCATCGGGAAAGGGGGCGAAGTGCGTCCAGTTATCCGAAGGCATATGAACAATTTTATGCCCCGCTATTATATTTGAATCAACATAGGCAGGGTAGGCGGGTTCAATAACAAGCGCCGTGTTATCGCGGTCGAATAAATCAAGAATATCGCCGAGATCGTCGCCCGCGCCCGAGGAAATAAATATTTCGTCATTACTGAGCGCAACCCCACGCCGCGCATAATAACCCGCGATAGCCGTTTTCAGTTTTTCCCAGCCGCACTCGGGCATATAGCCGTGAAAGGTCTCTTTTTTCGATTGATCCTCTACCGCCGAATACATAGCCTTTATAACCGCGTCGCAAAGCGGCAGGGTAACATCTCCCACGCCCAGCCGCAGCAGCTTTTTATCGGGGTGCTCGGCGGAATAGGCTTTGACACGCTGCTCAATATCATAAAACAAATATGAGCTTTCAAGCTTTTTATAGTTCCTGTTAGGTTTCATTTTAAACCACTTCTTTTTATTTGCCGCTGTCGCCGTAGTTTGAAAGCACGCGGGCGGACGGGTCGTTTACGTCGCAGCCCTCCCACTCTTTGTTCGGCATCCAGAAATCCTTTACCATTTCAGCCTGATCGTGGTATTTTTCTTCAAATATCTCGCGGTACAAAAGTGATTCCTTGGTAAACGGAGCGGCAAAATCGTATTTTTTGCATTTTTCTTCAAATTCCTTATCGGTGTACTTTGTCTCGGCGTATTCCTTTAAATAGTCCACCATTGAGTGACCTACCGCGTCGGAAAACGCCGCCTTTTCGCGCATAAGTATATCGTAGGGCAGGTAATCGCCCTCAAACGCGTGGCGCAAAAGGTATTTGCCCTTGTTGTATTTGTTCATCTTCATTACGGGGTCTACGCTCATAACGTATTTTACAAAATCAAGGTCGCCGAACGGCACGCGCGCCTCAAGCGAGTTTACCGAAATGCAGCGGTCGGCGCGCAGAACGTCATACATATGCAGCTCGCGCACACGCTTTTGCGATTCCTTTTGAAATTCATCGGCGTTCGGCGCAAAATCGGTGTATTTATAGCCGAAAAGCTCATCGGATATTTCGCCCGTAAGCAATACCCTTATATCGGTAGTTTCGTGTATCGCCTTGCATATAAGGTACATACCTATGCTTGCGCGTATGGTGGTAATATCGTAGGTACCCAAGAGCGCTATAACGTCTGGCACCGCTTTTAAAACATCCTCTTTGGTTATAATTATCTCGCGGTGATCCGAGCCTATGTAATCCGCAACCTCTTTTGCGTATTTAAGGTCTATAGCGTCGGTGCTCATACCGATAGCAAAGGTCTTAATGGGTTTCTTTAAAAGTTTTGCCGAAACCGCGCACACAAGCGAGGAATCCAAGCCGCCGCTTAAAAGAAAGCCGAGCGGCGCGTCGGCGTCAAGCCGTTTTTCAATGCCCGCGATCAGTTTATCGTGTATGTTTTTGCATACCGTTTCAAGGTCGTCGTGGCAAACTTTATCTACCGCCGCTATATCGTTATAGCAAATAAATTTGCCTTCCTTATAATAGTGCCCGGGCGGGAAAGGCATAATTTTACCAACAAGCCCCACGAGGTTTTTAGGCTCTGAGGCAAATATCGTTTTTCCGTCCTTATCAAGCCCGTAATAAAGCGGACGTATACCTATAGGGTCGCGCGCGGCGATAAGACTGTCCTTTTCGCCGTCGTAAATTATAAGCGCAAACTCCGCGTCCAGCATTTTAAACATATCCGTGCCGTAAAGCTCATAGAGCGGCAGTAAAATCTCGCAGTCCGAGTCGCTTTCAAAGGTGTAGCCGCGCTTTATAAGGTCGTTCTTTATGGGTCGAAAGCCGTAAATTTCACCGTTGCAAACCAATTTATTATTCTTATAGGAAAACGGCTGCATACCCTTATCGGTAAGCCCCATTATCGCAAGACGGTGAAATCCCAAAAAGCCGTTATTAAGCTTTTCAATTCTCGACATATCCGGACCGCGCGAAACGGTCATATCAAAGCCTAACTTAAACTCTTCTTCAGGGATTCGGCTTCCTATATAGCCCATAATAGAACACATAATTTTTTCCTCATTTCATATTTTTAAATGTGCAAAGGCTTCCCGATTTCATCGAGAAGCTCTTATGCTTTTTTAATACTGCTCAATATCCTGCAATGCGTCGTAGCCCTCTTCGCCGGTGCGAACCTTTACAACGTTTTCAACGTCATAAACGAATATCTTACCGTCGCCTATGTGACCTGTGTAAAGCACCTTTTTAGCGGTTGCAATAACAAGCGATACAGGAACCTTTGCCACCACTATATCAACCTGAATTTTAGGCAAGAGCGAGGTTTCAACCAAAGCGCCGCGGTAATATTCGGGCTGACCCTTTTGCACGCCGCAGCCCATTACGTGGCTTACGGTCATACCCGTAATGCCAATGCCGACCATTGCATTTTTAAGGCTTTCAAGGCGGGCTTCCTTGCAGACGATTTCAACCTTTGTAATCTTCTGCCCGTCTGCCCTTGCGGGTACGTCCGCCGCAACCTTGGGCATTTCCTTAACCTCAACCGCCTCGGCAACGGGTGTATCACCCGTGACTGCGGTAGTTTCTTCGCCCTCGTCAATATATTCGGGGAGCATTGCAATTCCGCCGTAGGCGCTTTGCAAGCCGTGCTCCTTAACATCCAGTCCTTCCATTTCCTCTTCACGCGAAACGCGCAGACCGAATATCTTCTTTATTACAAGGAACGAAAGAGTGATTGTAACGGCTGTCCATGCAGCTGTTGAGAACATACCGAGTAATTGAAGACCCAATTGCTTAAAGCCGCCGCCGTAGAAAAGACCCTCGCCCGCAATTTGGTTAGCGCCGAAAGTAACGCCGTCGCCTATGCCGCGGGCAAACGCGGGAGCGGACTTGGTGGCGAACAAGCCTACCGAGATAGTACCCCAAATACCGTTGCAGAAGTGAACCGCAACCGCGCCCACGGGGTCGTCCACATGGAGCTTGTAATCAAGAAACCAAACGCCGAATACAACCAAAAGCCCCGAAACTGCGCCTATTACTATTGCGCCGAACGCGTCGCACACATCGCACGGGGCGGTTATAGCAACAAGACCCGCAAGAGAAGCGTTTAAGCACATTGAAACATCGGGCTTGCCGTATTTAACCCAAGTGAATATCATAGCAACTACGGTTGCAACCGAGGGGGCGATTGTGGTGGTAACGAATATCGAGCCCATTTTTTCAATAGAGGTTGCCGCCGCGCCGTTAAAGCCGTACCAGCCGAGCCAGAGAATGAACACGCCGAGGCAGCCTATCGGAAGATTATGACCGGGGAAAGCGTTAACCTTTTTAACCTTGCCGTTTTTATCTCTTGTGAATTTACCTATACGCGGGCCGACCATTGCCGCGCCTATCAGCGCGCATATACCGCCGACCATATGTATGCAGTTTGAACCTGCGAAATCGTGGAAACCGAGTTGTGCCAGCCAGCCGCCGCCCCATGTCCAGTGGGCCTCAACCGGGTAAATAACCGCCGATATAACCGCCGAATAAACGCAGTAGGAAAGGAATTTCGTTCTTTCCGCCATAGACCCCGAAACTATTGTTGCGGTGGTGGCGCAGAACACAAGGTTGAAAACGAAGTTTGACCAATCGAAATTTGCGTAATCGGTGAAAATATCAAATCCCGGTTTACCTATAATTCCCACAAGGTCTTCCCCGAGGAAAAGACCGAAACCGATAAGAATAAACATTACCGTACCGATGCAGAAGTCCATAAGGTTCTTCATCAGTATATTTCCGGCGTTCTTTGCTCTGGTAAAGCCCGTCTCTACCATTGCAAAGCCCGCCTGCATCCAGAATACCAACGCCGCGCCGATTAAAAACCACACGCCGTATACTTCGCTGTGTATAGCGTCATATATTGCTTGACTCATAAAAAATCATCCCTTAAAATCTTAAAAATTTCTTTTTATTTTACGCTGAAAAGCATGTCGCCGTAGGAAGGATACGGCCAGATATCAGCCGGAACCATAGTTTCAAGCTCGTCTACGGTAATTCTAAGCTCGCTCATAGCGGCGAAAACCGCGTCCTTATAATACATTGAAAGCTCCTGCGTTTCGCTTATTTCCTTAGCCTTTAATACCGCCTGCTCTAATTTTTCGGTCTTTTTATAGGCTGATGTGTTAAGCTTGCTTACCTTAGCTAAAAGCTCTTTTTCGTAGCCTGACTCTATATCGCCACAGGCTGCCTTTGCAATGACCGTATCGGATAACTCATGCGAATACTTGCTTACCGCAGGCAAAATATCCTTTTTCGCCATATCAATCATTGTAAGCGCTTCAATGTTGATTATTTTGCAGTAGTTTTCCGAAAGAATTTCATACCTTGCCCGCATTTCGGTCTCGGAATAAACCTTGTGCGAAATGAAGAGCTTCATATTCTTCTCGTGCAGAGAATACGGCAGGCACTCGGGGGTTGAGCGCAGGTTTAAAAGTCCGCGCTTTTCAGCCTCGGCAATCCATGCGTCGTCATAGCCGTTGCCGTTGAATATAATGCGCTTGTGGTCGGTAACAGTCTTCTTTATAAGCTCGTGCAAAGCCTCTTCAAAGTTAGCCGCGCCCTCAAGCTCATCGGCAAACTGCTTTAATTCCTCTGCAACCGCGGTGTTAAGCACAACGTTTGTGCAGGAAACCGATGAAGAAGAACCGAGCATTCTGAACTCAAACTTATTGCCCGTAAACGCAAAGGGCGAGGTTCTGTTGCGGTCGGTAGTGTCTTTGGGGAACTTAGGCAGCGTATGTACGCCTATTTTAAGAATTTCCTTTTCCTTGCCGCCGTATGGTTCATCATTTTCAATCGCCTTTAAAACGTCGGTAAGCTCAGTACCGAGGAACATTGAAACTACTGCGGGGGGCGCTTCGTTAGCGCCGAGTCTGTGGTCGTTTCCGGCGGAGGCTACCGATACTCTCAACATATCCTGGTATTCGTCAACCGCCTTAATAACCGCGCAAAGGAAGGTTAAAAACTGCGCATTTTCATACGGTGTGTCGCCCGGGTTTAAAAGGTTTACGCCCGTATCGGTTGTAAGCGACCAGTTGTTGTGCTTGCCGCTGCCGTTCACTCCCGCAAAGGGCTTTTCGTGCAGCAGGCACACCATATGGTGCTTTTTAGCCACTTTCTGCATTATTTCCATTGTCAGCTGGTTGTGATCCGCCGCAATGTTTGTGGTGGTGAATATCGGCGCTAATTCGTGCTGCGCGGGCGCTACCTCGTTGTGCTCGGTCTTCGCAAGAATACCCAGCTTCCAAAGCTCGTCGTTCAGTTCTTTCATAAACGCCTGAACGCGCGGCTTTATAATTCCGAAATAGTGGTCTTCAAGCTCCTGCCCCTTAGGCGGCTTTGCACCGAAAAGGGTACGACCTGTATATATAAGGTCCTTGCGCTTGTTGTAAACTTCCTCGTCTATAAGGAAATACTCCTGCTCGGGGCCTACCGTGGTTTTAACCGACTTAACGTCTGTTTTTCCGAATAGCTTTAATACGCGTAATGCCTGCTTGTTTATTGCCTGCATACTGCGGAGCAAAGGTGTTTTTTTATCAAGCGCCTCGCCGCCGTAGGAGCAGAACGCGGTAGGAATACAAAGCACTCCGTCCTTAATAAAGGCATATGAGGTCGGGTCCCATGCGGTATAGCCTCTTGCCTCAAACGTGGCGCGAAGACCGCCCGACGGAAAAGAGGAAGCGTCCGGCTCGCCCTGAATTAACTCCTTGCCGGAAAACTCCATTATAACCTTGCCGTCCTTAGTGGGGGAGATAAAGCTGTCGTGCTTTTCGGCGGATAAACCCGAAAGCGGCTGGAACCAGTGGGTGAAGTGGGTAGCGCCCTTTTCAATTGCCCAGTCCTTCATAGCGTTTGCAACTACGGTTGCGGCGTTCGGGTCAAGGGAACGACCGTCCTTTATGGTGCGCTGCAGCGCCTTGTATGTTTCTTTGGGCAGCCGCTGCTGCATTACGCTGTCATTAAATACGTTGCTTGCAAAAATTTCGTTGATTGAACTCATAACCGATCGTTCCTTTCAAAATTTGTGATAATAAAAGGCGGCAGCGGCGTGTATAAAAGGGAACGAGGTAGATAATATCCCTTTTGCGACGCCGTTGCCGCCTTTTAATACCGTATTTACAAAAATAAAGAAACGGCAGACAGGTAAACTGAATTACCGACGTCATTGCCGTTTCATTGCGCTTATTATAACGCCGCACATTCCGCTTGTCAAGCAAAATTTTCAACAAAGCACATTTTAACGTATCTCACGTATTTCGCAAAATTTTATAAAGTAAAATTAAAAAT
>CAJJPG010000093.1 GCA_905193585.1 uncultured Oscillospiraceae bacterium
CCGCTGTTGTAATTTATACTTAAATGTTATATAATTATATGTTAGTAATTTGCGGAGGATAAAGAAAGCAATGGATTTACAAAACACCGCGACAGAGTTATTTTTAGGTATTGACATAGGCTCTACCACGTCAAAAATAGTGTTGCGAGAGGGCGACAATATACTGCTTGAGCGCTACGAGCGCCATTTTTCGCAGGTGCGCGAAAAAACGGCGGAGCTTTTGCGCCTTGCAAAGGAAATTGCGGGCAAAAGAAAAATAAAGGCGGCAATATCAGGCTCGGCGGGCTTGGGGCTTGCAGAGGCGGCGCACATACCCTTTGTGCAGGAGGTTTTCGCCACGGCGCAGGTGGTAAAGCTGCGCGAACCCGATACCTCGTGCGTTATTGAGCTTGGCGGCGAGGACGCGAAGATAATTTTCTTTAAGGGCGGCATAGACGAGCGGATGAACGGCAGCTGCGCGGGCGGCACGGGCGCGTTTATAGACCAAATGGCGACTCTGCTTAACATAACGGTTGACGAGCTTGATAAGCTAAGCCTTAACGCGGGCAGGCTTTACCCCATAGCATCACGCTGCGGCGTTTTTGCAAAGACGGATATTCAGCCGCTATTGAACCAAGGCGCGCGCAAGGAGGACGTTGCGGCAAGCATTTATCAGGCGGTGGTAAACCAGACTATAGCGGGCTTGGCTCAGGGCAGAAAAATTGACGGCAAGGTGTTATTTTTAGGCGGTCCGCTTTATTATTGCAAGGGTCTTCGCACAAGGTTTAAAGAAACCCTTAAATTAGACGATGAACACGCGGTATTCCCCGAATACGCGCGCTTTGCGGTGGCGCTCGGCGCTTCTTACTACGCAGAGCAGCAGCCCGAAATATTTACTTCCGATGAGCTTTTAAGCCTTGTTGAAAACGCGGCGAATGTATCCTCTGGTAAGGGGCGTTTAAAGCCGCTTTTCAGAAATGAGGAAGAATACAACGAGTTTAAAGCCCGCCATGCAGAGTCATCTGTTAAAAACGCGGATATTGAAAAATACAGCGGAAAAGCATACCTCGGTATTGACTGCGGTTCTACCACCACAAAGCTATGTTTGCTCGGCGAAAATAACGAGATACTCTATTCTTACTACGCTTCAAACCAAGGTAACCCCGTTGAAATTGTGCGCGAGCAGCTGACCGAAATTTATAAAAGGTGCGGCGACCGCGTAACTATTGCAGGCTCGGCGGTGACGGGCTACGGCGAGGAGCTTATAAAGCACGCTTTTTCGGTTGATTTGGGGCTTGTTGAAACCATTGCGCACTACACTGCCGCAAAGTATTTTGAGCCTGACGTGGGCTTTATACTAGACATTGGCGGGCAGGATATTAAGTGCTTTAAAATACGCAACGGCGCGATTGACAGCATAATGTTAAACGAGGCGTGCTCCTCGGGCTGCGGCTCGTTTCTTGAAACCTTTGCAAAGGCTATGGGCTACACAATAGCTGATTTTGCCGCAAAGGGATTAGAGGGAAAAGCGCCCGTTGACCTCGGCAGCCGCTGCACGGTGTTTATGAATTCATCGGTTAAGCAATCGCAAAAGGACGGCGCAACGGTTGAGGATATATCGGCAGGACTTTCAATAAGCGTGGTTAAAAACGCGCTTTATAAGGTTATTCGCGCATCTTCCGCCGCGGAATTAGGCGAAAAAATAGTGGTTCAGGGCGGCACGTTTTATAACGACGCGGTTTTGCGCGCCTTTGAAAGAGAAATAGGACATAACGTTATACGCCCCTCAATAGCAGGGCTTATGGGGGCTTACGGCGCGGCGCTTTATTCTAAAAAATGCGAGAAATCGGGTATTATCTCACCCGAGGCTTTAAAAACCTTTACCCACACGGCAAAGTCGGCGGTATGTCAGGGCTGCACCAATCATTGCAGGCTTACGGTGAACTCATTCGGCGACGGCAAGAAGTTTATTTCGGGCAACCAGTGCGAAAAGGGACTGGGTAAAGCGACTGCGGGCGAGCAGCTGCCGAACCTTTATGAATTTAAGCGGAATTATTTAACAAACCTTAAATCCGAAGAGGGAAAACGCGGCACGGTTGGTATGCCGTTAGCCCTTGGTATGTACGAGCTTTTGCCGCTTTGGCATGCGGTGTTTACAAGGCTCGGCTTTAATGTGAAAGTATCGCCCATGTCAACCCGCCGCATCTACGAAAAGGGGCAGTTTTCCATTCCATCCGATACGGCGTGTTACCCCGCAAAAATAATGCACGGGCATATTGAAACGCTGATTTCCGACGGTGTGGACGCGATTTTCTACCCCTGCCTTACCTACAATATGGACGAAAAAATGACCGATAATCACTATAACTGCCCCGTTGTAGCCTATTATTCCGAGCTTTTAAACGGCAACGTAGAAGAGCTTAAACGGGTTAAATTTTTATACCCCTACCTTAATATTAACAGTAAAAAGGAGCTTGCAAAGGAGCTTTACACTTATCTCGGTAAATTCTATAACGGAATTACAAAATCGGAAGTTAAAGCGGCGGTTGAATACGGACTTACGCGTTACGCCGAATATATGAACGCCGTAAGGGAAGAGGGCGCGCGGGCGCTTAAATTCGCGCGGGAAAACAACAAGCGCATTATGATTTTGGCGGGCAGACCCTACCATATAGACGCGGAAATAGGGCATGGCATTGATAAATTGGCTAATACTCTCGGCTTTGTTGTGGTGAGTGAGGACAGCGTTTTCCGCCTTGCGGAGCCTTTCACCGTAAAGGTGCTAAACCAGTGGACCTACCACGCGCGGCTTTACCGCGCGGCGCGCTACGCCGCAGAGCATAATGACACCGAGCTTGTGCAGCTGGTGTCATTCGGGTGCGGGGTGGACGCTATTACAACAGACGAGGTACGCGAAATTCTAGAGAGCCGCGGCAAATTTTACACACAAATTAAAATTGACGAGATAACCAACCTCGGCGCGGTAAAAATAAGGCTGCGCTCGCTTATAGGTGCGCTTAACGAAAGGAGTGACGGCAGTGGAAGAGCGTAAATACATACCCTTTACCGAAGAAATGCGTAAGGATTACACAATACTTGTGCCTAATATGCTGCCGCGCCACTTTAAAATATTTTTAAAAATATTTGAAGATTACGGCTACAAAATGGAGCTGCTGGAAACCTCGGGGCACCGAATTATAGAAACGGGGCTTAAATATGTGCATAACGACACCTGCTACCCCGCAATTTTGGTTATAGGGCAGTTTATTGACGCGCTCAATTCCGGCAAATACGACCCGCACAAAACCGCGCTCATACTTTTTCAAACGGGCGGCGGCTGCCGTGCATCAAACTATATTTTCCTTTTAAGAAAAGCGCTTGAACGCGCGGGCTACGGCTATATACCTGTTATTTCGCTTAACCTTGCGGGGCTTGAAAACCACCCGGGATTTAAGCTTACCTTGCCTATGCTGCATAGGCTTTTCTACGGCATAATTTACGGTGATATGCTTTTAAGCCTTGTAAACCAGTGCAAGCCGTATGAGAAAAACAAGGGGCAGACTGAAAGCTTAGCGGACGAGCTGACGGCGCTGCTTGCAAACAAAATGCAGACCGAGGGAATATCCTTTAAAAAGGTTAAACAAAACTGCAAAATGATACTCTCGCGCTTTGCGGAAATACCGCGCGTAAACGCGGAAAAGGTAAAAGTAGGCGTGGTGGGGGAGATATATGTAAAATATTCCCCGCTCGGCAATAATAATCTGGAGCAGTTTTTAATTGACGAGGGCGCAGAGGTGGTAGTGCCGGGGCTGCTTGACTTTTTTATGTACTGCATAGTTTCAAATATTTCGGATATTGAGCTTTACGGTTTACATAAAGTAAGAAAGCCCGTGCTTAATTTCGTATTCAATTACCTGCAAAAGCAGCAGAATGAAATAATCGAACTTATGAAGACCGCCGGCAATTTCACCCCGCCGACTCCCATTGCGCACACCATGAACCTGATAAAGGATTTTATGGGCTTCGGCACAAAAATGGGCGAGGGTTGGCTGCTGCCCGCCGAAATGCTGGAATTAAACGACGAGGGCGTGCACAATATAGTTTGCACCCAGCCCTTTGGCTGCCTGCCCAACCACATATGCGGCAAGGGAATGATGAAGCCGCTTAAAGAGAAAAACCCCGATATGAATATTGTGGCTATTGACTACGATTCGGGCGCGTCAAAGGTAAACCAAGAAAACCGAATTAAGCTTATGCTTGCAAACGCGCGGGCGGATTTAGCCGAGAAAAACCGCGAAAATAATATTAAGACGGAGGAAAAAGCATATGCCGAGGCTTAATATTGTTATGGTGGAGCCTGAAATTCCGCAAAACACGGGCAACGTGGCGCGCACCTGCGCCGCCACGGGGGCAAGGCTGCACCTTGTAGGACCTATGGGGTTTACAATAGATGATAAAAAGCTGAAACGCGCGGGGCTTGACTACTGGAAATACCTTGATATTACCTATTATGACAGCCTTGCGGAGTTTTTTGAAAAGAACAACGGCGCTTATTTTTATTTCACCACCAAGGGCAGGCAGACACATTCTGATGTAAATTACCCCGATAACTGCTACCTTTTATTCGGCAAGGAAACAAAGGGCTTACCCGAGGAACTGCTTATAAAAAATCCCGAACGCTGCGTGCGTATACCCATGCAGGGCGAAATACGCAGTCTTAACCTTTCAAACTCGGTTGCTATCGCGGTTTACGAGGCTTTGCGGCAGTGGAATTACCCCGAGCTTAGCAATTTCGGTCAGCTGCACAATTATAAATGGGAGGATATAGGCTAAATTTTACGGCGCGGGATAAAATAAATATTGAAAAATCAGAAAAATGTGGTAAAATAGAATTGTAAATTTTTTAACAATGTTTGAAAGGATGTTTTTGAATGAACGCTCTTAACAAAAAAACCGTTGACGACATTAACGTAAAAGGTCAAAAGGTTCTTGTCCGTTGCGATTTTAACGTACCGCTTAAAAACGGCGTTATTACCGACGAAAACCGCATAATTGCGGCTCTGCCCACAATTAAAAAGCTCATTGCCGACGGCGGCAGAGTTATTCTTTGCTCACACCTCGGTAAGCCGAAGGGTGAACCCAAGCCGGAGCTTTCTCTCGCTCCCGTTGCAAAGCGCTTATCAGAGCTGCTCGGCAAAGAGGTTGTTTTTGCCGCTGACGATAACGTTGTAGGCGAAAACGCTAAGGCTGCGGTTGCCAAAATGCAGGACGGCGACGTTGTACTTTTACAGAACACACGCTACCGCGCGGAAGAGACCAAGAACGGCGAAGAGTTCTCAAAGGAGCTCGGTTCTTTGGCTGATATTTTTGTTAATGACGCGTTCGGCACCGCACACAGAGCGCACTGCTCAACCGTAGGCGTTGTTTCCTATGTGAAAGAGGCTGTTGCGGGCTACCTTATAGGTAAAGAGCTTAAGTACCTCGGCGACGCGGTTGAAAACCCCGTTCGTCCGTTTGTTACCATTCTCGGCGGCGCTAAGGTTGCCGATAAACTTTCGGTTATTGAAAACCTGCTTAATAAGGCTGATACCCTTATTATAGGCGGCGGCATGGCTTACACCTTCTTAGCCGCTAAGGGCTACGGCGTAGGTAAGTCGCTGCTTGATACCGAGAAGATTGACTACTGCCGCGATATGCTTAAAAAGGCTGATGAGAAGGGCGTTAAAATTCTTCTGCCGGTTGACTGCAATATAGCCGATCATTTCCCGGACCCGATTGACGCGCCGATTGAGGTTAAGACCGTTGACGCCGATAAGATTCCCGCCGATTACGAGGGTCTTGATATAGGACCGAAGACTTCGGAGCTTTTCGCAAACGAGGTTAAAAACGCTAAGACCGTTGTTTGGAACGGACCTATGGGCGTATTTGAAAACCCGACCCTGGCAACAGGCACCATTGCCGTTGCAAAGAGCCTTGCCGAGACTGACGCTGTTACCATTATAGGCGGCGGCGACTCTGCTGCTGCGGTTAACACGCTCGGCTACGGCGATAAAATGACCCACATTTCAACAGGCGGCGGCGCTTCGCTTGAATTCCTTGAGGGTAAAGAGCTTCCCGGCATTGCCGCACTTAACGATAAATAATTGAGTCCCAGGCTACCGTGCAAAAAGCCGTATTATACCTTTTGCACGGTAGCTTCGGCTCTTTTATTACATAGAAGGTGACTATTATGAAGACATCGACTGAAATCGGTTCGGCATCGAAATTTATCGGAGAAGAAAAAGCAGTTGAAGAAATTGCAAAAGCGGGTTTTGACGCATGGGACTTTTCAATGTTTAATATGTGCCGCTACGACTGGAATACTCGCAGCGCCGTTACAACCGATCATCCGCTGGCCGGTAATAATTATATTGCTTTTGCCCGCAGATTAAGGCAGATAGGTCTTGACAACGGGATAACCTGTAACCAATCACATGCGCCTTTTCCTGTCTCCTGCCCTGAAATACGCTCGCTTTTAAAAAGGTCGATAGAGTGCACGGCGGAAGCAGGCGGAAAAATATGCGTCGTTCACCCCGATAACAATAAATCGCCCGAGGAAAACGCGGAAATTTACGCCGAAATTCTCCCGTTTGCCAAAAGCTGCGGAGTTAAGATCGCAACGGAGAATATGTGGAACTGGAACGGTGAAAAGGACGAATCCTGCTTTGCCGCCTGTGCCACGTCCGAAAGCTTTAACGCTCATCTTGACGCCGTTAACGACCCCTTTTTCGTTGCCTGCCTTGATATAGGCCACGCGGAAATGCGCGGCTCGGGCTCGGGCGCTGCAAATATGATATATGCACTGGGCGACCGCCTGCAGGCGCTGCATCTTCATGATAACGACAAATGGCACGATTCACATCAAATTCCGTTTTCTATGGACATAGATTTTATGCCGATAGTAAAAGCGCTTAAGGATATAGGCTACAAGGGTTATTTCACTCTTGAAGCAGACAGTTATCTTAATAATTTCAATGCAGGTAATATTTTCGACGGTCTTAAGGATTTATCCGCGGCCGCGAGAAAACTTGCGTCTATGTTTGATAAGTAATTATAAAAAAGGAGTAAAAACAATGAATAGAGCAAAAAGAGCC
>CAJJPG010000094.1 GCA_905193585.1 uncultured Oscillospiraceae bacterium
GATCGGAAGAGCGAGGTGTAGGGGCAGAGAGGAGCGCTCGGCGGTCGCCGCGTCATTAATAACGGCGGCGGTAGAATTGGGAATGAATTTCAGTACGTAATCCGGAACCAGCTCCAAAAACTTATTTGTAAGCGTTTTTGCCTCTTCGGGAGTTGAGGCAGTAAAGGCTATATCGATAAACAAGGTGTCTTCCGATCTTCTTTTTATTGATATATTGCTTTTTAGCTGGCTGTACTGATATTTATTCCCCGTGCTGTCGGCAAGCTCCTTATAAATATCGTTGGTTTGCAGAATATCCGTAATGGTATTCGCCAATAAAAGCGAAGCCGAAATATCCGTACTGCTGACTTTTGAGCCGGTAGCGGTGTTGGCACCGTCAGTGGTAATAGCACCGTTTGTCGCAATTACCGAACCGGTTGCCGAGTATTTAGGCTCCGCCACAAACTGACAGTAGGAAAAAGCGGCTATACCGCATATAAGCGCCGACGCGATTAATACATATATATATTTAAGCGCAATCTTAGCGAGTGTAACTAAAGATATGTTATTCACAGAATACTTCCTTTCCTTTTAAGCAAGGATTATTATACAACATCGTCACAAAAATAGCAACAGTTAATTTTTGTCGCTTTTCGTTAATTTTACAATATCTTACATTCTGACTGTAATATCACATAACAGTTTACGTTTAATTGTTTAAGGTGACGTTTCCGAATTCCGCGGAAAAACCGCTCCGTAAGTCTTCGGCGGAAATCGGAAGTCCGGTAGCACCTAAATACAGGCGATATTTGTGCGCGCCGTTTTTGTTTTCGGTAAAGTATTTGTCGTCCTCGAGGCTTACTTCGCCGTTTTCGGCGGCTCGCAGCATTTCGTAAAGATATGTAAAAGCCATACCCTCGGGCATTTCGGAAATATTGTATTTGTAATTAAGTCCCGAATATTCGGCGGCGGTGCTGTCCCCCTTAAAGTGCAGAATAAGCCCCGAAAGCCCCTCGGGCGAGGTTATTTTAATATCGGTATCGCCGTTTTCGGCAACCGATACGTCGCCCTCGTAACATTCATTATAATATTTAACTGCGCAGGAAAAAGAAATTCCCCGCACTAAGGGGGTGACGTTGCATTTCTGCCGACACCCCGAAAGAAACAGGGAAAACATAAAAAGAAATAATAACAGAGATATTTTTTTCAAGCCGAGCGCCCTTTCTTTACAGCTCCTCTGTTAAATCCGTTGGCAGCATTGCGCGCTCGCCGCGCTTTTTTGCCGCCTTATCGCCCGCCTCGCCGTGAAGATAAATCGCCGCCTTTGCAGCTGCGGGCGGCTCAAGCCCCTGCGCCAGCAGGGAAACGGTAATTCCCGCAAGCACGTCGCCGCTGCCGCCTGTTGACATACCGGGGTTGCCCGTGGTGTTAAAGGCTATTTCGCCGTCGGGTGCGGCAACAATGGTATTTGCGCCCTTTAAAACCAAAATACAGCCGTATTTTTTTGCAAAATCGCGGGCGTATTTTACGCGGTCGCTTTCAATTTCACGCGCGGTCACGCCGCAGAGCCTTGCCATTTCGCCGGGGTGCGGGGTAAGAATAACGGGAGCTTTGCATTTCTTAATAATATCTATGCAGCAGGCTATCGTATTTATTCCGTCGGCGTCAATAACCGCCGGTACGTTTGTATTGAGAATTATCTCTCGTGTAAGCCTCTCGGTATCTTCGTCTTTTCCCATTCCGCAGCCTATAAGCACGGCATTGCAGCCGCTCAGCAGTGCGGGAATATCAATATTATCGGGGGTAAACCTGCCCGCCGCATTGGGCTTTACAGGCACGCACACCGCCTCGGGAACGGAAACGGTGAAAGGAAGATAAATGCTTTCACATAAAACAGCCTTTAAAATGCCCACGCCGCTGCGCAGCGCCCCCTTTGCCGCAAGCACGGCGGCGCCAGCAAAGCCGTAGCTGCCGCAAAAAGTGAGCGCGGTGCCGAAAGTGCCCTTGTGGGAATTATGCCTGCGCTTTTCAAAGCCCGGCTTTTCTATTGTTTCATATTCATATCCGCTCGGCGTAACGCCTATATCCGCAACAGTCACATCGCCGCAGTAATCGGAGCCGGACGGCAGCAAAAAGCAGGGCTTTAAGGCTATAAACGTAACGGTTAAATCGGCGCATATTGCTTTTCCGGGTACATTGCCGTTGTCGGTCATAACCCCGCTCGGAATATCCACCGAAACGCGGGGGCAGGGGGCGGCATTTGCAATATTTATGATTTTTTCCACCGTCTCACTCGGCGCGCGGTTAAGCCCTATGCCGAAAAGCGCGTCTATTATAAGGTCGGATTTTTCAATATCGGTTTCATTGCCGAAAACAGCCGCGTTAAGGCGGTCATAATAATATTTCGCGTTTTCGGTTGCAGGGGCGCCCATAGGCGTTATAACGGTTACGTCGGCACCGTTTCGGCTTAAAATATCGGCTATTACAAAGCCGTCGCCGCCGTTGTTGCCCTTTCCGCACAGAACGGCAACCTTTTTACCGCAAACGGAGAATCGCCGCATAATAATATCAGCCGCCGATTTTCCCGCGCGGTACATAAGCTCGCGAAAAGAGAAAGCGCCGCTGTTCACGGCATTTTCCTCCGAGACCCTTATCAAGCCCTCAGTTAATACACGCATAGCGGCACCTCGTTTATTTAAAAGCACTGTTTGAAATGAATTTCGGCACAAATTTAACTATTGCCGAGCGCACGCGCTCATCGGGAGCAAAGACTAAGTAGCTTGTGCCCTTGCCCTCGGTAGACGATACCATAAGGTAGGCGGCGGGGTCGTCTGCATTGCAGGTGATGAAAAGCTCCTTTGCGTTTACGCTTGAAATTTGCGCGGGATTGAACTTTTCAATGCGCGAAACGGTGGCAAGCTCAAAGGAAAGTATGCGCTTTCTTGAGCTTTTATTTATTATTTTATCAATATCCATCGTTCCGTTGGTTACAATATACTCATACTCAACGTTAAAGCGCACCGACAGCTTGTACGCGCCGAAAAGCGCGCCCGCGGCAAGCAGCAGCGAAAAGGAGCCTAAAATTCCCATAAACATTATAAGGAAAAAGCAGACGATAAAAGCCGCAAGCCAAATGCCAATTATTGCGGCGAGAGCCTTTCCGTTTTTCTTCACCGCAATTATCTGTTCAAAAAAAGTATCCATTGTTATATCTCCCCGTAACTTTTAATATAATACATTATACACCAAAACGTATTGTACTTGCAATATATTTTGTTTTGTTATATAATAAATTTACCTTTTATTAACAAGTGAGGTATCTCTATGCGAATTAAGGATGGCTATAAGGTAGTAAATATGCACGGTCAGAACACCGTTGTTTATGAAAAGGACGGCTCTGACAAGCTGGAAAATACCATTGTTTTAACCGAAACGGCAATGTTTTTATGGCATATGCTTGAAAACGGTAATCCTACAAAAAAAGATATGCTGAACACTTTGCTTGATAATTTTGAAATTTCCACCGTGCTTGCGCTCGGTGATATTGACGTGTTTTTAAGAACAATGAAAGAAAACGGTGTAATAGAAGATTAAAATGCGGAATAGGGAAAACAACAGAAAAACACTGAAATGGATATACCGGCGTATAAAGCGATATATCCCGCTTACTGCTGCCGTATCGGTTATATCGGCGCTTTCGGCGCTCAGCTTTGTTGCGCTTGCACTTATAACAAAAAGAGTGCTTGACGTGGCTACAAACGAGACTCGGGTAAGTCTGTTGAAAAACGGCATACTGCTTTTTGCGGTAATTGCCTTTCAAATTTTGCTGAGCGCGGCGCAGTCACTTTTAAACGCCTATTCAAACGGTAAGCAGACCATAGCTTTCAGAAATCATCTTTTCGGCGTGCTTTGCCGCAAAAAATATTCTGATATAAGCGCTTATCACTCGGGGGATATCCTGAACCGCTTTACCTCGGATATTGATACGGTGGTTACAAGCTCGGTTAACATAATACCAAATGTAATATCAATGGCTACAAAGATAATTGCGGGTATAGGCACAATGCTTGTTCTGAATCCGTATATTGCGGGAGCGGTATTGTTTTGTGGCGTTACCGTTCCGGCAATAGGCAGGGCGATAAACAAAAAGTATAAATATATGCACAAGGAGTGCCAGAAAACCGAGGGCAAAACGCGCGCCTTTATGCAGGAATGCTTTGAAAATATTGTGGTAATTAAAACCTTTATAAGCGAGGTTCCGTTTATAAATAAGCTGGATAGCTATATGGATAAAAACTTCCGCCTTAAAATCAAGCGGACAAGCATATCGGTAATAGCGAATATCAGCCTTTACACATTTTTTACCGTGGGGTATTACGCCGTGCTTTTATGGGGCGCGGGCGGTTTATCCGCGGGTACTATTACATACGGCACGCTTATGGCGTTTTTGCAGCTTATTTCTCAGCTGCGCGCGCCGCTGCAAAACGTTTCGGGCATATTGCCGCAGTATTATTCGGCTTTGGCGTCCGCCGAGCGGCTTATGGAGCTTGAAAACAGTGAGGACGAGCCTTTACCCGTCGGAAAAGCCGAGCTTGAAAGGATAAAGAGCAATTTCCGCTCTATTGAAGTTAATAATCTCTGTTTCGGCTACGGCGGCGAGGTTATTTTAAACGGCTGCAGCTTTTCTGCCGAGCGCGGGCATATAACGGCCATCACGGGCGAATCGGGCAGCGGAAAAAGTACGCTTTTCAAGCTGATGCTGGGGCTTTACGAGCCGCAGTCGGGCAGTATTACCGTAAACGGCAATATCCCGCTTGACGCGTCACTTCGCGGGCTGTTTGCTTATGTTCCGCAGGGGAATATGGTGCTTTCGGGTACGGCGCGGGATAATATAACAATGTGCGACCCTGCTATTACCGATATGCAGATTGAAAAAGCGGCGCGTGCCGCCGAAATTTACGATTATATAGTATCACTGCCCGAGGGCTTTGAAACCCGGCTTGCCGAAAGGGGAGCGGGGCTTTCCGAAGGGCAGATACAGCGTATATCAATAGCCCGCGCATTACTGACGGATACGCCTGTTATACTGCTTGATGAGGCTACAAGCGCGCTGGATGAAGAAACCGAAACGCGGGTGCTTACAAATATAAAAAGTATGACCGATAAGACCATACTTTTTATAACCCACCGTAACACAAGCCTTAAAGCGTGCGACAGAATAGTCCATGTGGAAAACAAGAATTTTTCCGTTATTAAATAATACAGAGTATTTACTAAATTACCCCGCGGTAGTAAAGACCGCGGGTGTATTTTTCGCAGGGGGCGCCGCCGTTTATATACGCGTTTATAATTTCTTCCGTCTGCGCGGCTGTTTCGTTGGTAAAATAAAGGGTCAGAAAATCAAGCGGGGCGAGTTCTGCTTTTCGGTCTGCAAGCCATACGGGCACCGAATTCAGCATTTCGGAATAGGTTTTTCCGCACTGTATGGGAAAAATCACCCCTTTGCGGTCGGTAACCGTGCCCCTGCCGCCGCACTCTTTGCAGCTTTTGCCGTTTTTAACCGGGCAGCACCTGTAAAGCATAAGCGGCAGCTTACCGTAGGCTATAATACCTGTCGGCACGGGTGATGAAAGTCTTGAAATATCGCTTAAAAGCATTTCGCACGAAAGCGTTATTTCATCGGCGCCCATATTGCGCGCCTCTTCGGCGCTTGCCGAATTATATATGTTAAGCCCTATATCGGCAATTACCGAAAAGCCGCAGTCAAGCGCTATATTTACCGCCGCGATATTTCCGCAAAGCGCCTTTGTAAAGCCGTGCTTTTTAAACAGCTCAAGACGTTTTTTAACGTATTCCTCGTTTGCGGTTATTCGCGGCAGCTCTGCAACCGCCGAAATTCCCGCCGGTATTTCCGGCGGCTCGTTTTCTATGGGGAATATTATTTTGCTTATACCCGCAAGGCTTTCGGGTAATTGCTCACGGCGGGAAAAGCGGGCGTACAGCTTTTGCGGCTTTGCAGCCCGCTTGGTATTTTCAGCCGTATAAGCCGATATAGGCGGACATTCTCTTTTAATTTCCGCCCGTGCCGAATCTAATTTTTCGGCGGCGGCTCTGCGCAGGGAATTTATTTCGGCGGCGGGAACGAACAGCCCATTATCGCATATAGCGTCAATTTTTTCGGGCAAATAGGGGGTTGAGCCGAATTTATCAATCGCGGCTTTCAGTCTTTCGGCGGTAACGGGTTTATTCTGCGCCGATTGCGGTATTTCGCCCTCGGCGGTTACGGTATTTTTGCCGTCGCTTAAAGTAAGGCGCAGGGGAGTATTGCTTTTCACGGTCATCGCCGCTGAAATTTTAACGCTTTGCCTTTCGGCGCGGTAAAGCCCGTGAAGAGAGGCAAATGCCGCGTCCGCCGCGGTAACGTCGTCCTTTGTGCGTATGCCGAACATATCTCGGTTTAAATTTTCGGTATAATAGCCGTCGGTAAAGCCCGAACGCGAGAAGACGTTTTTCAAAAGATTTTCAATATCCTGCGGCACATAGCCCATATCGCGCGCGGCATATGCCGCGGCAGTAGCGGCGGCGACATATTCGGGGCGTTTCATTCGCCCCTCAATTTTAAATGAGTTAACGCCTATATTTTGCAGCTCCGATAAGTGATTGAGCAAGGATAAATCCTTAAGGCTTAAATCGTGCCCTGTGCCGCCCGTAACGGAAAAGGGAAGACGGCAGGGCCCCGCGCATAAACCCCTGTTTCCGCTGCGCGAGCCTAAAAACGCCGAAAGCCTGCACTGCCCCGAAACAGACATACATAAAGCGCCGTGCACAAACACCTCAGTTTCAAGCCCCAGCTCTTCCGCCCTGCGGCAGAAAATTTTAAGCTCCGAAAGCGACATTTCGCGCGCGGCTACCACCCGCTTGAAGCCTGCTTTTTTAAGGTACGGCAAGGCGGAGGGCGATATAACCGACATTTGCGTAGAGGCGTGGAGCGAAAGCCCGGGAACAGCCGTTTTTAAAATGTGCGCCAGACCTATATCCTGAATTATAACGCCGTCAATACCGGCAAGATACGCCGCCCGTGCAAGCTCGCAGGCGGCACCGAT
>CAJJPG010000095.1 GCA_905193585.1 uncultured Oscillospiraceae bacterium
AAATTAAAATATGACATTCACTGAATGTCATTTGTGGAGGGAATAATATGGAAACAACGGAAAAAACAAAATTTTGCAAGCATTGCGGCGCAAAAATACCCGAGGACGCCGTTCTTTGTACTGCCTGCGGCAGGCAGGTAGAAAAGCTGGAGGGTGAAAATTCCCCCAATATAATTATTAACAATTCAAATTCCTCGCAAAATGTGAATACAAATACCAATGTGGGCGGTTTCGTTGCGGGCAAGCTGCGTAATAAATGGGTGGCGCTGGCTCTCTGTTTTTTCGGCGGATGTATCGGACTTCACAAGTTTTACGAGGGTAAAATCGGAATGGGAATACTTTATTTTTTTACCGGCGGTTTATTTTTAATAGGTGTAATAGTTGATTTTATAGTTCTTCTTACAAAGCCCAATCCGTATATATCGTGATATTAAAGGCGCTGTCCTTTAATATATGCCGGCTTTGCCGGTTTCTTATGCAGAACCCCTTATCTGTATAAGAGAATATGCCGAGAGATAAACACTCCCGGCATATTTTTTGTATTTAAGCTATGTCACGTTTTTTTCGCTGTATAATCACAAACGCCGCGGCGCATATTAGTGCTGAAAGCAGCGACCCCGCCGCGGTTGCGAGCCCCATGGGGTAGAGTGTTTCGGGGAACATTGAAGACATTAAATATGAACCGGGAACACGCACAAGCAGTATTGCGATTATATTGTGCAAAAACGAAATTCCCGATTTGCCGCATGCGCAGAAATACCCGCTGAACGCAAAGTGTATTCCGGCGAAAAGGCAATCCCACGCGTAGCCGCGCAGGTACCCGCTGCCGAGGCGTATGACCGCCGCGCTGTCGGTAAACAGCGATACCGCCCCGCCCGATAAAAACTGCATAACAACCGCCACCGTGCCGCCGAAGCCTGCGGCAATAAAAATTGCGTAAAGCAGCGTTTTTTTGGCGCGCTCGGGCTTTTGCGCCCCGATATTCTGCGCGCCGAGCGCAGAAACGGCTGAAAGCATAGAGGAGGGAACAAGGAACAAAAAGCCGATTATTTTTTCGACAATTCCCACCGCCGCCGCGTCGTTAAGCCCGCGGCGGTTTGCTATTACGGTAATTACCATAAAGGCAATTTGAATTAACCCGTCCTGCATGGCGACAGGCACGCCTATTTTTAAAATTTTCCCGATTATTTGTTTATCGGGCTTTAGGTCTGTTTTTTCAAGCGAAAAATCGGTTTTCCGCCTTTTTACTACAATAAGCGATATAACAACGCTTGCAGCCTGAGATAGCGTTGTGCCGAGCGCCGCGCCCGCGGGACCCATACCGAGAGCGCCTATAAACAGGTAATCAAGCGCTATATTGGCAGCGCATGCAACCGCTATAAAGTACATGGGGCTTTTGCTGTCGCCCATACCGCGGAAAACGGCGCTTATAATATTATACGCCGTTATAAACGGTATGCCTATAAAGCAGATGGTAAGGTAATCCACCGTGCCCGCCGCTGCGTCTGCGGGGGTTGAAACGGCGGAAACTATGGCGTTTCGCAAAATAAGCAGCAAAAAGGTCAGAGTCACGGAAAGCACCATAAACAGCGTTACGGTGTTACCCGTAAAAAGCGCCGCTTTGCGGCTGTCCTTTCCGCCCACAGCCTGACCGATATTTACCGTGGCGCCCATTGCAAGCCCCACTATCATTACCGTAAGCATGTGCATGACCTGCGAACCGACGGAAACCGCGGTAGTATCGGCAACGCTGCCGAACTGACCGATTATGAGCAGATCCGCCATTCCGTAAAGGGTTTGCAGAAAAAAAGATAAAAGGTACGGCAGCGAGAAGAACAAAAGGTTCTTCATAACGCTGCCGCTTGTAAGCTCCCGTTTCATACAGAGGCTTAACCTCCGAGGTAGGCTTTTTTAACCGAGTCGCTCTGTGCAAGCTCTGCGCCGGTGCCCGAAAGGGTAATTCTGCCCGATTCAAGAACATAGGCGCGGTCGGCTATTCTGAGCGCCATTTCGGCGTTTTGCTCAACCAAAAGAATGGTAGTGCCCGATTCATGCAGTTCTTTGATTATATCAAATATCTGCTGAACAAGTATAGGCGCCAATCCCATTGAGGGTTCGTCGAGCATTAAGAGCTTGGGCTTACTCATAAGCGCTCTGCCCATGGCAAGCATTTGCTGCTCGCCGCCCGAAAGCGTGCCGGCAATCTGATTTTTGCGGTGTTTAAGGCGCGGGAAACGCTCAAACACATCCGCTATTCCGTCTTTCACATAGCCCGGCTGTGTATAAGCGCCCATTTCAAGGTTTTCAAGCACGGTCATATGCAAAAATATACGTCTGCCCTCGGGAACGTGCGCTAAACCCTTTGATACAAGCTTGTGCGCCTCGGCATGGGTAATATCCTCGTTCATAAGGGTTATACTGCCGGTTTTTGAGTGCATAAGCCCCGAAATGGTTTTAAGGGTGGTTGACTTGCCCGCGCCGTTTGCGCCTATAAGGGCTACGATTTCATCCTCGTGCACTTCAAGCGAAATGCCTTTAAGCGCGTGAATATTGCCGTAATAAACGTTTATATCATTTACTTTCAGCATTGCCGTCAGCCTCCTTTTTCTTTCCGAGATACGCCTCAATAACCTTGGGGTTAGCCTTAATTTCATCCGGCGTGCCCTTTGCTATTATTTTACCGTGGTCAAGCACGCAAATACCCTCGCAAATGTTCATAACAAGGTTCATATCGTGCTCAATAAGCATTATTGCAATATTGAAAGTATCGCGTATACGGCGAATATTTTCCATAAGCTCCGCCGTTTCCGATGGGTTCATACCCGCCGCAGGCTCGTCAAGCAAAATAATACTGGGGTTGGTGGCAAGCGCTCTTACAATTTCAAGTCTTCTCTGCGCGCCGTAGGGCAGCGAGCCTGCCTCCTCGTTTGCAACATCTGCCATTGAGAAAAAGTCAAGCAGCTCTATTGCGCGCTCATTAGCCGTTTTTTCGGCTTTTTTATAGCCGAAGCCGTGGGTGACCGAGGCAAAAAAGCCCTCTTTAATGGAGTTATGCAAGCCTACCTTAACGTTATCAAGCACCGACATATTGGAAAACAGGCGTATGTTCTGGAAAGTACGCGCAATTCCCATACGGTTTACCTGCGAGGTTGTTTTGCCGGCAGTTGACTTTCCGTCCAAAATAATAGAACCGCGCGAGGGCTGATAAACGTTTGTAAGCAGGTTGAAAACTGTGGTTTTACCTGCGCCGTTAGGGCCTATAAGACCGGCTATTTCGGTTTTGCCTACGGTAAGTGAAAATTCGTCAACTGCGGTAAGTCCGCCGAAATCAATACCCAAATGGTGAGTTTCAAGCACGGGGCGTTTATCAACATCGCGCTCGGGAACAATTGCGCCCGAGGGGTAAGGTACCATTTTATCCATTTGATTTTACCTCCCCGTTTTTATTTTTGCGGAATATTCCGTCTAATTTAATTTTAGTGTTTTCAAAAAAGAGCTTTGCTTTTGAGCTGTTTTTAAGCAGCATTACCGCAATAAGCAGTATTGCGTAAATAAGCATACGGTAGTCGCCCGCGTTTATGTTGCGCAAAAGCTCGGGCAGCATATAAAGCAGGGCGGTTGCTATAATAGTACCGAAAATATTGCCCATTCCGCCGAGAACCACGAAAACGAGAATTAAAATTGAAGTGTTAAAGTTGAACTTTTCAGCCGCAATAGCCGAGAAATTCATAGCGTAAAGCACGCCCGCCATGCCTGCCAAGGCAGCCGATGTGATAAATGCGGTGAGCTTGTACTTTGTAATGCTTATACCTACCGATTCGGCGGCTATGCGGTTATCCCTTATAGCGGTTATAGCGCGGCCCGAACGGCTGTAAATAAGGTTAATTACTACAAACAGGGTGAAAAGAATAAGCACAAAGCCTGCCGTAAAGGTGGCAATTTTTGTTATGCCTACAGCGCCCTGCGGACCGTTTAGAATAATTCTGCCGTTTTTCATGCCGAGGCTTGCCGCGTCCTTCATGTTAACGTGAAGCCCGCTTTTATCAATACCAACATAAAGGCAGTTGATAATATTTTTGATAATTTCGCCGAATGCGAGGGTTACTATTGCAAGATAGTCGCCCGAAAGCCGCAGAACGGGTATACCGATTAAAAAGCCCATAATTCCCGCGATTATGCCGCCCGCAACCATTGCGATAACAAGCCTTACGGGGTCGGACCCGACCTTATCCTGCAGAGCCGCCGTGACTATGGCTCCCGTGAACGCGCCCACGCTCATAAAGCCGGCGTGACCGAGAGACAACTCACCCAAAACGCCGACGGTCAGGTTAAGCGAGATAGCCATAACTATATATGCGCAGATAGGAATTAACTGACCGGAAATGGAGTTGCTTATCATTCCCGTATTTTGCAGCGGGAATAGTATTGCAAATAAAGCTATTACAAGACCGTAGGTTTTAATATTTGTTCGGGCATATTTGCTAAGCCCTTTGTATTTTGAAGCGATACTCATATTTCCCACCTCACACCTTTTCCGTTATCTTCTTGCCGAGCAAGCCGGTAGGCTTAACAAGGAGTACTATTATAAGCACCGAGAAAACAATAGCGTCGGACAGCTGGGTGGAAATATACGCCCTGCCGAGAATTTCTATAACGCCCAAAAGTATGCCGCCTATCATAGCGCCGGGAATTGAGCCTATACCGCCGAAAACCGCCGCCGTAAACGCCTTTATACCGGGCATTGAGCCTGTGGTAGGTATCAGCACCGGGTACGCAGAGCAAAGCAGAACGCCCGCTATTGCAGCCAAAGCGCTGCCTATTGCAAAGGTCATTGAAATGGTGCGGTTGGTGTTTATGCCCATAAGCAAAGCGGCGTCCTTATCCTCAGATACCGCGCGCATTGCCTTACCCATTTTACCCTTTTTGGTAAAGAAGGTAAGTCCTACCATTATAAGTACGCAGGCGGCAACGGTAACGAGCGATTCGGGCGTGATTATCAGCTTGCCGTCAAATAATGAAATGGATTTAAACGGCACTACCGATGTGAACGCGCGGGGAGTGCTGCCCCAGATTATAAGCGCCGCATTCTGTAAAAAGTAGCTCACGCCGATAGCCGTTATAAGCACGGCAAGCGAAGTCGCCTTTCTCAAAGGACGGTAAGCAAGGCCCTCAATAAGAATACCCAATACCGTACAAACAGCCATTGAAATAAGTATAGACAGCACCGTGGGGATACCTAAGGTTGTGGAGCATATGTAAGAAACATACGCGCCTACCATAATAACGTCGCCGTGCGCAAAGTTGAGCATTTTCGCAATGCCGTAAACCATCGTGTAACCGAGCGCTATTATGGCGTAAACGCTGCCGAGACTTATTCCGTTTATTAAGTTGGAAATTAAAGTCATTGCTTACACCCCTTTTAAAAATGGGAAAACGGGGTCATATAAGACCCCCTTTTCCCTATTAAACCGAATACGGATTATTTATCCATACCTTCGTATGCGCCGTTTTTGATTACCATGCCCTTAGGAGACTTGGAAACCTCACCGGTGGTTTTCCATGTCATCCCCGTACCGGTAAGACCGTCAAACTTAAAGGAAGAATCGGTGAACTGTGCGGTCAAAGCCTCGCATATATCGGCCGCCTTATCGCTTGCCTTTACACCCTTTGCCTTGCATGCTTCATAGAGTGCGTAAACGCAGTCATAGGTATCGGCAGCGAACTGGTTCGGAGTCTCGCCGAATTTCTCTTTGTACTTCTTAACAAAGTTCTGCGTCTTTTCATCGGTTGCGTCAGCCGTGAAAGGAGTTAAAAGCATAACGTTTTCGGCAAGCTTTGTATCAAAGTTTTTAACTGTGAGTATACCGTCCATACCGTCAACACCGAAGAATTTGGGAGTATAGCCCATCTTGTTTGCCTGGGTAAGTATGAGGGATGCCGGAGTATAGTAGATCGGGAGGAAGAGCAGATCCGCACCCTTTGCCTTAGCGTCGTTAAGCTGAGCGGAGAAGTCGCTGTTGGTATCATCCGGGAAGGTGGTAGTGCTTACAATCTCAAGACCTTCTTTTTTAGCCTCGGCCGCGAATTTCTGATAGATACCGGTTGAATAAGCATCACCGTTGTTGTAGATTATCGCAATCTTGGTGCCGAGCTTCTGCTCTTTTATATACTGAGCGGATGCAACGCCCTGGTTCGGGTCGGTAAAGCACATCTGGAATACATTATCCTTACGCTGAATGGTTACGTTACCGTCGCTGTCAGGCTGACCGCCTATAACGTCGGTAGAAGAAGCGGAAGGAGTAAGCTGGAAGATCTTATCGGAATTGGTTTCGGTGGAAACAGCAATGCAGGGCTTTGTGGTAACAGTACCCATAAGGATCTGCATGCCCCAGTCTTTCAGCTTGTTGTAAGCATTGACTGACTTTTCAGCGTCGTTTTCATCGTCTTCAAACTGCAGCTCGAACTGTACGTCCTCGCCCTTTGCGTTGATTTCCTCAACCGCAATTTCAGCCGCATTTTTAACTGCCTGGCCGTAAATAGCCGCAGCACCGGTGATAGGTCCTATACCGCCTATTTTGATCTTGCCGCTTGAAGAGCCGCCGCTGTCTTTAGAGCCGCCGCAGCCTGCCATAGCGGTAAGAACGAGAGCAGCCGACATAGCCGCGCTCATAAATCTTACAAATTTTTTCATTTTAAACAACCTCTTTCAAAGATTTTATATTTAACAGCCCGAAAGCTGAAAAACAACAATAATAAAAAATGACCTTGCCTTTTTGAAAAGCAAAGTCAGCAGGTTTACAAGCCTTTTCAGCTTTTAACAGGCTCATAAAAAGCCGTTTTGCTTTTCATATTTATATGTTTTGAAATTCCAATCGCTCTTATTATAATTAGCTGTAGGAAAATAATGGCGCTAATTACAAAAAGGGACACTGTGTTGACAACAGTGCCCTCGTTAAGACGTATTAAAGAAACAGACGAAAATTCAGGTGCGGTATTGGCATCTGTTGACTGTTCATATGATTTTGTCATAAATGAAACACGCATTGTCTTTCGTCCTTTCCTTT
>CAJJPG010000096.1 GCA_905193585.1 uncultured Oscillospiraceae bacterium
TATGGCATCCGGCAGCGGATACACGTCGATTGCCGTGGGATCGCCGTCGATGCGGAAAGTGAACATAAATGTTATAAGTTGTACTTACTTTAGCGTGTCCAAGCATTTGAGCGATGGTTTTTAAATCTATTTTTTTCGCGATAGCCAATGTTGCGAAAGTGTGTCTTAAAACATGAAGCCCGCTATTTTGTATTGAAGTATTAACTTGTTTTTGAATGGAGTTCAAAGATCTTCGCAAATTTCTACGATTTAAGGGTGTACCAACTGTAGTTATAAACACTCTATCATGGGGAGCTAAGTATTGACTATTTTTTTCACGGATTTTATTTAATGCATTTATTGCGTGTTGTGTTAAATAGACTGTTCTTTTACCTTTGTTTGTTTTAGGCGTAGATATGAATTCTTTGGGTTTTTTTCTACCATCGTTAACTTGTATAATTGAAGCAGAAGATGTAACTGTTAGTTTTTTATTTTTTAAATCAATATCTTTCCATTCTAATGCAGAAGCTTCGCCTATTCTCAGCCCTGTGTATATTAAAAAAATAATTTCATAAATATATGAATTTTTGTCGCCATGTACTACATCAGTATTTTCTGCCAACTCAAGTATTTTACTTACATCTTTTTCTGTAAGGCATTCAATGTCTTTCGTTTTAGTTGTTACTTGTGATTCTGACGGAATAGATACTAAAGTTAAAGGATTAAATTTAGTATCGCCTTTAGCAACTGCTGTTTTCAAGCAGTTGTTAATAGTATTATAAGTTTTGATAATGGTTGCTCTTGAATATCCATCAGAAGCTAAAGTATTAATATATCTTTGAAAAATATCAGAGTCTAATTGGCTCATTTGCAACCTTGCTATGTCATAAGGTTCAATACGACTGTGTAAACAATTTTCTATACCGTTATAGGTTGTCGGCTTTACGGAATTTTTCTTATACAATTCTGCCCATCGTTGAAAATATTCTACGAAAGACATTTTATTAATTGTTGTTTTTTCAAATGATGTAATGGACTGCTCATATTCTTTTGCCCTTTCTTTGGCAATAGTTTTATTTTTTGCAGTGAATTTTTTATATATCTTCTTGCCATGATTGTCAGTGCCGTAAAATTTTTGTAAAGTTACTGAACCACTTTTATTATAAATAAAAGTTCCATCACCGTATGCCATTTATAATCCCCTTGTGTTATAAATTTATATATATATTCTTTTAACAACAATATTATATCACTGCTCTTCAGAATTGTAAAGTCAAAATCGCATACTTTATCGCATACTTCAAAGATAATTTGATACTATTAGACGCCACTAAATGCCATTTTAATATTATTTTTTAGACAACTATACGAACAAAAAAATTCTCTGAAACCCTTTATTTATGCGGGTTTCAGAGGATTTTGAAACTGGAGCTGCTAACCGGAATTGAACCGGTGACCTCGTCCTTACCAAGGACGCGCTCTACCATCTGAGCCATAGCAGCATTCGTATTTGCGACTTTATAAGTATACGATAAAACGCGGAAAATGTCAAGTAAAATTTTCACTGTTTTTATGCTTTTAAAATCCGGTTTCATAAATTGGTAAAATTAATATTCTTTTTCTTGACATAAGTCGGCAAAAATTATATAATAATGTTTATATGGGTTCTGCACGGCAGAATTTCATTTATTTTTATATGAGGTGGTTTTCTTATGGCAAAAGTAATTAAAATTACCGATGACGGACTGAAAAAGCTCGAAGAAGAGCTTGAATATCTTAAAACGGAAGGCAGAGCGGATATTGCCGAAAAAATCAAGGTTGCCCGCGGCTACGGCGACCTTTCGGAAAACAGCGAATACGATGAGGCGAAAAACGAGCAGGCGAAAATTGAGGCGCGTATAGTTGAAATTGAGGCTATGCTCAAAAATGTTGAGATAATCGAAGACGTTAAGGGCAACGCAAAATCCGTTGTTGTCGGCGTTAAAGTAAAGGTGCTTGACGAAGAGTACGGCGACGAATGCGAATACCGCGTTGTCGGCTCTACCGAGGCAGACCCCAGAAACGGCAAAATATCGGACGAATCCCCCGTTGGCAAGGCATTACTTGGCAAAAAAATCGGTGAAGAGGTTATAGTTGAAGCCCCCGGCGGAGAATTCAAACTTAAAATTTTAGGCATTTCAAGATAAAAAAGACGTTTAATATTCGCCGCTTATGCGGCAGAAAAGGAGTAGCTTATGGCGCAGAACAACACCGCTAATACCGAGCAGGACCTTAACGAAATATTGAGATTAAGGCGTGAAAAGCTCGCCGCTTTAAAGGAAGCGGGCAACGACCCGTATACGGTAACAAAATACGATTTTGATTCCGATTCCGAAACCATTAAAAATAATTATGACGAGTTTGAGGGCAAAACCGTAAAAATTGCGGGCAGAATTATGTCGCGCAGAATAATGGGCAAGGCAAGCTTTGTGGGTCTTGCCGATTGCAGCGGTAAAATTCAGCTCTATGTTCGCCGTGACGACGTAGGTGAGGAAGAATATGCCGCGTTTAAAAAGTGGGATATAGGCGATATTATCGGCGTTGAGGGCTTTGTTTTCAAAACCCAGACAGGCGAAATTTCGGTTCATTCAACGGATATTTCGCTGCTTTCAAAGTCTCTGCTGCCCCTGCCCGAAAAGTTCCACGGCTTAAAGGATACCGACACAAGGTACCGCCAGCGCTATGTTGACCTTATAGTAAACCCCGAGGTTAAGGACACGTTTTATAAGCGCTCGCAAATAATGAAGGAAATACGCGCTTTTCTTGACGCAAGGGGCTTTACCGAGGTTGACACCCCTATACTCCTGCCGCTTGAAATAGGCGCTGCGGCGCGCCCCTTTAAAACCCACCACAATACGCTGGATATGGATATGTACCTGCGCATTGAAACCGAGCTTTACCTTAAAAGGCTTATAGTGGGCGGTATGCACCGCGTTTACGAGGTGGGACGCATTTTCCGCAACGAGGGTATGGACACAAAGCACAACCCCGAATTTACAACGGTTGAGCTGTATCAGGCGTTTACCGATTTCCACGGTATAATGGACTTAGTGGAAGAAATGAACAAGCAGATAGCGCTTAACGTATGCGGCAGCACCGTTATAACATATCAGGGCAAGGAAATTGATATGGGTCACTGGGAGCGCCTTACAATGGTAGAGGCGGTTAAAAAATATTCCGGTGCGGATTATAACGACTGGAAATCGGACGAGGACGCGCGCGAGTGCGCAAAGGCTCTGCACGTTGAGGTGGATGAAAAAGCCACAAAGGGCACTGTTTTAGCCGAACTTTTCGACGCGTTTGTTGAGGATAAGTTAATACAGCCTACCTTTATTTACGATTACCCGGTTGAAAACAGCCCACTTGCAAAAAGAAAGCCTGACGACCCCGCATTTACCGAGCGTTTTGAGTATTTTATAAACGCTATGGAATTCGGCAACGCTTTTTCAGAGCTTAACGACCCGATTGACCAAAAGGAACGCTTTGAAAAGCAGGTTGCCGCAAAATTGGCTGAAGACCCGGATTGCAGCGCCGAGGTTGATTATGACTATATAACCGCGCTTGAATACGGTATGCCACCCACAGGCGGCTTGGGCTTCGGTGTTGACCGGCTTGTAATGCTGCTTACCGACAGCCCGTCTATAAGAGACGTTCTCCTGTTCCCGACAATGAAGCCGCTTGATAAATAAAGGCTCAATAAACGGGCAGTCCCTTAACGGGATTGCCCGTTTTCAAACCAAAAAACAGGACACTAAAGAAACGGAGATTTAAAAGTGCTTAAAAAATATATCGGTAATAAAGCGTTTTACAGAATGGCTCTTACCGTTGCCCTGCCGATGATGATTCAAAACGCAGTGACGAATTTCGTCAGCCTGCTCGATAACATTATGGTCGGGCGGGTAGGAACTCTGCAAATGACGGGCGTTTCGGTTGTTAATCAGCTGTTGTTTGTGTATAATCTTTGCGTTTTCGGCGCGGTTGCGGGAGCGGGAATTTTCACCGCCCAGTTTTACGGGCAAAAGGATGATGAAGGCATACGCCAGACCTTCCGCTTTAAAATACTTATATGTGCCGTTATTACGGCTGTAGGCGTTTCAATTCTGCTTATAAGGGGCAACAGTCTTATAGGTCTGTATCTTCGCGGAGAAGCAACCGCCGACGAGCGCGCCGCGGCGCTCGGCTACGGGCTTGACTATTTAGCCGTTATGCTTATAGGGCTTATACCGTTCACATTTAATAACGCATATGCCTCTTCAATGCGCGAAACAGGGCAAACGGTTGTGCCTATGGTTGCGGGGCTGGTTGCCGTGGCGGTTAATATGTCCTTAAACTATGTGCTTATTTTCGGTAAATTAGGTATGCCGGTATTAGGCGTTAAGGGCGCGGCTATTGCAACCGTAATCTCGCGTTATGCGGAGCTTGCGGTCAATGCCGTTTGGCTGCACAGCCACAGCAAGCGTTACCCGTATATCCGCAGGGTGTACCGCTCGGTGCATATTGCCCTGCCGCTGCTTAAAAAGATTGCCGTTAAGGGTATGCCGCTCTTATTTAACGAAGCGCTTTGGTCGGCAAGCGTAGCCGTGCTTAACCAGTGCTACTCCACACGCGGTCTTACCGTCGTAGCGGCAAATAACATAGCCTCTACCCTATGGAATCTTTTCTCGGTATGCTTTATTTCGCTCGGCAGCGCCACGGGAATTATTATAGGGCAAATGCTCGGCGCGGGTAAATTGGCAGAAGAGGTGCGCGATTGCGACCGCAAGCTGATTGCGTTTTCCGTTACATCCTGCGCCGCTTTCGGGCTTGCCATGGCGGCGGTATCAGGCGTGTTCCCGCTTATTTACAAAACCGATAGTTCCGTGCGCTCGCTTGCAACCGCGCTTATTTGCATAAATGCGGTTATCATGCCGTTTAACGCCTACGCGAACGTTTCCTATTTCACCCTGCGTTCAGGCGGGAAAACGCTTTCCACCCTGCTGTTTGACAGCTGCTTTGTGTGGGTAGTAAGCGTGCCTATCGCTTTCACGCTGAGCCGATTTACAAATATACCTATTCTCCCTCTTTACGCCATATGTCAGGGCGCGGAAATTCTTAAATGCGTTATAGGCTACTTTATGCTGAAGAGCGGCAGCTGGATAAACAATATGGTAGTAAGTAATCCCGAAAATCAATAAATGCGCAAAAAAAACCGAGACAGGGTAAAATACCCATCTCGGTTTTTTGCGCTTATTCTTCGGTTTCGCGTAATTCGTCAAGCTTGCTTATGCAATTTTTGCAAACCGTATATCCGCCGAACTGTACACTGTCTGCCAATGAATCGCAGAAAATACAGGTGGGCTGATACTTTTTCAGAATAATTTTGTCATCTTCCATATAGATTTCAAAACTATCAACATCATTCTCGACTTTAAGTAATTTGCGGATTTCTTTCGGTATTACGACACGTCCCATTTTGTCGACCGGTCTGACTATTCCGGTTGATTTCATTAATAACACCCCCTGACAGAGAGTATTATACCATTAATTAATCAAAATGTCAAGATTAGACATTTAAAAGTAATACAAATAAAAATTAAATACATTAATTACTGCTGATTTTTCAACGGCAAAAGTCTTTAACAACCTTTTTCATTTCATCCCAATTGCCTTCCATTTCGGAAACAAGTTTCAGCTGCGTGCGGCAACGAACAAGATTATGCTCGGCATATGCCGTTCTGAAATAAGTGTCGCCCTCTAAATAATCCGCCAAAAAACGCATGCCGCATTCTACGGTCATCATTTTCGCGCCATCCGGCAGCAGCATTATCTCCTCGTTTTTAAGCATCCCGCCGCAGCCATCAAGATAACCCGCGGCATATGTCTTAAACTTTTCAAGACTGAAATGTACCTTTGAAAGGTCCTTTTCATCCTCTGCCGCGGTGCTTGCGCCGAAACGAATAGAATCCCCAAAATCGGTTACCGAATACCCCGGCATGACCGTGTCTAAATCAATAACGCAAAGCGCCTTGCGGGTGGTTTTGTCGAGCATAACGTTATTACTCTTGGTATCGTTATGGCTCACTCTAAGCGGCAAAGCACCGCGTTTTTCATTATCGAGCAGAACCGAATAAAAATCCTTGCGTGCCTTTATAAATTCAATTTCCGCGCTTACATTCTTCGCCCTGCCGAGCGCGTCCTTTTCAACCGCCGCAATAAAATCGGCGTAGCGCTTGGGCGTGTTGTGAAAATCCGGTATTGTGTCATACAGCTCGTTCACGGGGAAATCATCCAAAAACCTTTGGAATTTGCCGAACGCCACGGCGCACTGGTAAAAATCCTCGTTGCTTTCGGGCAATTCAAGGCAGATTGAACCTTCAATAAAATCGTACATACGCCAGCAGTTATTATCACCGTCGGTATAATATGCTTTTCCGTCGTGCGTTTTCACAAGGCTTAACGTCTCGCGCTCGCCGCAGCCCTTATTACGCAAAAAAGCCGTAACCTTTTCAATATTACTCATAAGTTTATCGGGCTCTTTGAAAACATCGGTATTTACCGCCTGCATTATGTAGCGCTTATCCCCTTTTTTCGTTTTAAAAACGACTAAATACGTATCGTTTATATGCCCGTTTCCGTAAGGCTCGCAGCTTTCAAAAACGCCTACGGTTTCAAACTGCTTTACGGCACCGAGTCTTTGTGCTTCGTTTCTTCTTTCCATATTAAATCACCGTTCCCTTTAAGGTTATTATAACCCTTCGGCGGTAGGGCGGTCAATTTCTTATCGGCTAATATTACTTTGCAATCGGTTCATAAAAAAGGCTCCCCTATCAGGCAATGTCATTAAGTTAAGAAAAATCGAACTTCACAAAATGTGAGGTTCGATTT
>CAJJPG010000097.1 GCA_905193585.1 uncultured Oscillospiraceae bacterium
ATTTTAGGTATAACGATTTTCATTATCGGCTATTTTTTAATCGGTAAAATCAAATCAATCAATGCCTTCAGGAAATTAATAATTACTTTTATGCTGTCTGTAATATTAACAACATTATCTGCTTTAATTCCGTTAGAAAATGTATTTGTAACTTTTTCATCCCCCGAGTCAGCCTATAATTATAATCATTCAGGAAAAGTGAAGTTAATTGTTAACGGCAGCAAAACCGATTTCATAGTGGGCGAAAAAAACGGCACCGATGTTTATTTAATTGTACCTAAGTCGGACAACGGTTGGAAACAAGGTATGGGTCTTGACACAAAAAGAATATGCAATAAAATATCCGACGGAATTACTGTTTATGTCTATCAATACAAAAACACCGATGATTACTACATTGTTTTACTGAATACAAACGGCGGACCGCTGGATATAACAGATAATAATAATTCCGAATTTATATATTCAGAAAGTCCTAATAGCATTTTAAACAAGACATTTTACACTTATTATGCCTATCTAAACAGTTTCAACCGTCAATATACATTAACGGTTAACGGCGAAAACGTTTCGCTGTTTAATTAAAAACATATCGGCAAAAAAAGACCGTACCCTCTGCCTATACTTGGGGTACGGTCTTTTTACTTTACAAATTAACTATTCGGACATTAAAGCGCGTTCCATTCAATGGGAGACTGTCCGCTTGATATAAGTATTTCGTTTGCCTTTGAAAAATGGCGGCAGCCGAAAAATCCGCGATATGCCGAAAGCGGGCTTGGGTGCACGGTTATGAGCTTTTTATGTATCGGGTTTGTAATGACCCGCGCCTTTTTCTCGGCGTTTGCGCCCCAAAGCAGAAAAACCACCGGCGTTTCCTTGCGGTTAAGCTCGGAAATCACTCTGTCGGTAAATATTTCCCAGCCCTTATCCTTATGGCTGTTTGGCTGACCTGCCCTTACGGTAAGCACGGTGTTCAGCAGCAGCACGCCCTGCTTTGCCCAGCCGGTAAGCTCGCCGTGTTGCGGCATGGTAACGCCTAAATCATCGGTTATTTCCTTATATATATTAACAAGCGAGGGCGGCAGCGGCACGCCTTTTTTAACCGAAAAGCAAAGCCCGTGCGCCTGCCCGGGTCCGTGGTATGGGTCCTGTCCTATTATAACGGCGCGGGTATCGGCAAACGAGGTGTATTTAAGCGCGTTGAAAATATCGTACATATCGGGGTATATGCGCGTTTTGGAGTATTCCTCTTTCAAAAAGCTATGTAATTGCCTATAATACGGCTTTTCCCATTCATCGGATAAAATGCCGTCCCAGTCGTTACCGAGCTTTACCATCCTCATTCTCCTTTTGCGGCGATTTTACAAGCCATGCGCTGAGCAGCACTGCCAGCTGCAGCGGCACGCCTATGCCCAAAATCAGCCATATATTATAATTCACGAATTGCAGGCAGAAGCACAAAAGCAGCGACCAAATAAACGCCGAAATAATAAGGAAAAGAAATCTCTGCTTATGCCATATAGCATCAAATACGATTGAAACTACAAATGACGCGGGAACCGCCCAACAGAATAAGGTCCATAAATTGATATGCGCAAATATATCGAAAAAAATGTAAAACACGGTAGCAAGCAGCCATACGCCGAGAACCGATAAAAGCGTTATTATGCGTTTTCTTTTCTGGGTAAGTCCGCCGGAGGTTACGCGCGCCGGTTTTGCCTGTTCCTCACCTACAATATAATCCATACTTACGCCGTAAAGCTTTGCTAATTTATAAAGCACCTCAATGCCCGGCAGAGACTCGCCCTGTTCCCATTTTGAAACCGCTTTGTCAGAATAATTGAGCTTTTCGGCAACCTCAAGCTGGGTGAGCTTGTTTTGCCGCCTTAGCTCCGATAAGTTTTTCGCAATAATTAAATTCAACTTTTCCATACCGAAATTATAGCATATAACCCGCAATTAGTCAAACCCATACATATAAATTTAAAAAAAATTAAAAAATGCTTGATTTTCGGCTTTATATATGGTATAATTTATCGGCTGTCCGAGCGGGCAGTAATAAAAAACACACATTCTGCTTTGAACCGGCAAGGTGTTTTCTTTGAAAATTCCCGGAAAACGGCAGGATGGAGGTAAAACCTTAGGAGGAAAAACAAATGCCAGCAGTAGTATCAATGAAACAGCTTCTTGAAGCAGGTGTTCATTTCGGACATCAGACAAGACGCTGGAACCCGAAAATGGCGGAGTACATTTTCACAGAACGTAACGGAATTTACATCATCGACCTTCAGAAGACCGTTAAGAAACTTAACGAGGCTTATATGTTTGCCCGCGATATAGCGGCTGAGGGCGGCGATATTCTTTTCGTCGGCACAAAAAAGCAGGCTCAGGATTCTGTTAAGGAAGAAGCAGAGCACTGCGGAATGCCTTATGTAAACGCGCGTTGGCTCGGCGGTATGCTCACCAACTTCACCACAATACGCACCCGTATTGCAAGACTTAACCAGCTCCGCGCTATGCGTGACGACGGAACATTTGAGCTTCTCCCCAAAAAGGAAGTTATAAAGCTCAACCTTGAAATTCAGAAACTTGAAAAATTCCTCGGCGGTATTCAGGATATGAAGAAGCTCCCCGGAGCGCTCTTTATAGTTGACCCCCGCAAGGAAAGAATAGCCGTTGCCGAGGCTAAAAAGCTCGGTATTCCGATTATCGCTATTGTAGACACCAACTGCGACCCGGATGAAATTGACGCCGTTATCCCCGGAAACGATGACGCTATCCGTGCAGTTAAGCTTATAGCCGAGACTATGGCTGCCGCCGTAATCGAGGGCAGACAGGGCGCCGAAATGGGAACCGCCGCAAACGGCGAAGAACCCGCTGAAGAGCCCGCAGCAGAGGAAGCTGCAGAATAATTCTTAGGAGGAAATAATTATGGCTTTTACCGCTAAAGACGTACAGGCTTTAAGAGAGAAGACCGGCTGCGGTATGATGGACTGCAAAAAGGCTCTCACCGAGTGCAACGGAGATATGGAAGCTGCGGCTGATTTTCTCCGTGAAAAGGGACTTGCATCCCAGGCTAAAAAGGCAAGCCGCATAGCTGCCGAGGGTACTGTTTGCGCATACACCAAGAACGGCGTAGGCTCTGTTGTTGAGATTAACAGCGAAACCGATTTCGTTGCCAACGGCGATGGATTTAAGGCTCTTGCCGCTGAAATTGCGGAAATCGTTGCCGAGCAGAACCCGGCTGACGTTGACGCTCTTTTGGCTCTTAAAAAGGACGGAAAGACCGTTGAAGAAAAGGTTCAGGAGCTTTTCCTTGCCGTTCGCGAGAATATTAAGGTTCGCCGCTTTGCCCGCTATGAGGGTAAGGTTGTATCCTATGTTCATGCAGGCGGAAAAATAGGCGTTCTTGTAAACTTTGACACCGCGCTTGATGCTGATAACGCCGAGTTCGTTCAGATGGGCAAAAACATTGCAATGCAGATTGCCGCAATGAACCCCGCTTATCTTGACGAGGCCTCCGTTCCGGCAGAAGTGCTTGAAAAGGAAAAGGAAATCCTCATTGCTCAGATGAAGGAAGACCCGAAAATGGCTAATAAGCCCGAGGCAGTTCTCGGCAAGATTGTTGACGGTAAGATAGGCAAGTACTATAAAGAAAACTGCCTTATTGACCAGCAGTTCGTTATGGACGGCGAAATTACCGTAGGCAAGTATGTTGAAAACACCGCTAAGGCGCTGGGCTCTGACATCAAGATTGTTTCTTTCGTTCGCTTTGAAAAGGGCGAGGGCATTGAAAAGCGTGTTGACGATTTCGCAGCCGAAGTTGCGGGAATGGTAAAATAATCACTTTTTAAAGCTTTTGGGAGCTGTTGCGATTATGCGGCGGCTCCTTTCTTTTGCCTCAGCAAACAGAGGGGTATTAATCTAATATCTAATTTTCCCCTGCACCGTGTAAAAAAATCTTGACAAATCGGTTTAAATAAGATATTATTAGATATATGCCGCTGTGGTGGAATAGGCAGACACAAGGGACTTAAAATCCCTCGGTAGCGATACCGTACCGGTTCAAGTCCGGTCAGCGGCACCAAAATCGACAAATCTCCCGCGAGGTTTGTCGATTTTACTTTTAAACTGTATTTTCGAGGTTGTTAGAGTGAAAACAAAATCGAGGTACAATACCGCGAGGCGCTTTCTTATATTCTGGACGTTGTTTATAGGCATAGGCGCAGTTTTAGGCTCTTTTATGATGATTATTGACCCAAGCGGAAAGACTATGGGAATGGACGGTATGCTGCCCTACTTCAAAGTGCTTCCGTTTTCCGATATATTATTTAAAGACCTGCTTTTTTCGGGGTTTGCGCTGCTTATTGTAAACGGCATTTCCAACCTTACCGCCGCTGTGCTGCTCTTATTGAAAAAATGTTCCGGCGTAATATCGGGCGGAATTTTCGGCGTTACCCTTATGCTGTGGATATGTATTCGGTTTTATATGTTCCCGCCGAATTTTATGTCCACAATTTATTTTATATTCGGCTTTTGTCAGGCAATAACCGGCTATGCCGCATATGTCTTTGAAAAGCAGGAAAATTTTTCGGTAAATACCGCCGATTATAAAAACATAGGAACGAATAAGAAGAGACTTGTGGTTTACTTCTCGCGTATGGGCTATGTTAAAAAGTAGGCGTATGAGGCGGCGGAAAAAACGGGCGCTGAAATAAAATCAACCGAAAAAACCGACGGTACTTTAGGCTTTTGGTGGTGCGGGCGGTTCGGAATGCACCGCTGGAAAATGCCGACCGAAGAAACATATCCCGACCTTTCGCCCTATGAGCATATCACAATATGCTCCCCTATTTGGGTTTTTGTGCTTGCCGCTCCCGTGTGCGATTTTTGCGAAAAAGCCGCGGGAAGAATAAAAGAGGTTAATTACATACCGGTTCACCACACCGGCGGGCGCTACGAAAACGCGGCGCGGGAAATGGATGAAATTCTAAAAATTCGGCATACGTCGCTTAAAAGCATACGCTGCCGAAAGGGCGTATTTAAAGAAATTAAGGGGGAATAGGCATTGCTTAAAATTGAACATTTAACCAAAAGCTACGGTGACAAAAAAGCTGTGGACGACCTGAGCTTCAAGGTCAAAGAGGGCGAATTTTTCGCATTTTTGGGCGTTAACGGCGCGGGAAAATCCACCACCATTAACATTATGTGCGGTCAGCTTTCAAAGGACGGCGGCAGGGTGGAGATTTGCGGAACGGATATTGATAAAGACCCCGACCGCATAAAACGCAGTCTCGGCGTTGTTTTTCAGAACTCGGTGCTGGATAAAGACCTTTCGGTAAAGGATAACCTTGAAAGCCGCGCGGCGCTTTACGGAATACACGGTGCCGAATTTAAGACACGGCTTTCGTATCTCGCAAAGCTGCTTGATTTTGAAAATTTACTGCGGCAGCCGGTGGGTAAGCTATCGGGCGGTCAGCGCAGAAGAATAGATATTGCAAGGGCGCTTTTGCACAGCCCTGAAATTCTTATTCTTGACGAACCGACCACAGGGCTTGACCCGCAGACCCGCAAGCTCTTGTGGCAGGTTATAGGCGGACTCAGACGCGACAGCGGGCTTACGGTGTTTCTTACCACCCACTATATGGAAGAGGCGGCGGACGCCGATTACGTTGTAATATTGGATAAGGGAAAAATCGCCGCCGAGGGCACGCCTTTGCAGCTGAAAAATAAATATACGGGCGATTTTATAACGCTGTACGGCGTAAACGAGGAAACGGTAAAAGGCTTGGGCGCGCCGTACGAGCCGCTGCGAGACGCTTTTCGCGTGGCGGTACCCGATACTGCGGCGGCAACCGGGCTTATTATTAAATACCCCGAAATTTTCCGCGATTATGAAATAACCAAGGGCAAAATGGATGACGTTTTTCTTGCCGTAACGGGCAAAAAACTTACAGGGGGTGAAGAGAAATGACCGGGCTTTCAGCGCTTGTAAAACGAAATACAAAGCTATATTTCAAGGATAAGGGAATGTTTATATCCTCCCTTATTACTCCTATAATACTTCTGGTTCTGTATTCAACCTTTTTGAAAAAGGTGTATGACGATTCTTTCCGCTCCGCGCTTAAAGCGGCGGGCGCCTCTATATCTGACGCGGTTCTTAACGGCTGCGTGGGCGGCCAGCTTATTTCTTCCCTTTTGGCGGTAAGCTGTGTTACGGTTGCGTTCTGCTCCAATCTTTTAATGATAAAGGATAAAACAAGCGGCGCGCGGCACGACCTTACCGTTTCGCCCGTGCATTTCGGCACACTGGGACTGGGTTACTACATATCTACCCTTGTTTCCACCCTTATTATAAGCCTTTCCGCACTGGCGGCAAGCCTTATTTACCTTTCGGCAGTCGGCTGGTATTTAACGGCGGCGGATGTTCTGCTTATGGTTCTTGACGTATTCCTGCTCACCATGTTCGGCACGGCGCTTTCCTCCTGCGTAAACTTCTTTTTAACTACCGACGGTCAGGCGTCCGCCGTGGGCACGATCGTCAGCGCGGGCTACGGCTTCATATGCGGCGCATATATGCCTATTTCAAATTTCGGCAGCGGGCTGCAAAAGGTGCTTTCTTTCCTGCCGGGAACCTACGGCACAAGCCTTTTGAGAAACCACGCAATGCGCGGCGTATTTGAAGAAATGAAAGCACAGGGCTTCCCGTCGGAGGTTGTGGAGGCTATACGCGGCAGCGTGGACTGCAATTTGGAATTT
>CAJJPG010000098.1 GCA_905193585.1 uncultured Oscillospiraceae bacterium
TTTTTTTATTAAAAACTTTGATTTGGTTAAAAAAATGTGCGAAAATTCGGAAATGACGGATGAGGAAATTCAAAAAAGATTGGCAATAGCCAAGGAAAACCACGACCACATTATGTTAGCCCTGCTTATTGCGGTTCAGGTATTTAATGAAAAATAAATCGGCTCCGCCTTTTCGATAATCGGAAAGGCGGATTTCTCTGCCGAATGTAAAGCCGAAAACAAGGAAAGCCGAGTTCGGGATAAGGGGTCTGCGATTTAACAAAAAATTCAATATTTTCTTGTTGACAAAAAAGGCTTTTGTGTTATAATAGTTAGCAAGCTAACAAATACTTGCGAGGTGATTATGTGCACGGCGAAAAGGACGTAGGCTTTGAAATACGCACGCTTTCAAATCTTATAAGGCGCGATGTTGAAAGAAATATTGCCGCCATGGACCCGAAGCCCAACGGCAGAATACACGGCTGGGCGATAAATTATTTTTACGAAAACCGCGATAAGGATATTTTCCAAAAGGATTTTGAAGAAAAATTTTCAATCAGGCGTTCAACCGCAAGCAACATGTTAAAGCTTATGGAAAAGGACGGTTATATTAAACGTGTGAGCGTTGAAAACGACGCGCGGCTTAAAAAAATCGTGCTGACGGACAAAGCGGTAAAAATTCACACCGAAATATGCAAAGATATTGCCGCGCGGGAGAAAAAGCTGCGAAAAGGGCTGACCGACGAAGAGCTTGAAGCTTTTTTCCGCATTACCGAAAAGCTTAAAAACAATATGGAAGAATAGGAGAGACAGTATGATAAAAACACTTATGGGCAGTATAAGGGAATACAAAAAGCCCTCGATTTTGACCCCGATATTAGTTTCTATTGAGGTTATAGTTGAGTGCGTTATTCCTTTTTATATTGCAAAGCTTATAAACCACATACAAAACGGCACGGATATGTCGCTTATATTAAAATACGGCCTTATGCTTATTTTATTGGCGTTCGTTTCCCTGTTTTTCGGGGCTATGGCGGGCAAGACCTGCGCCACGGCTTCGTGCGGGTTTGCAAAAAATTTGCGGCACGACCTGTTTTACAAGGTTCAGGGCTTTTCGTTTACCAATATCGATAAATTTTCAACCTCAAGCCTTGTAACCCGCCTTACGACCGATATTTCTAACGTGCAAATGGCGTATATGATGATAATACGCATAGCGGTGCGCTCACCTATGATGTTCATTTTCGCAATGATAATGGCGTTTAAAATGTGCCCACAGCTATCCACCGCGTATGTGGCGTTAGTGCCGTTTTTGGCATTCGCGCTTTTCCTTATAATTAAAAAGGCAATGCCGCTTTTTAACAGCGTGTTTAAAAAGTACGATAACCTTAACAACTCAATTCAGGAAAACGTTAAGGGAATGCGGGTTGTAAAATCCTTTGTGCGCGAGGATTATGAGAAAAACAAGTTCGGCAAGGCTTCCGAAGAGGTATGCGCCGATTTCACAAAGGCGGAAAGGCTTGTAGCCCTTAACAGCCCTGCAATGCAGATTGCAATGTATGCGGCAATGGTAATAGTATCCTATTTCGGCGCAAAGCTTATTATAAGCAGCGGCGGCAGCGCCATGGGCGTTGGCGACCTTTCAAGCCTGTTTACCTACGGTATGCAGATATTATCAAGCCTTATGATGCTTTCAATGATTTTTGTTATGATAACTATTTCAAACGCGTCCATACAGCGTATCTGCGAAGTTTTAACAGAGGAAAGCACCATTGAAAACCCCGAAAACCCCAAAACAGACGTGCTCGACGGCAGCATTGATTTTAACGGCGTTTCCTTTAAATATCACGCGGGCGCGGAAAAATACGCCCTTACCGATATTGACCTGCACATAAAATCGGGCGAGACCATAGGCATTATAGGCGGCACGGGCAGCAGTAAATCATCGCTTATTCAGCTTATTTCCCGCCTTTACGACGCAACCGAGGGCGAGGTGCTTGTGGGCGGCAGCAACGTTAAGGATTACGACATTGAAACGCTGCGCAACGCCGTTTCGGTGGTTTTGCAGAAAAATGTGCTTTTCTCGGGCACAATTAAAGAAAACCTGCGCTGGGGCGATATGAACGCGACCGACGAAGAGCTGGTGCGGGTATGTAAACTGGCTCAGGCGGATGAATTTATAAATACCCTGCCCGACGGGTACGATACCCACATAGAGCAGGGCGGCACAAACGTTTCGGGCGGACAAAAGCAGCGCCTTTGCATAGCGCGCGCACTGCTTAAAAAGCCGAAAATAATTATTTTTGACGACTCCACAAGCGCGGTTGATACCAAGACCGATGCGCTTATAAGAAACGCGCTTGCTACCGAAATACCTGATACCACAAAGATTATTATAGCGCAGCGTATTTCATCCGTGCAGGATGCCGACCGCATAGTTGTTATGGAAGACGGCAGAATAAACGCCGTGGGCACGCATGAGGAACTGCTCCAAAGCAATGAAATTTATAAAGAAGTATACTATTCGCAGAATAAGGCAGGTGAAGAATAATGCCGGGACCGAGAGGATTCAAGGGCGGACATAAGGCTAAAAACGCCAAAGGCACGCTTTCAAGACTTTTTAAATATCTTTTTAAATATTACAAAACCTATCTTGTTATTGTAGGCGTGTGCATTTTATTGAGCGCGCTTGCGGGAACGGTTTCATCGCTCTTTTTAAATAAGCTTTTGCTTGTTATTAAGGACGGGCTGGATATAGGCTTTAATTCCGTTTCGGGCAGACTTATGCAGGTAATAGGGCTTATGATAGGCTTTTATGCTTTAGGCGTTATTACCACCTTTATTTACTCGCAGCTTATGGCGGTAGTTACGCAGGGCTTTTTAAATAAAATGCGGCAAAATATGTTCGGCAGTATGCAAAGCTTGCCCATAAAGTATTTTGACACGCACACCCACGGCGATATAATGAGCTACTACACCAACGATATTGATACCCTGCGCCAGTTAATATCGCAAAGTATGCCGCAGCTTTTCACCTCGCTTTTAACAATTATAGCGCTGCTTTTCTATATGCTTTATTTAAGTGTCTGGATGACCCTTGTGGTATTCCTCGGCGTGTTCGCCATGACTATGGTGACCAAAAAAATAGGCGGAAACAGCGCGCGCTATTTTGTAAAGCAGCAAAAGGCTATAGGTGTGGTAGAGGGCTATATAGAGGAAATGATGAACGGGCAAAAGGTCGTTCAGGTATTCTGCCATGAGGAAGAAAGCAAAAAGGATTTCGATAAGATAAACGACCAGCTGTTTAAGGACGCCGAAAGCGCAAATATATTTGCAAATATACTAATGCCTATAATGGGAAATATCGGCAATATTCTGTATGTGCTTATAGCCTTTATCGGCGGTATTCTGATTATTGCAAACGCGCCCAACCTTTCCCTTTCGGGGCAGGCAATTTCGGTGGCGGTGGTAGTGCCGTTCCTTAATATGACGCGGCAGTTTACCATGAGTATAAGCCAGGTTTCACAGCAGATAAACTCGGTAGTTATGGCTATGGCGGGTACAGAGCGTATATTCGAGCTTATGGACGAAAAGCCCGAAACCGACGACGGCTATGTTACCCTTGTAAACGCAAATATTGATGAAAACGGCAATATAACCGAGAGCGAAAAGCGCACGGGCATTTGGGCATGGCGCCACCCCCACCACGACGGCTCGGTGACATATACCCGCCTTATGGGCGATGTGCGGCTGTTTGACGTTGATTTCGGCTACGTTCCCGATAAAATAGTGCTGCATAACATTGATATTTACGCAGAGCCGGGGCAGAAAATAGCCTTTGTGGGCGCTACGGGCGCGGGCAAAACCACAATTACCAACCTTATAAACCGTTTTTACGATATTGCGGACGGTAAGATAAGGTATGACGGCATAAATATAAACAAGATTAAAAAAGCCGATTTACGCAGGTCCTTAGGCGTTGTTTTGCAGGACGTAAACCTGTTTACGGGTACGGTTATGGATAACATTCGCTACGGCAGTCTTGACGCAACCGACGAGGAGTGCATTGCCGCGGCAAAGCTTGCCAACGCACACGGCTTTATAGAAATGCTGCCCGAGGGCTACAACACAGTATTAAAAGGCGACGGCAGCGGTTTATCGCAGGGGCAGCGGCAGTTAATTTCAATTGCGCGCGCGGCGGTTGCCGACCCGCCCGTTATGATACTTGACGAGGCGACATCAAGCATTGATACCCGCACCGAAGCGATAGTTCAAAAGGGTATGGATAGGCTTATGCAGGGCAGAACGGTGTTTGTTATTGCCCACAGGCTTTCCACCGTTCAGAACTCGGACGTTATTATGGTGCTTGACCACGGCAGAATTATAGAACGCGGCAGCCATAAAAAACTTATTGAAGAAAAGGGCAAGTATTATCAGCTGTATACCGGCGCTTTTGAGCTTGAATAAACTGTATTATAAGACGGAGTTTGTTATAAACGAAAAATCCCCTCTTTTGATTCACATCAAAAGAGGGGATTTTTACATTACTGTATAGAATTAAAATAGTCCACTATTCCGCGGGTTATGGCTTTGGCTTTTTCGGTGTTTTTTGCATCGTTATTTATTATTGCAAAATCAGCCGCGTTAGACATAAAGCCGTTTTCCGTAAGCACTACGGGGCATGTGGTTATGCGGCACATAAAATAGTAATGCCATTTGAAAATGAATTTCGTGTAAAAAGAGGTGGTATTTTCGGTTTGTTTTAAAACATACTCGGACGGTCGCTTTGAAAAAGCATTTGAATAATATGCCCCGAAGCCCCTTGCGTCGCCGCTTGTGGATGAATTATGATGCACGGCTATGCAGTAATCGGGCTTTTCACGTTTTAAAATCGCAATTTTATCAAAGGCGGAGCTTATGGTATCCCCCGTTCTTGTCATTACTACCCTTGCGCCTATCTTCTCAAGCTCTGCCTTTATTTTATAGGCAAGCTTTAAATTTGCCGCACTTTCCTTATAGCCGTTATAAACGGCACCGCCGTCTGTTCCGCCGTGACCCACATCAATAAGAATTTTAGCGCCGTTTAAATTTGTACGGTATTCGTTATCCGCCGCGGTAACCTTTTTCGGGTTTAAAAATGTGAATACCAGCTGCCCCGCGTCATTATACGCGCAGTCCCAGCCGTAAAACGCTCCGGTTTTTTTTAAGTGAAGCCGCAGGGTATAATCACGCACGGCGCTTTTATCAGAATTCATATTTTTTACAATTTCAGCCCCATCAAAAAGCGGATTGCCCTCAGGTATTGTAATATTGCCGTCAAACTCGGTAGCATAACAAAATGTTATATCAACATACTGAAACGTTATGGCGGAAACATTGTAATTCTGGGTTGCTGGGTTGGCGTAATTTTGCTGCCAAAGGTCAAAATAGAAAGGCGCTTTCCAGTTTGTATCAAAGGTTAAAACGGTGTGCGTATCGCCGTTTTCAAATGAGGCAAGCTTTATCTCGTTGTGGTCTGGCAGGGTGCCGGGGTATTGCCTGGTAATTTGCTTGGGCTCGTTGCGCGGTTTATCCTGTGTCTCCTTATAAACGCGATAACCTGCTCTTAAAGTATAATATGTTATTGTTTGTTTTTTCCCGTTTCCGCCGCTTTTTTCATAAATAACAGGACTGGAAGACGAATAATCAACCGTTCCGCGCGGGAGATAGTTATTGGTAGGTCTTGACCAGTCAACCGAGCCGTTTTTGAGGGCTGCGGCGGAAACGTTGCCGTCAAAGGTCTCGGCGGTTTCGCCCACAATTTCGGCAATACAGCCCGAGCCTACATTCATATATTTACCGCCGGTAGGTGTGGCTTTGGGGTCATAATCAACTATAATATCGCTCTTTTTACAGGTTATAATGCCCGATGAAAAGCTTTCGCTTTTGCCGGCGTGCGTAGCTTTAAATACAATTTTGCCGAGGTTGAGGTTTTGCGTGTTGTTTCCCGGCAGCTTGAAAACGCCGTTATACGATATAAAATCGGATTTTTCATCATTACTGTTGTTTGCAACGGTAAGATTTTGAGTGGACCCGTTAAATGTGGCTGTTACCCCGCTGCCCTTGCGCGCCATAACGTTTACAACAAGCGTTGAACCGCTGGGATATGTTTGCGCCTTGGCGGGCGAATAGCTTTCTATTATAACGTATCTGTAATTTACGGTGTAGGTTTTTGTTTCGCCCTTGTGCTCAAACGCAAAGGTGTTTTTGCCGACATTAAGCGTAACGTTATATGTAAACGCGCCGTCCTCGCCGCGTTCTATCGCCGCGCCGTTTACCGTAAGCGGTTCTGCCGGGTCGGATGTTCCCGAAAAGGTGAAATCGGGTGCCGTCACATTCATTGTTTCCTGCTCGGGTGATGATATTACAAGGCGTATTCCGTTATCGATAGGTTTTTCCGGCCCGGAGCTTACCGCAGATAACGATGATGAATGAGAATCGTCAAGCCTTGCGTTTGCCGCGCGCGAACCCGCCTTTAAAATTATAAAGACCGCCGCCACCGCGACAATAACCGCACCGAGCGCGGCACCTGAAATTATAAGGATTTTTCTGAGAGTTGCGTTCATTCTGTACCTCGACTTAAAAAAGTATTTATTTTTTTCGCTTTTTCTGTTACAATATTACTGTGTACGATACTATTATACGCTTGCGGCGACTTTTTTCAACATAAATTTTCTGATACCGGGGAGTTTTTTAATGAGCATATGTTATATTTTCGGTGCGGCGGACGGAC
>CAJJPG010000099.1 GCA_905193585.1 uncultured Oscillospiraceae bacterium
GACACCGATATTTTAGGCTTTGTAGACCCCGACGTTACCGTAAACATAATAAAGGACGGACAAATTAAAGAAAAAAAGACGATAGAACTGCCGCAGGAGCTTACCAACGTTTTAAAATGCAAAAACCCGCGCTGTATATCGTCGGTCGAGCAGGAGCTGCCGCACATTTTCCGCCTGACGGATAAGGAGCACCACGTTTACCGCTGCATTTACTGCGAAACAAGGGCGAAATAGCTGAATAATGTCGAAAAGGCGGATGTGATAAAAAGCATCCGCTAAAAATTTTTTCAGCAGACATAATTCTCTCATTTTTTCACCTTTCGGGTCATATAATTTGATATGTAGGCTAAACGCCGAATGTAAAAAGGAAAGGTGATTAAATAATGAACGGTTTTTTCCCGGAAGGATGGAACACACAGGCGACGGACAGCAAAAAGACATTTACCCCCGCTTTTCTTGCGGACGCTAAGGAAAAGCAGACGGTTCTTGAAAGCACGGTTACAATGTGCGACGCCGCGCACAATCTTATAGTGGACCTCGGGTGTATGAGGGGCGTTATCCCGCGCGAAGAGGGCGCAATAGGCATAGCCGACGGCTCCACGCGCGATATAGCGCTTATTTCACGCGTGGGCAAGCCGGTTTGCTTTGTGGTAAGCTCTTTAGGCAATGATGAGAACGGCAATCAGTACGCCGTTCTCTCCCGCCGCAGGGCGCAGGAATTATGCCGCGGTTACATAACCGGGTGCCGCGGCACGGGCGATATTATAAACGCTAAGATTACTCATTTAGAGTCGTTCGGCGCGTTTTGCGATATAGGCTGCGGCAATATAGCCCTGCTGCCGATAGACGCAATATCCGTCTCGCGAATATCGCACCCGCGCGACCGCTTTTTCATAGGTCAGAATATACGGGTAATAATAAAAAGCATAGCGCCCGACGGCAAAATAACACTTTCGCATAAAGAGCTGCTGGGCACCTGGGAGGAAAACGCAGCGCTTTTCTCCCCCGGGCAGACCGTAACGGGCGTTGTGAGGAGCGTTGAGGATTACGGCGTTTTCGTTGAGCTGACCCCCAACCTTGCGGGACTTGCCGAGCCCAAGCCCGACGTTTCGCTCGGTCAGCAGGCAAGCGTTTATATAAAAAGCATTATCCGGGAAAAAATGAAGATAAAACTTATAATAATAGACAGTTTTGAAAGCGAATACACCCCCGAAATAAAATACTTTTATAACGGCGACAGGCTGGAAAACTGGGAATACTCCCCTGCCGAATGTTATAAACACATATCAACAAAATTCTGCGGATGAGAAAAAGCCCCGCGTTATCCGACATAATAATCGGATAACGCGGGGCTTTAAAATTAAAAACGTATTAAACTATTTCCAAATCGTCGCGGTCGCGAAGCATATATTTTTTAAGAGGCGTAAGGCTTGCTATCCAGTAAAGTAAGCCGCCGAAAATAGCGTCAAAGCCGCTGCCCGTAAATATAAGGAATAATGGGCTTTGAATATTTCCCGTTAACGGATTGTAGACAAAAAGAATTGTTACAACGCATGAGATAATAACGCAGGCAATACCTACAAGATTGAATCCCGCTGTGAATTTGTACGCATCGTGACCCTCAATAAAGTACGCCGATTTTAAGGAAAGTTTTCTCTTCTTAACAACCAGATAATCGGCTACTATCATACCGATAATGGGCGCCTGAATAAACGCCGCTATTGAAATAAAGGCACCGAAGTGTTCCTCAACGCCGCCCCATACAGTTAAAACGCTTACATACACCATAGCTATAAGCACCATGAGCTTGTAGCTGACCTTGGGCATACCGCTCTTTACGATCATGCAGTTAACATAGGAGCCCGTTCCCTGTGTGCCGACATTTGCAAACGCAACGAGCAAAAGACTTAAAAGGGCGAAACCGCTTCCGCAGAGCTTCGAAAGCATGGTTGTGGGGTCGCTCTCGTATACGCCCGTGCGAACGAACATAGCCAGCGCCATAACGCCGCCCGCCGCCACAAAGAAAGGTGCGATAACACCGTAAGCCAACGAAGTTCCCCAATATCCGCCGCGCTCGGTTTTAGCCAGTCTCGGCAGTACAAGCGCCTGTGTAGACCACGAAAAAGCAAAGGCTACATTTCCCTCGGCAGATGTCATAAACGCCTGCAAAGGTGTCATTTCGCCGCCCAAATCGGGTTTTACGGCAATAATATCGGAAAAAGGCACAGCGGTAAAGCAAAGCACAACTACCACAACGCCTACCGCAAGCAGCGCCGTTACCAAAAAGCGGTTTGTCCACTTGATTACCGAGGGACCTGCAAGCGCTATGAGCGTGCCGAGCACAACGCAAAGGCAACCGAGAACCGGGCCCCATATAGCTTTATTAAGCACAATTCCGAACCGTTCCGCAAGATTTATCATAGATGATGAAAACAATCCCGCGGCAACCGCATACCAACCGAAATTGGCAACGCTTATTATTGTAGAGAGTATGGCGACTCCCCTTTTGCCCAAAACCGACCTTAACCATATCCAAAGGTCAATTCCGTACCTTGTTGCAAATACAACGGGCAGACATTCAATTAAAACCCACACAATGTTAAAGCAGAAAATATTTATTAACATTCTGCTGAAAGAAAGATACTGCGCAACATAGGCGCCCTGTGTGTAGCACCATGTAGCGATTGCAAAACCGCTGGTTGAAAGGAAAAGGTCTATAAACGAGTACTGCCTGTCTTTTTTCAGCATAGGCACAACACCCGTGACCGTTTCCTGACGTATATATTCATCTTTATTTGCCGCCATTATTTAATCACCCCCAACATACATGCCGCTATAAGCCCCAAAGACGCTATAACCGAAACCGCGATTATAATATAATCGACCTTGGTCATTTTTTTCGGGAACTCATAGGTATCGGATTCCATTTCTTTTAACCGTTCTTCCGTTTCCTGGTAGATCAGCTGTTCAATAGATTTTTGTTCCATTGTTCTCCTCCTCAATTTTTATACAAATCCAAAGCGAGCTTTCCGTACTGCTTTGAATATTTGTACCAGATATAAAGATACTCACCCGTGTGCTTAGCGCATTTTTCCTGATAAAGCGCCCATAAGAACCAAAAATACGCAAGCAGCGCCACATAACCTATATAATGCCTGCGTTCTTCCTGGGTCGGCTTGCGGTCAAGATAAATTTCAATCACCTTTTCCGCCTGCTCTACCGTATAATCCGAGCAGGCTATAAACGTGCCTATATCGCTGCCCGGATCGGACATTCCCGCATACTCCCAGTCGATAAGGTACATTTTACCCTGCCTGTCTAAAAGGAAATTCGGGTCATAGCTGTCGCAATGGCAAAGGCAGGGCGTGCTGTTTTCCTTTTTCAGGTATTCGTTAATAGAATTCATCGTTTCCCTGAGTTCTTCCATTCCGGTGAAATCAGAAGTATCCGAGCCGTCGAGCTTTGCATAAAAATCGTTGATTTTTTCCCAAATATCAAATTTACCGCTTACAGAAATTCCGCTTGTGTGCAGCTGCCGCAGCATTTTCATTGCCTGCCTTACCTGCTCTGCGTTATGGTAATCAAGCGTGGCGGCGTCTTCAATATAATGGGATATTTTCCAGCCCTTTGTTTTATCTATGTAAATAAAGGTATCGTCAAGCCCCAATTCCTTCGCCGCGTCCATCGCTTCGGCTTCGGCTCTGCGGTTGATGTAAACGTCCGTTCCTACGCCCGGGTGGCGGTAAACATACTGCTTTCCGTTGCAGGAAAACTTAAAGGATAAATTTGTAAGCCCTGTTTTTATGGGTATTATGTTTTCAATGTTTTCGGGTCTGCACTTCAGCACCGAGCAGATATTATCAAATATAAACGAATCGGTGTTTGTTATGTACTCGCTGTCGAAAGTTCTCAGCTCGTCAAGCGAGTCAAACTCTCTGATTCCACCGTCATATTTCTTTATATACATTTCAAGCTCAGTAATATGCCGCGCGTACAAATCTTCCCAAAGCCCTGTTCTTGTAATCAGGCTGTCGTATTCCTTTTCGAGAATTTTGGTAAACGTCTCGCTGAATTTGCGGTCATAGTAAACATGACCTATCATGTACCATGCGTCTTGTCCGCCGACGCTTACTTTTGTAATGCGGCCCTTGCTGTCGGTCGTAAGGCAGTATTCATCGGTTTTCCCCTCGCTGTACATTGCCGAGTAATACGCTCTGTAAACATACTGCTCAAACGGGTTAAACTCAAAATAATTGTCCGATGAGCAGATATATGTATTTTTCAGCTTTTCCTTAACAAGCATAAGCGTAGACGGGTTGTTATAAAGGTGGTAATTCTCATTCACAACGATTTTTACCCCGAATTTTTCTTCAAGGTAAAACAGCTTTTCTTTCATATAACCGACTACGACCGTAATATCGTCTATTCCGGCGGATTTTAATTGAAGAATTTCACGCTCAATTAAAATTTCACCCTTAACTTTAAGAAGAGCCTTGGGCTTTTCATAAGACAGCGGAGCGAACCTTGTGCTCATTCCCGCTGCCATAATTACGGCGTTATCAACCTTATGCGGCGCCAGCGCCACGATTCCCGCGGGTGTAACAGACATTTTACCGTCAATATATCCCGCGGCGGACAATTCCTTTATAAGCGCGTTTACGCTGCCGAGCGATTTATCCATACCCTGCGCCACCGAGCGCTGGGATAAAGGCTTTTCGCCGTTTTGGTGCTTCAGAATATAGTACAATCCGTCAAACATGGATTTTGTTAACATACTCAACACTTCCGTAATGTTCATTTTTTTAAGACATACTTCATATTATGAACTATATAGAACGTTTTGTCAAGTATTTTTGTGAAAAAATAGGCTCCCCTCTGTTTTGACATACGTCAAAAAGAAGGGAGCTTATGGGCGGCAAGCCGCCATCTAATATCTAACATCTAAAGTTTAAAGTCTAATCGGCATGCTCTGTTTCAAGCAGCTTTATTTTTTTATCAATCCCGCCCGCATACCCTGTCAGGCTGCCGTTTGTGCCGACGACCCTATGGCAGGGTATAATGACGGATATTGCGTTATGCCCTACCGCGCCGCCGACCGCCTGTGCGGACATACGGACAAGACCCTGTTTTTTTGCAAGCTGCCGCGCAATTTCGCCGTAGGTCACGGTCTTACCGTAGGGAATTTGTAAAAGAATTTCCCACACGCTTTGACGAAACGCAGAGCCCGCAGGGTGCAGCGGCGGCGTAAAGTCGGGTTCTCTGCCCGTAAAGTAAACGTCAAGCCAACGCTTAGTTTCCGCGAGAATCGGCGTTTCCCGCTCTTTATGCAGGGTTGGAAGATTGGCGGCAAAATATTTTGCGCCGTCAAACCACAAACCCGTAAGACCGATTTCATCCGCCGCAAGCAATATACCGCCGAGCGGCGAATTATAACGCTGAATATAAGTCATTGTCCTCACCCCGAAACTGTCAAATTTTCCTCTTTTTTATTAAGGATATTTTATCACAGTGAACAGACAAAAACAAGCGCTATTATTCGTAGTTAAACTTAAAATCGGTGATTTTCGGGCTGCTCCGTGTAGTAAAATCAAGTTCCTCTGACGGTATTGTAAGCGTATAGGCGGTGGCAGTGTCCTTTACGACAAGCTGTTCCATATCAAAGTGTTTGCTGAAAAGCTTTGTATCGCCGTCAACGGTTGTAATATCAACGCCGGTCAGCCCTATATCCTTACCCGTTCCGTTGGATACATAAAGCGTAATCTGAACATTATTATTTATGTCCGTATAAATTTCCGTCACCTTGCACATCACGGCGTTTTCAGCCGCTATGGCAATAAGGCTTTTATCGTATTTCTTAAAGTTATCGTACGAGGTGTTATAGTATTGCTCAATAACCGAGCTTTCGGTATTGCGGAAGAGCTTTTCAAAGCTCTTTTTGTCCTTTCACGCATACTCAATAAGCTTATCGGTCAGGGTCTGCGCGGCTTCCCTGATTTCCGTATTGCCGCTTATAATAACGTCCTTGTTATCCTGCTTTGAATCTGTACCGTCTGCCGCGGAAGACATATAGGGGCACTGAGGTATAATCATTGTCAATCTGCTCGGTCTTTGCAAACGAATGAATATATACGCGCTCTTTTCCCTCTGCTTTGTCAAACAGGCTGCCGAAAAACGCATAGCCCTCTTCGGCATTTGTAACCGTAACGCTGCGCTTGCATTTTTCGTCACGGTATTGCACGCTTAAAACTCCGCTTTCAAGCGCAGAGGAAAGCGCCGCCTTAATATATTGCTTTGCAATTTCGTAAGAAACGGGACCCGCCGCAGTTAATTCCCCGTGCTTTGCGTTCATCATCAGCCACGCGCCGTCAAACGGGATGAAATATACATCCGAGCTGCCGCTTTCTTCTTTAAGCTCTGCACGCAGACACTTTTCGGGTGCAAACAGCGCTTTAATAACATTGCCATCATTTTATCTTCTTTATTGAAACTGTCCGCTCTGTATCCCGGCACAGGGTGAACAGTTTTTTTATTTTCATTTTCATCGCAGCCTCGGTTTCACATTACTTTATCGTCTCGCTGTTGTTGATGACCGACACGGAATAAAGAAACAGCGCATCGTCCGCTTTCGTGAAGTTAATCAGTTTTCCGAGAGAGGAGGGCGAGATATAGCGGATATCGACGAGCGTTATCTCGGAATACCCTGCTGCAAGAAGCGGAGCTATACTGCTGCCGAACGAATC
>CAJJPG010000100.1 GCA_905193585.1 uncultured Oscillospiraceae bacterium
TTTTATTTTGTCGTTTCTGCCTATTAGCATTCTCTTAACTTAATGACATTGGTCGCGAGGGGAGCTGAATTTATTACAGTATAATGCACACAAGCCCGTTGCAGCCCTCGTTTATAACGCGCTCTATCGTTTCCTGTATGCGCTGACGCGCGTCTGCCGGCATACGCGAAAGCTTGGTGTGCAGACCCTCGTTTACAAGCTCGTGGAGCGATTTTCCGAATATGTTTGAATCCCAAATTTTAACAGGGTCCTCTTCAAATTCGCTAAGCAGGTACATAACCAGGTCTTCCGACTGCTTTTCACTGCCGACTATGGGGCTTACCTCGGTGGTGATATTCGCTTTCATAAGGTGAATTGACGGCGCCGACGCGCGCAGCCTTACGCCGTAGCGCCCGCCCTGCTTCATAATTTCAGGCTCTTCAAGCTTTAAGTCCTCAATTTCAGGCATTATAATACCGTATCCCGTAGCCTCCACCTCGTCAAGCGCGCCCTTTACCCTTGAATATTCCTTTTTGATTTTCGCAAGCTCCTTTATGCTGTCCATAAGCTCTTGCTCGTCATTTATTTTAAGCCCCGTGCTTTCGGCAAGAACGCGGTAGAAAAGCGAATTGTTTATCTTTATCATAACATCCGCGCTGCCCGTGCCGAGGTCTATGCCGTTCACCGCCGCACCGTCGGCGTTCTGGCTGTTTGCAAACGCCGTTTCAAAGCATTTTATATCCCTTATATGCCGCACATTTGCAGCTGATTTCTTTATGGTGTCGGTAAGCTCGGCGCGCAGCCAGTGGTCAAGCGGCAGCGAGTTTATCCAGCGCGGGAAATTTATGCATATTTCCTTTATGGGGAACTCAAAAAGTATGCGGGATAATATTTGCTTAATATCCTCTTCGTTAAGCTCTAAGCAGTTTACGGGCTGCACGGGTATTCCGTATTTCTCGGTCAATCTCTGCGCTAATTCCTGCGCCTCGGGCGATTCGGGGTACATGCAGTTAAGCAGTATAATAAACGGCTTGTTTATGGCTTTTAATTCATCGATTACCCGCTCTTCCGCTTCTTCGTACTCGCTGCGCGGAATATCGCTTATGCTGCCGTCGGTGGTTATTACCAAGCCTATTGTTGAGTGCTCGTTTATAACCTTGCGCGTGCCTATTTCCGCTGCCATATTAAAGGGTATTGGTTCTTCAAACCACGGCGTCATTACCATTCGCGGCTGGTCGCCCTCAATATACCCGAGCGCGCTCGGCACTATGTAGCCCACGCAGTCAATAAGGCGCACATTCATAGCGGAGGAATCGTCCACCTTTATCTGCACGCCCTTTTCGGGTATGAACTTCGGCTCGGTAGTCATTATTGTTCTGCCGGAGGATGATTGCGGCAGCTCGTCGTTTGCCCTCTCCTTCTGGTAATCCCCCGAAATGTTCGGCAGCACGAGCTTATCCATAAACTGTTTTATAAATGTTGATTTACCCGTGCGTACCGGACCCACAATGCCGATATAAATATCTCCGCCGGTACGCGCGGCAATATCCTTGTAGATGCTCACGTTTGTCATAATTGTTCCTCCATATGCTTTTAACTCGCGGCAGTCAAACTGTCTTTTGGTAAAACATATGCCGGAATACATATTTTTATGACAAGTATTTATTGAAAACAAAACGTATTTTTGATATAATAGCTTTACCGTAAAACGAAAAGAGGAAATAACTTGAACGAAAAAGAAGTTGCCGAAATAAGACGGCGTTTTAACCCGCAAAAGACAAATATTACAAGCGTACACGGCTGTTATGTTAATGAAAACCGCGAAATTGTTGCAGAATTCAATCAGCCGCTCGCCGCTTTAACGCAGGATGAAACCGAAGCAATGCTCGCGCTGCTTAAAAAGCTGCTTTCGGGCGGACTTGACAGAAACCTTATAGATATTGAGTTTTCAAACGAGCTGGTGCTCGGCGGCGAAGAGCATAAGCGCTTATTAACGCTGCGTGATTCTGCGCTCTGTGATGAATCGGCATTAAAAGCCCTGTTGTCAGATATAATAGAAACCGTAAGGGTTGAGGGCGCATACCTTATACTTGCCGCAGCGGATAATTACGATGTTTTTACCTACCGCGAGGACGGCAAAAAGGACGAGGACTCAACCGAGCTGTTCAAATACTTTTTGTGCGGAGTTTTCCCTGTAAAAATGACAAAGCCGCAATTAAGCTTTGCCGCCTTTGATAACACATTTAAAAACATTGTTGCAAATTCGGTTATAACCGCCCCTCTGCTCGGCTTTATGTTCCCCGCGTTTGACGACCGCGCGGCAAATATTTACAACACGCTTTTCTACACTAAGGATTCCGCGGCGAACAACTCAGAAATAATAGACCGCCTTTTCAAAGCTGAACCGCCAATGCCCGCCGCCGAGCAGCGTGAGACCTTTAATTCCCTGTTAAACGGCGTAACGAACGACGAAAACAACCTTGAAATAATTAAAAATATTCAGGATGAAATAGGCGGTATGATTACCGAGCATAAGGAAAGTAAGGAGCGCGAGCCGCTTGCCGTTTCGCGTGACGATATTTGCGATATTCTCCGTTCCTCCGATATGGCGGATGAAAAAATAGAGACCTTTAAAGCGGGGTTTGATGAAAGCTTCGGCGAAAAGGCACGCCTTAACCCGCAAAATCTTGTGGAAACAAAGCGCTTGGAGCTTACGGGAGCGGATATAAGCATAAAAATAAACCCCGAACGCAGCGAGCTTGTGGAAACCCGCGTTATTGACGGTGTGAAATACATACTTATCCGCGCCGATGAAGAAATTGAAGTAAACGGCGTGCCGATAAACATAGGAGAATAGCTTTTATGAGAATGCTTTTTAAACAGCGCTTTTTTTCATGGTTTGACAGTTACGATATTTACGACGAAGCGGGCAACACGCTTTACATAGTAAAGGGTCAGCTTTCGTGGGGGCACTGCCTTAAAATTTTCAGCCCCGACGGCGCCGAGCTCGGCACGGTAAAGGAAAGAGTTTTCACCTTTCTGCCGAAATTCGAGCTGTATATAGGCGACAGCTATATTGGCTGCATTAAAAAAGAATTTACCTTTTTCAAGCCGTTGTTCAACATTGATTTTAACGGCTGGCATATAGACGGCGGATTTATGGAATGGGATTACACGGTATGCGGTGCGGGCGGCTCGGTTGTAGCCACCGTTTCAAAGGAAATTTTTCACTGGACCGATACATACGTTATAGACGTTGCAAACCAAAGCGACGCGCTTTGCGCCTTAATGCTAGTGCTTGCAATCGACGCGGAGAAGTGTTCGAGAAACGATTAATCGCCTTATTTGTCGATTTAACTCAAAAAAATGTATTAATTTATCAGCTTTCATACACAACCGCTAAATGTAGAACTTTATATTGACAGTCAACACAATATATTGTATTATTATATTAGTTTAACACAAAGGCGGTACGATATAAATGATTCATGAAAACTGGGACGGATTCATAGGCGGCAAATGGCAGGAAGAAATAAATGCGCGCGATTTTATTCAAAAAAATTATCGCGAGTATACAGGCGACGACAGCTTTTTAAGCGGCGCCACAAAGCGCACAAAAGAGCTTATGGGCAGGGTAAACACGCTTTTTGAGGTTGAAAGGCAGTTCGGCGGCGTGCTGGATATAGATACCGAAACAATATCCACTGTTACCGCATACGCTCCCGGGTATATTGAAAAGGATAAGGAAATAATCGTGGGCATGCAGACCAACCGCCCGCTTAAAAGAGGGGTGAACCCTTTCGGTGGTATTCGTATGGCACGGCAGGCGTGCGAGGCTTACGGCTATAAACTGTCCGACAGTATCGAAAAGCAGTTTAAATACAGAACCACCCATAACGACGGCGTTTTTAAAGCCTATACCGATGAAATGCGCAAGGCGCGCCACTCGCACCTTATAACCGGCTTGCCCGATGCTTACGGCAGGGGCAGAATTATAGGCGACTACCGCCGCGCGGCGCTTTACGGAATTGACAGGCTGATAGAAGAAAAGAAAAAGGACAAAGCGGCTCTTTCGGGCGTTAATTTTGACGAGGAGCATATCCGCTTATCCGAAGAGCTTTCAAACCAGATAGCGGCGCTTAACGATATTAAAAAAATGGCTGAATCCTACGGCTACGATATAAGCGCCCCCGCCGCCAACGCGCGCGAGGCGGTGCAGTGGACCTACTTTGCCTACCTTGCCGCCATTAAAGAGCAAAACGGCGCGGCAATGTCGCTCGGCAGAGTAAGCACGTTCCTTGATATTTATATTGAGCGCGACCTTGAAAACGGAACGCTTACCGAGCGCCAAGCGCAGGAGCTTATGGACGATTTTGTAATGAAACTGCGCATTGCGCGCCATTTGCGCACACCCGAGTATAACGAGCTTTTCGGCGGCGACCCCATGTGGATAACCGAAAGCGTGGGCGGCATGGGCGAGGACGGCAGAACGCTTGTTACCAAAAACAGCTACCGTATGCTCAACACGCTGTATACCTTAGGTTCTTCACCCGAGCCGAACCTCACCGTGCTGTGGTCAAATAAGCTGCCCGAAAGCTTTAAGCGCTTTTGCGCCAAGGTCTCGTGCGATACCGATTCTATACAGTACGAAAATGACGACGTAATGCGCCCGATATACGGCGATGATTACGCCATAGCCTGCTGCGTTTCGGCGATGAAAATAGGTAAGCAAATGCAGTTTTTCGGCGCGCGCTGCAACCTTGCAAAGCTGTTGCTTTTATCGCTCAACGGCGGGTTTGATACCTCAAGCGGTATAAATGTAGGACCGCAAATGGAGCCGTTTGAGGATGAAACGCTTTCCTACGATAAGGTTTATAAGCGTTTCACCGAATATGCGGCGTGGCTTTTAAGGCTGTATGTTAACACAATGAACGTTATTCACTATATGCATGATAAATATGCCTACGAAAAGGCACAAATGGCTTTGCACGATACCGATGTGCACCGTTTTATGGCGTTCGGCATTGCGGGGCTTTCGGTTATAACCGACTCCCTTTCGGCAATTAAATACGCCCGCGTAACACCCGTAAGGGATGAAAACGGCTATATAACCGACTTTAAAACCGAGGGCGATTTCCCGAAATTCGGCAATGACGACGACCGCGTGGATATGATAGCAAAAGACCTTACCCACCTTGTTATAACCGAACTGCGCAAAACCCCCACCTACCGCAACGCAGAGCACACCCTCTCGGTGCTTACAATTACTTCAAACGTTATGTACGGCAAGCACACGGGCGCCACGCCCGACGGCAGAAAAGCGGGCGCACCGTTCGCCCCGGGCGCTAACCCCATGCACAACCGCGAAGAAAACGGCGCTTTAGCGTCGCTCAACTCGGTTGCCAAGCTTTCGTATGACGATTGCCGCGACGGCATTTCAAACACATTTTCAATAACCCCCGATACATTAGGCAGAACGGGCGACGAGCGCGTTAAAAACCTTGTTTCGGTACTGGACGGCTATTTCGCCAAAAAGGCGCACCATATAAACGTTAATGTTTTAAACAGACAGACACTTATTGAGGCGTACAACGACCCCACCGCTTACCCCAACCTTACAATACGCGTTTCGGGCTATGCGGTTAACTTCCACAAGCTCTCCCGCGAGCAGCAGCGCGAGGTAATAAGCCGCACATTCCACGAGGCTATGTAATAAATGGCTGAAATCATGGGAAATATAAGTTCCTTTCAAAGCATGGGCACGCTTGACGGCCCCGGCGTTCGCTTTGTGGCGTTTACGCAGGGGTGTCCGCTCAGGTGCGCCTGCTGCCATAACCCCGAAACATGGAGTGTAAACGGCGGCACGGTATACACGGCGGAAGAGGTCGTAAACCGCGCGCTTAAATACAAAGAGTATTTCGGCAAAACGGGCGGAATAACCCTTTCGGGCGGCGAGCCGCTTTTGCAGCCCGAGTTTACGGCTGAAATTTTCAGGCTTTCCCGCGAAAACGGAATAAACACCTGCCTTGATACAAGCGGGTGCGTTCCCTCTGCTGATTTTGTTTTGGATTACACCGATTACTGCCTGCTCGATATAAAATACACGACCGATGAGCAATATAAAAAATACGTCGGCTGCAGCCTTGCAAAACCGCTCGATTTTTTAAAACGGCTTAACGATCGCATTATTCCCACAAGAATAAGGCAGGTTATAATAAAGGGCTTGAATGATACCCCCGAAAGCATTAAAAAACTGAAAGAGCTTGTCTCCCCTTTTAAATGCGTTAGTGAAATTGAGCTTTTGCCGTTCAGAAAGCTCTGCGTTTCAAAGTATGAAAAACTCGGGCTTGATTTCCCGCTTAAAGAAACGCCCGAAACAACACAAAAAGAAATTGACGAACTGAAAAAGTTTTTATAAAGGCATTTTTTAAAATACAAATCGGGATTTGTAAAAACCGTTGCCGCCCGGTGCTTGGGGTTGATGTCCACGCAGTGCATTTTTGCCTTCCCTGTGTAATGGTGCGGGTGTCCGGTGGACACCTCTTTGAGCGTGTCGAAAAAATCGACATGCTCTTGGACAGGAATTCCATTCGCTCGAAAATCAAGGATTTTCGGTCTGCACTCCCTACTCTTGCGGTGCCCAAAGAAAATATTCGCTTGGAGCGCGAATT
>CAJJPG010000101.1 GCA_905193585.1 uncultured Oscillospiraceae bacterium
TCGGCTTTGCCGAAACAGCGGGGGTTCTAATATCTACTTTCTAATGTCTAACATCTAATTCGGTAGTTATTCACCGAAGGGGAAGTTGAATGTTCCGCCCGAGTCCGAGGAACTGCCGCTTTCCGAGCTGCTCGACGGCGCCTTTGTGCTGTAGCTCGATTCGCTTGTGTTGGCTTTCAGAACCGCGTCAAAGGTTTTTTCCGCTCCCGCCTTTGTAACCACCGTTACGGATATTTTATCCCCGGCGGAGCATTCCTCTATTATATCAAGCACAATATCGTCGCTTGTAACCTCAATATTGTTTATCCGGGTTATAATATCGCCCTCGCCGACCTTGCCGTGCAGGTCGCTGTCCTCTGCGACAGAAGCCACATAAAGACCTACCGTGCTGTAGCCGTTGATCTCGGCGGTTACGGAGTTTATGGCGGTATAGGTAATTCCGAGTTTCGCGCGGCTTACAACCTTACCCTTGCTTATAAGCTCGCTTACAATGCGCTTTACCGTTCTTGTGGGTATTGCGTAGCCTACGGCGTCATATTCCGTTCCCGCAAGCTTTGAAGAGGTTATACCCACAACCTGCGAATACATATTTACAAGCGCGCCGCCCGAACTGCCGGGGTTTATTGCGCTGTCGGTCTGAATAAGCTTAGCGGAATAGTTTGAGGTGGTGCGGACACGTCTGCCGACGGATGAAATTATGCCCTTTGTAATGCTGGAGGCGTCGGTGGCGTCGCTCGGTCTGCCTATGGCGACAACGTTTTCACCGAAATTAAGCTCCGCCGAATCTCCGAACTGCGCCGCCTTAAAGCCGCTGCCCTCAATTTTAAGCACAGCAAGGTCGCTTACCTGATCTCCCGCAACATACTCAGCGTCGTATTCCTTATTATCTGCAGTATAAATTTTAAACTTAGCCGACGGAACCTCTGCATAAATATGGTCGTTGGTTACAATATATCCGTCATCGCTGTAAAAAACGCCGCTCGCCTGCGAGCCTTGCCCAGCGGTATTGTAAACCATTATTCCCACAACCGACTGTTTAACCTCTTCGTAAACCTCGGCGGCGGTTTTTTCGTCGGTCTTGGCGGGCTTTGCGGCAAGCTCTATTTTGGCGTTGCCGTCACCCGATAACCGCACGCTGCTTCTGCCAAGGAAATACCCGCCCGCAGACGCGGCGGTTAAAAGAACAACCCCCGCAAGCACCGCCGCAAAATATTTTAAACCGCGGCTTACGGGTTTATAATCGCCAATGGGATTTACCGGAGTGTAGTTTATAATGTTCGGCGGCGTAAAATCTCCCGTATTGCCACCCGTGTAGGGTGCGCCCGAAATCTCCGGCTGCTCCGGCTGAAATTCGTTTTCATGCGCAATATCGGGCGATTCGGTATTTTCCGACCGGGTCTCCGCATTTACGGGCTCCGCCGACGCCTCCGCAATCGGCTCTCCGTTTTCATCTGCCGTATTTTTGTTTTCAAAAATCTCGTCCATAATGATTTCTATCTCCTTAATTGTTAAGAGGTAATACAACGCTGAATGCTGTAAACTTATTTTCTCGGCTTGCCGCCGTAATGCTGCCGCCGTGCGCTTTTACAATTGTTTTTACAATATAAAGCCCGAGTCCCGTGCTGTTTTTGTTAGCCGAGCGGGATTTATCCACCTTGTAAAATCTTTCAAAAACATACGGCAGTTCGCTTTCGGGAATACCCCTTCCCGTGTTTGTTACGGTAAAGGTGAGCTTTTTACTGTCGGTTTTCACCTTAAAATCTATTGTGCCCGACTCGTTTGTAAACTTAACGGCGTTATCCACCAGATTATATATGACCTGATGAATAAGGTCCTTATCCGCGTTAAGCGAAACGCTCTGAATTTCGTCAAGCCCCGTAATATTAAGTTTGGCCGCCTCTATTCTTTGCTCCTGACTTACCACTATCGTGCAAAGCAGCTCCCTGAAATCAAACAGCTCCGGCTTTAATACAAACTCGCCCGATTCCAGCTTTGCCATGCTTAGCATTGACTGAACAAGGCGGGAAAGCCTGCGAACCTCATCGGATACTATCTGCAGATAATAGCGCTGCCGTTCCGGCTCAATAGTGCCGTCCAGTATGCCGTCTATAAATCCGCCTATCGTGGTCATGGGTGTTTTAAGCTCATGCGATACGTTTGCAACAAAGCTCTTTCTCATTCCCTCAAGCTGAACCAGCGAATTGGTCATCTGATTGAACGAAACCGCAAGCTCGCCTATTTCGTCGTCGCTGGTTACGGGTATCCGCTTTGAAAAATCGCCCTTTGCCATTGCCTTTGAGGCTTCCGACATCTGTTTGAGCGGCTTTGTAAGCCTGTATGTCATGGCGTAAAGCGCAAAAAACATTATAACCAGCGGAATAGCCGCCGAAAGCAGGTAAAGTTTTGTCACCGTGGTCATAAGCTGGCGTATTGAAGAAAGCGGCGCGGTGCTGAATACTGTTCCCACAACAGTACCGCTTTCGTTTTTAACCTGCTTTGAAACAACATAATGCGGCGATTTATATATATTGAGCGTTTTCAGCTTAAAGGGGCGGTTTTCATCAACCGTAAGCTCTTCCTCGGGAATAATGCGCTCCGAGTGGTAGCATTCGCCCTTTTCATTCCACTCCGCACAGCTGCAAAGCACCACCGAACCTGTATTGTCGGCAAGAAAAATATCCACGTCCGATACCTCGGAAAGCGCGTTCAGGGTCTTGAAAAGGTCGTCCTTTTTCATTTCCCCGCCTGCCATTTCGGCTATATAGTCCGCCGCCTCGGCAGAGCATTTCCCGAGCGTTTCGTATTTTGTTCTCGAAAGGTAATTGTTAAGAACAAAGGAAAGTATCATCATCATTACCGTAAGGCTGAAAATAATTATCAGCGCGGTGGTAAAGAAATACTTTTTGAAAAGCTTGAGCTTCATAAAACTATTTTACCTCGAATTTATAGCCTACTCCCCAAACGGTTTTAAGCGACCATTCATCGGAAACGTTTTCGAGCTTTTCGCGCAGCCGCTTAACATGCACGTCCACCGTTCGGGAATCGCCGTAATAATCAAAGCCCCAAACCTCGTCAAGCAGCTGATCCCTTGTATAAACCCTGTTGGGATTGCTTGCTAAATGATATATAAGCTCAAGTTCCTTAGGCGGCGTGTCGATTTTAACGCCGTTTACTTCAAGCTCATAATTTGTAAGATTTATACGGAGCTTATCATACCTTACCTCGTTTATCTGCGAGCCTTTGTCGTTATCGCGGGTTCTTCTGAGCACCGCTTTTATTCTTGCGATTACCTCTTTCGTATCAAACGGCTTGCTCACATAATCGTCGGCGCCCAGCTCCAGACCCAATATTTTATCAAAAGTCTCGCCCTTTGCCGTAAGCATTATTATCGGCGTTTCACTGGTTTTGCGAATCTCGCGGCAAACCTGCCAGCCGTCTAATTTCGGCAGCATTATATCAAGTAAAATAAGGTCGGGAGAATATTTGGTCGCGTATTCTACCGCCTGTTCGCCGTCGCCCGCAACCACGGTGTCAAATCCGTCCTTTTCAAGATAGAGGCGTAAAAGCTCGCAAATGTTTTCATCGTCGTCTACAATAAGAATTTTATATTGCATTTGTTTCCCCTCGCTTAATACTTTTATTTAAAAACAATAATATAATATTTATATTACGAAAATATGAATAATTGTAACTTTATTTTAAATTAAAAACCGCTCCGCGCCGTTATTTGGTTTTATCCCTTACCGACGAAAGCGGGTTTGAGTCGATAGCGGCTTTTATCTGCTCATCTGAAACATGGGTGTAAATTTGGGTAGTGCCGAGGTTTGCGTGACCCAAAATATCTTTAAGCACCCTTATATCCACATGCCCGTGCCGATACATAAGCGTGGCGGCGGTGTGGCGCAGCTTGTGGGTGGAAAGCCCCTTGCCGTCAAGCCCCGCTTTTTTTATATATGAGGTTACTATGTGTTCAACCGTGCGCGGGCTTATGCGCTTATGGTTGCGGCTTATAAAAAGCGCGTTTTTGCTTTCCGCCGTAAGTCCCTCGTGCGGGCGCACCTCAAGGTAGCGTTTTATCGCCGTTTTGCAGGAATCGTTAAGGTAGACCATACGCTCCTTGTTGCCTTTACCGGTTACGGTCATGGTGCCGTCGGACGATATATCGGATAAATCAAGCCCGCAAAGCTCGGAAAGTCGCAAGCCGCAGTTTAAAAATATTGTTAAAATGCAGTAATCGCGCCGCTCGTTTTCGCCGTCTACCGAGTTTAAAAGCTCAAGGGAATCTTCAAGCGACAAATATTTGGGCAGCGATTGCTTTATTTTCGGTGCCTCCAAAAGGTCGGCGGGGTTACTGTCTAACCTATGCGTCTGCACCGACATATATTTAAAAAACAGGCGCAGCGTTGAGGTTTTTCTGGCGCGGGTGGCGGTGTTGTTACGAAGTTCCTCTTTGCAGTATACCATAAAGCCGTAAAGGTCGGAAACGGTGACCGAGCGCACAAGCTCTATATCTACGCCCGATATATCAATTTTATTAAACGGAATACCCGGCTGTGCTTTACCGCGCACAAGCAGCATATACCTGAAAAACGTGCGTAAATCGGAATAATACTGCTCTACCGATTTTGAGGATTTTCCCTTTATAGTTTCGTTGTAGGTTAAAAAATCGCGGATAAAATCGGGGCACGCACTTAAAATTTCCAGCCGCATATGTATCACCGCCCATTTTGCATTATATTCTTAATATATCATTTATTTAAGGGCGTTTCAAGTGTTCTTAAAGAAATCTTAATAATTTTGTGACTTTATTCTTAATACTTTATCTGTTACAATAGGTGTGAAAGGTCGGGAGAGAATGTATAACATTTTAATTTGCGACGACGAACGCGATATTGTATCCGCTTTGAAAATTTATTTGGAGGCGGAGGGCTACGCCACGATTGCGGCGTACAACGGCAACGAGGCGATAGAGGCGGTAAAAAATAACGCGGTGCATTTGGCGCTTATGGATATTATGATGCCCGAATGTGACGGAATTACCGCTATGACCAAAATACGTGAAATTTCAAATATACCCGTAATTCTGCTTACCGCCAAGGGCGAGGATACCGATAAAATTTTAGGGCTTAACGTGGGCGCGGACGATTACATTACAAAGCCGTTTAACCCCGTTGAGGTTATAGCGCGGGTGCGTTCGCAGCTGCGGCGGTATATGCAGTTAGGCGGCGGCAGCCCCAAAAAAGAGGACGGCTACACCGTGGGCGGAATAGAGCTTAACGATAAAACAAAGCAAGTTTTTGCAGAGGGCGAAGAAGTTCCGCTTACCCCCACCGAGTTTGAAATTTTAAAGCTGCTTATGAAAAACGCGGGAGCGGTGCTATCCCCCAAGGAAATATATGAAAACGTGTGGGGCGGCGACGCCTTCGGCGCGGAAAGCACGGTTGCGGTGCATATTCGCCACCTGCGCGAAAAAATAGAAATAAATCCATCCGAGCCTAAGTATTTAAAGGTGGTTTGGGCGCACGGCTACAAGCTTGAAAAGGGTGATAAATAATGAAAAGGTTGACATACAGCCTTGCCGCAAAAACCGCTGCGGTAATTCTTTCGTTTGTGCTTGCGGTATTAACGGCGGGCTGCGTTTTTGCGGGGGCGTTTATGTATTCCGAACGGTTTTACACCAAAAGCCCCGAGCAAATTGAGGAAGAAAAGTACGCCGGTATTCTTTGCAAAACCGCCGCACAAATATCGGAATATTACGGCGAGGGAAATACCGAAGAATTAAAGAATTTTTCAGCCTCTTATTTTACGGTGCGGGACGGCGAGACCGGCGAAACGCTTATTAACACATATGTAAATCAAAAATATATAGGCAAAGCGGTTTTCAAAAACATGAGCGTTCATAAAACCGTTGAAAGCCCCGATGAGATTTACATTGAGGAATACCTGGGCGATGTGGATATTACCGTTTACGCGGCGGAAAATTACCCGCTTTCATACAGCAATCTTTTATACCTTAAATTAACGGACTTTTTATACCCGTTAAGGTACAGCATTATATTTATCGGTCTTCTCTCTCTGCTTTTATTTGTTTTAACTATGGTGTTTATTTATGCCGCGGCGGGCAGACAGGCGGACGGCAGCGTAAAACTTGCATTTACCGATAAAATACCCTTTGATTTGTTTACCGCTTGCATAATAGTTATAGGTATGCTGAACATTGCGATTGCGGAAAATCTTTACGCCGGCGCCGAATTTCAGCTTATTGCTTTATCGGTAATGCTCTCGCTTGATTACTTTATCGCCCTGCTTTACACCGTAAGCTTTGCGGTGCGCATTAAAGCGGGAACATTTGTTAAGAACAATGTTATATATAAGCTGCTGCGTATATTGTGGCGCGGTTTAAAAAAGGTTTTCGGGTTTTTAGGATTTGTTTTCAAAAATCTTTCACTTGTTAAAAAAATCGCGCTTATCTGCACGGCGGTGCTTATATTTGATTTTTTTGTGGCGGCTGTTTGTCTGTCTGCCGGAGCAACTGCTCTTTTGGCGTTTCTTGCGGGCCTGAATGCGGTTGCAATAGCGGTGCTTATAATATTTACCGCCGTGCAGCTGCAAAGAATTAAAAACGGCGGCGAAAAAATAGCCGAGGGGG
>CAJJPG010000102.1 GCA_905193585.1 uncultured Oscillospiraceae bacterium
CGCTCCTTAAAAGAGGCGGCCTGTCGCCAAATAAAAAAATTGTTTTTGGAGCTATTAAATGAGAAAAAATTTAGAGGTTAAGGGAAAAGAAATTTACCTTAACGGCGAAAAAACACAGATTTTATCGGGTGCGATTCATTATTTCAGGGTTGTTCCCGAGTATTGGGAAGATAGGCTTAAAAAGCTTAAAAACTGCGGACTTAATACGGTGGAAACCTATGTGCCGTGGAATCTGCACGAGCCTGAGGAGGGGGAATTCTGCTTTGAGGGAATCTGCGATATGGAACGCTTTTTCCAAACAGCTGACGCTCTCGGGCTTTATGTGATAGTGCGCCCGTCGCCTTATATCTGTGCTGAGTGGGAGGGCGGAGGTCTTCCTTATTGGTTGCTTTGTTACAAGGATTTAAAGCCTCGCTGTTCAAATGAGCTTTACTTTGAAAAGATAAAGAGCTATTATAATGAACTTATGCCGAGGATAAAAAAACACCTCTTTAAAAACGGAGGTCCTATTATTGCCGTGCAGGTGGAAAACGAGTACGGCAGTTTCGGCAACGATAAAGAATATATAAGCCGTCTTTACAGGCTTATGCTTTCTTATGAACTTGATACCTTCTTCTTTACAGCAGATGGAACCGAAAAATATATGCTTAACGGCGGACTTACCGACGGTGTTTTTGCAACGGCTAACTTCGGATCTGATCCCGAGGGTAATTTTGAAGCATTGGATGCCCGAAGACCCAATCAGCCGCATTTTTGTATGGAGTATTGGTGCGGTTGGTTTGACAATTGGGGTGAAAAACCTCATAAGCGCGACGCGGAGGATATTGTCGCTCCGCTTAAGCGTATGCGGGAACGCGGCGAGCATTTTAATATATATATGTTCCACGGAGGAACAAATTTCGGCTTTATGAACGGCGCAAATTATGCCGACACCTATCAGCCTACGGTCACAAGCTATGATTACGGCGCTTTTTTAACCGAAAACGGTGAGTACACCGAACAGTACAGACTTCTTAAAAACGAGCTTTCGCATTATCGTCAAGAGCCTGACCTTCCCTGCAAGCCGATACCTTTGCGCTCTTACGGAGAAATAAGACTGACAGAATCTGCGCGGCTGTTTGATAATTTAGAGCGCATTTCAGCCTTAACAGAGGATACTGTTCCTCGCTCTTTTGAGGAACTGCGCCATCCCTACGGCTTTGTGCTGTACCGCACTAAGGTCGCGGCGGATACAACGGTTGACAGACTAAAGCTTAACGAGGTGCGCGACCGCGTTTGGGTATATGCGGACGGAAAGCCATTAGGAATAATTGACCGTATGGGTATTAGCGATGGTGAAATCTGGCTCGGCGGTAATGAAAATGAGGTTACGCTTGATTTACTTGCGGAAAATCTCGGAAGAATCAATTACGGTCCGAAACTTTTAGACAAAAAAGGAATAGATTTTCCCGTTATGATAGGTCAGCAACAGCAGTTTGGATATAAAATGTATCCAATCGATTTTGAACGCATTTCAGAACTTGAATTTAAAGAGGGCGCGGTCTCGGACGGAACTCCCGTTTTTCTGTACGGCGAGCTGTACGCCGATGAATGTGCTGATACATTTCTTGATATGTCGGGCTTCACAAAGGGCTATGTTTTTATAAACGGCTTTAATCTCGGCAGATACTGGAATATAGGTCCTACACTTGATTTGTATATCCCCGCACCGCTTATTAAAAAAGGGAAAAATGAAATTGTGATTTTTGAAACAGAAATATTTGAGAGAGATTATATTACCGCAAACGATTACAGAGTGAAAAGAGAGGAAAACAAATGACACATATCATACCTAAACCGTTATACTGTAATACAATAGGAGGAACCGTGCCGTTCGGTGCGGAAACCGTATTTTCAGGGGATTTTGAGGAAATATTTCAGGTGCTCCGCGAATTTATGCCGAAGACGGGCGGCGGAAATAAAATAATATTTGTAAAGGATAGCATTCTTGAAAAAGAGGAATACCGAATAGAATGCGGCGAAAATGATATAACGGTTTTCGCCGCGGATAAGTCGGGCGCGTTTTACGCAGTTATGTCGCTTATACAGTTAAATATGGGCAAAAAAAGCCTTCCGCGGGTTATAATTTCGGATAAGCCGAGGTTTTATCACCGCGGGTTTATGCTGGATTGCTCCCGTCATTTCTGGACGGTTGAAAAAATTAAGAAAATACTTGATTTTATGGCGCTTATAAAAATGAATGTCTTTCATTGGCATTTGTCCGACGATCAGGGCTGGCGCATTGAGATTGAAAAATATCCGCTTTTGACTGAAAAGGGAGCGATTCGCAGGGTAACAGACCTTAATAAGAACTGTTCGGGACATTATGCGCCCCAGACGGTCGGTACCGAATACGGAAGAGGACTTTTTTATACCAAGGCACAGGCAAAGGATATTGTTGATTACGCGGCTGAGCGGTTTATAAAGGTTATACCCGAAATAGATATGCCGGGTCATATGTCGGCGGCGATAGCCTGCTATCCCGAACTATCCTGCACAGGTGAAAAAATAGAGGTGCCGGACGAATGGGGAGTGCTTAAAAATTTAGGCTGCCCCGGTAAGCAGGCGCTTTATACCTTTGCAAGAGATATAATTGACGAGCTTTGCGAGATTTTTCCGTCCGAATATTTCCATATTGGCGGGGACGAGGTGCTGACCGAGCCTTGGGAAAGCTGTCCTGACTGTCAGCGCCTTATGAAAGAGAAAAAACTTGAAAGCCCGCGCGATATTCAGGGGTATTTTAACGATGTTATTGCGGATTATCTTGCTAAAAAAGGCAAGGTGCTTGTAGGCTGGAACGAGATTTTGAATTCGAATTTTGCCGCACCTGATAAAATGGTCGGTCAGTGGTGGGCAGACTCAGGAACCGAAACTGAGCGCGAATGGCTTAAAAACGGCGGTCAGATAATACTTTCCTTCGCCAACTATATGTATATGGATCACCCCTATTCGGTAAGAACGCTTGAAAAGACCTATTCCTTTGAACCTGAACTCTTGGGAGTACCCGAGGGTGCACATATATTAGGTATTGAGATTCCGCAGTGGACCGAGCATATAAGAACCGAGGAAAAGCTTGATTTATATACCAATGTAAGACTTCTTGCGGCGGCGGAAATCAGCTGGACGGCTAAGGAAGAAAAGGATTATAAGGATTTTGAAGAAAGGGTTGAAAAGCTCAGAAATCCGCTTAAAGCGCTCGGTATAAAAACAGCTCCGCATGAATTTTACAGCGGCAGAGCGTATACGGATAATCCGAACGGGCATATTTCCGAAATCTGGGATTTATGGCACGCCGACCCCGATTTTGAAATGAAATGTCTTAAAAAATAAAAACGAGGCAGAAATATGAAATTTATCACGGTTGATACATACGAAAAGCTAAGCTGACAGGCAGCGAATATTATTTCGGCACGGGTAATTTTAAAGCCTGATAGCGTTTTAGGACTTGCCACAGGCTCGTCGCCTTTAGGCACTTATAAACAGCTTATAGAGTGGTACGAAAAGGGAGACATTGATTTCAGCAAGGTTACCTCGGTTAATCTTGACGAATATGTCGGTCTCGACGGCACAAATGACCAAAGCTACCGATATTTTATGAACAAAAACTTTTTTGAGCACATAAATATTGATATTAACAATACCTTTGTACCAAACGGCTCTGCGGTTGATTTGGCGGGCGAGGGCAAGCGTTACGACGAGCATATAGCCGATCTCGGCGGCATTGATTTACAGCTTTTAGGGATAGGACTTGACGGTCATATCGGCTTTAACGAACCTGACAAATATTTCGTCAAAAGCACCCATGTTGTAGACCTGCACGAAAGCACGATAAAGGCGAATTCCCGTTTTTTTGCAAATATCGACGAGGTGCCTAAGCGCGCGATTATAATGGGTATGGTATCAATTATGCAGGCGAAAAAGACTTTACTGATTGCAAGCGGAAAGGAAAAGCGGGATATTCTCGAAAAAGCCTTTTACGGACCGATAACTCCCGAAATCCCTGCCTCTATTTTGCAACGGCAGGAGCTTAAAATCGGTTAAAATAAAGGACGGAAAAATTGAGGAAGTCACCGACAATGTCAAAAGCGGAGATATTAACGCGGGCGGAAACCGTTTAATTCCGGGACTTATTGACGTGCATACACGCGGTTGTATCGGTATGGACACAATGGACGCGGATTTTGAGCCGATGTGTAAATTTTACGCAGAACACGGTACGACCTCTTTTCTGCCCACAACTATGACTATGGGTTATGACGCGCTCGAAAAGGTGACAAACACGGAAACCGATTTTGACGGAGCTAATATACTTGGCTTTCATTTTGAGAGACCTTATATTTCACCAAAGCACAAGGGCGCGCAGAATGAAAAGTATATCAAAAACCCGTCGGTCGAGGATGGGGGTGCGGACATATTCTTGGACTGTTTAAACAGCTAATCCAAGACTATGTCTGTACTCTACCGGGCTCATATATCCCAGAGATTGTTTAATACGTTTGGTGTTATACCAGATGATATAATTATTAATTTCATCTATAAAACTGTTAATTGAAACATCAATCCATGAGCGCCCATAAGCGTTATGCGGTCCCTCCGCTTTTTTATCGGTATATTACGAAAAAAAACTGCAAGTCTATCCGAAAAAGGATGTGCTTGCAGTTTTTAGGCTCAGGCTGTTTTTTCACAGCTCTGTATTATTCATTCATTTTTAAAAAACGCTACAACAACAGCCCCGGGCCCAACATGGGTCCCGATAACGCTTCCGACGGTCGTATAGCGGATTTCTTTCAGGTTGCCTTCCCAGATATGACGGCTGTCCTCAATATATTTCAGCAGCAGTGCGTCAGAGATTCCGCTGTAGCCAAGCAAAACAGGTTTACTGAAATCAATGCCGCCTACCCTGTTGATTTCCTGAATGAGCAGATTGTTACCCATTTTAGAGCCGCGCGCTTTTCCGAGCAGCTGAATTTCCCCGTCAATGACGGATAGCACAGGCTTAATATTCAGCACCCCGCCGGCGAATGCGGCTGCCTTTGAAATACGACCGCCGCGCTTGAGATATTCAAGGGTATCTACCAGTCCCACAATAATAATTTTTTCCTTTTCCTTCTCCAAAGCCTGCTTTATTTCTTCTGCCGACATTCCTTCGTCCAGAAGCCGAAACGCAAGCTCAACCAGAATTCCCGTGCCCATCGCCGCGCTTCTGCTGTCTACCACATAGACGTTTTCATAATCCGCTGCCGCGATCACGGCACTTTGATGCGTACCGGAAAATTCGGATGCAAGGGTAATAACAACGGCTGCCTCTCCTGCCTGTTTCGCCTTTTCAAGCTCACGAATAAAGGCGGCAGGGGTCGCCTGACTGGTAGTCGGCAGCGTGTCACTTTCTATGAGCTTTTCGTAGAATGTTTTGTTGTCGATGGTCACACCGTCTAGGTATTCCTCCTGACCGAAATGAACGGTCAGGGGTACTGTATATACCCGCGCTTTGATTTCGGGACTCAAATCTGCTGTGGAATCAACAATAATCCTTGTTTTCAATTTGATTACATCTCCTTATGCTTTGCAATTTTGGGCGATATCGTCCAGAATTCTGCTGATAGCGGAAAGAGTGCGGTAAAATGCCGCTCTTTCGTCCTTTGTGAGTGTGCAGCCGATTATATCAAGGACTTCACTGATTTTTTCGGCAATTCTTTTGCCTGCAGCCTGACCTTTATCCGTCAAATAAAGCGGACTCTTGTAACGCTTGGAGCAGTCGGTATTTCGATAAATGAATCCGTTGTCTTCAAGATAGCATAATGCACGGGAAACAGTCGCCTTGTCCTCCTCACAGTGCTCGCACAGCTCTGCCGCGGTCACACTGTCCAAGGAATAAATATAGTACAGGCAGGATATATGTGTGCTTCTCAAATGATAGGCAGTCATTTCCTGATTTTTTATTTTTCGTATGTCACGGCTGATTCTGTTGATTAGAACCGTAAACATCTCGAATCTTTCCTGCATGGCAGCACTTCCTCTCACAGATGTTGAAGTTTCAACAATTATATTTTATCACAAAATGTTGAAATGTCAACATTTTTCTGTCGGATTATAACCTTACAAACGGATAACGGCGGAATAATTTTATAAATGAACACATACTCCTTCAGGTGCGCTGCCGGCTTTAGCGTTACGGCTGACAAGCCAGGCGGTCATGTCCCGCAAGGTCTCCTCAATCGGGCGCGGCCGATAGGCAAACCTCTCCGATGCGGCATAATGGGTAAAGCGTCCGTTTGAACCGAGAACAGCAATGGAATAAGGCGTGAAGAAAAGCGGTTTTTTCTCTTTCAGGCAACGGCGTTCACAGTATGGCGCCGCAAGCCTTGCGAGCTTTAACGGCAAACATATGGGACGGTATATCAGCTTGGCAGCCTTTCCGACGATCTGCAGCATCCTGCGGATGGTGATGTAATGTCCGGACAGAATGTAACCCTTGCCCTGCTCGCCCCTTTCCGCGCAAGCCAGGATCCCTTTTGCCACATCCCGTACATCTACAAAATCATACCCGCCGCGCACGGCAAAGG
>CAJJPG010000103.1 GCA_905193585.1 uncultured Oscillospiraceae bacterium
CTCCAGCGCGTTTTCACGCGAGATTTTGCCGCAGGAGCCTGTGTGAACAACTATTCTGCTGCCGCCCATGGCGTTTACGGCTTTGGCAGACGCCATAATATAATTTATGGAATTAAGGCGCTTTTCCTCTTCAACAGAGGACATTGAAATATAATACGGCGCATGGAGAGAGAGGTAAACTCCCTTTTCCCTTGCTTTCTCGCCCAAAAGGCGGGCTTTTTCCTCGCCTATGTTTACGCCCCTGCCGCACTGGTATTCGTAGCAGTCAAGCCCCATTTCAACTATATAATCGGGTACGTCAAGGCTGTTTTTATAGCCCATTTTTGCAAAGCTTTCGGCGTTTCCCGCCGGACCGAATTTAGGCATTTCAGCGCACCTCCGTGTTTTTTATTTTGTAAATTTTAAATACCGCGCGTTCAAGCCGCCGCTTGAATTTAAAGCGCGCCGAGCTTTCGGGCTTTATGGGGTCCAAAAGTATTGTTGTAACCCCATAAAGGTTGCCGCCCAGAGTATCGGTAAAAATCTGGTCGCCCACAATGGCGGTGTTTTTTCTACCTGTTTTAATAACCCGCAGCGCGCGGCTGAATTTAAAGGGCAGCGGCTTTAAGCCCAAACTTACATACGGTAAATTTATTTTTTCGGCAAACGGCTTTACCCTTTTTTCCTTTGAGTTTGAAAGAATAACAAGGGCAATTCCGTTTTCCCGCATAAGGGCAAGCCAGCTTTCAAGCCCGTCGGTCAGCTTTTGCCCGTGGTGGGTGGAAAGGGTGTTATCCACATCAAGCATAAGCCCCGTAATATTGCGGCTTTTCAAAAGCTCAGGGGTTATATCGGTTATTCTTCTAAGCTTAATATTGGGTTTAAGCAGCATATTTACTCCTTTTCGGTTTCTACCCGTATGTTACCGTTTTCAACGTAAAAGCTTATATCTCCGTTTTTATCGGTTCTGTAAATCTTGGCGCCGCAGTTTTTAAGGGCGGTCAGCGTTTTGTTGCTCGGGTGTGAGTACATATTATCTTTTCCCACGGATATTGCGGCGTATTCGGGACTTGCCGCCTTTAAAAATGCCGAGGTGCTTGAAGAGTTGCTGCCGTGGTGACCTACTTTCAGCACGTCGCAGTCGATATTCAGCTTTTCTGCCAGTACGTCTGCTTCGGTTGCTTTCTCGGCGTCGCCCGTGAAAAGAAACTTCTTATCTCTTATTTTCGCCATGGTAATTACCGAGCGGTCGTTTTCCTTTGTAGCGTCGGGGAAATACGCCAGCAGCGTAACCTCAAACTCGCCTATGTTGAAGTTAATACCCTCTGTTGCCGTGAAGACCTTACCCTTTTCGGCAACCACGCGTTTTTCCGCCTCGTTCACCGTGGGCATAGCCTCAGCAGAGCTGTCGCGATTGGGTATTATCAGGTTATCTATGGGAAAACTCATGGCTATTTTGGCAAGCGCACCTGCGTGATCCATATGCAGGTGGGTTATAAGCAGCGCGTCAATATCCTTTATGTCGGCACTTTTAAGGTCTGCCGAAATATCGTCGGCAGATGATGTAAGCCCTGCGTCTATAACAGCAGAGCAGCCGTTTGAATAAATAAGCGCCGCGTCTGCCTGGCCCACATCCATTATTTTCACAAAATCCTGCGTTTTATCAAAATCGGGAAATGACGGCGCAAACGTGCTGCGAATTTTATCACCGAAAACCTTGTTTGCAAAAGCAATTATAAATATCGCAAGTGTCAGCGCGGTGGTGGCTGATACGGCAATTTTCCGTTTACTCCGCCGTTTCATTTACTTCCCCCGCCGCCTCGCGTTCAAGCAGCTGCTCCTTGGAAATCAGCACCTTGCGCGGCTTTGAGCCCTCGTACGGGCCTACCACCCCGCGCTGCTCCATTTCATCCACTATGCGCGCGGCTCTTGCATAGCCCAATTTCAGCTTTCGCTGCAAAAGCGAGGTAGAAGCCATACCGTTTTCCACAACCACTTTTATAGCCTCGTCGAGCATCGGGTCGCCCTCGGGGCCGTCCTCGGGCAGACCTGTTTTCTGCTTTTTCTCTATTGCCGCCTGGCGCTCTATTTCAACCATAACGTCGTCGTCATAGTCTACGGTGTGGTCGCTCTTTATGTAGTCAACCACTGCCTCAACCTCTTCGTCGCTTACAAAGCAGCCCTGTATTCGGTTGGGCTTTGTTGAACCCACGGGGCTGAAAAGCATATCGCCGCGCCCCAAAAGCTTTTCCGCGCCTGCGGAATCTAAAATTGTTCGGCTGTCTATTTGTGATGACACCGCAAAAGCGATACGTGTTGGTATATTAGCTTTAATAACGCCCGTTACAACATCTACCGACGGTCTTTGCGTTGCGATTATAAGGTGCATACCCGCAGCGCGCGCCTTTGCCGCTATGCGGTTTATTGAGTCCTCAACCTCGTTGGGCGCGGTCATCATAAGGTCGGCAAGCTCGTCTATTATTATAACTATGTGCGGCATTTTCTGAACCTCGGGGTCGCCTAAGTTTTCAACAAACTTGTTATATCCCGCAAGGTCACGCACGCCGCGGTCGGCAAACATTTTATAGCGCCGCTCCATTTCGGTAACAGACCAACCGAGCGCCCCCGCCGCTTTGCGCGGGTCGGTCACAACTGGAACCAGCAGGTGCGGTATGCCGTTGTAAATGCCAAGCTCAACCACCTTTGGGTCTATCATTAAAAGCTTTACTTCATCGGGCGTCGCCTTGTAAAGCAGGCTTATAATTATTGAGTTGATGCAAACCGATTTACCCGAGCCGGTAGCGCCGGCTATTAGCCCGTGCGGCATTTTGGCAATATCGGTTACTACAACATTGCCGCCTATATCACGCCCCAAAGCTACCGTCAGCTTGCTTTTTGCGTTTATAAACGCGGGGGATTCAAGTATGCCGCGAACGCCCACAACGGCGCTTGCCTTGTTAGGCACCTCAATTCCCACCGCCGCCTTGTTAGGTATGGGCGCTTCAATTCTTACGCCCGCCGTTGCAAGGTTCAGGGCAATATCATCAGCCAAATTTGTGATTTTACTTATTTTTACACCCGCGCAGGGCTGCAATTCATAGCGCGTAACCGTAGGTCCGCGGCTTATATCCACAATGCGCGTTTCCACCCCGAAACTTTTAAGGGTTTCCACCAAATGCTCGGCGGTGTGGTCAAGCTCCGCCGAAAGCGCGGCGGTATCGGTCGCTTTTGATTTATTAAGGAGAGACAGCGGCGGGTAGCTGTAGCCCTCCGTCTTAGGCTCTGCGTCCTTTTCGGGCACGGAGAACTCTGCGGGCTTTGTCGGCTCTGCCGGTTTTTCGGGAGGTATATCCCTTTTCTCCGCCTCCGCCTCGTTTTTTGCGGCTTTAAGCGCCGTTTCAATCTCCGGCTTTATATCGTCCGTCTTTTCTTCGGGTTCGGGTGCGGCCTGCTTTTCGGGCTCGCTCTCGGGCGTTTCGCCGTAGTAAGCCGAAACCACCTTGCGCTGTTTTTCATCAAGCGAGGTTTTGGGTATATTCCGCTTTTCGGGAATATCGTCTACCGGAATATCAACATTAAAGCCCTTTATTACTTTCAGCTGCTTGCCGCTCTGCGTTTCCTCGCTTTCGCGCTCAAGCCGCGCCTGGTAAGCGTTTTCAGCCTGCTCGGATATGCTCTTTACAGGCCGCGCCATAGTGCGGAAAAGCGACATAAGCGTAGTGCCTGTAATTATCATTAAAAATACGAATATCAGCAAAATTGCGGTTATTGCGGCGCCCGTTTTGCCGAATGCAAGGTACAGCGGCTGACCCACCAGCGCCCCCAAAAAACCGCCGCTTTTAAGGTGCGAGCCTGATTTATACGCCGCGGTCAGGTGCTGCCAAAAGGTAAGCGCGTCGTTATGCTTTGAGAAAATATCCACCGCCGCGCCTACAAGTATTACAAGTATGCCCGATTCTATAACCTTTGCGTTCATAGAGCCGCCTATTTTATCCATAGCGAAAAGCACGGCTACAAAGCCCAGTAAAAACGGGTAGAAATACGCCGTAACGCCGAACACGCCGAATATAAAGTTATGTATTGCAAGCCATACGTTCTGCCCCGGAATAAAAACCACGCATAACAAAAACACGGCTACGGCGAACCAGATTACCGAAAGTAACTGCCGCCTGCCCTGCACCGCTTCCTTTCTTGCCGCGCTGTTTTGAATTTTGGTCGCCGTGGCGCTGCCCGCGCGCGACTTGCCGCTTTTCTTTTTCGCTGCCATTTTAATTTTGCTCCTTATGTAATGCGCGGCCGTGTGACCGCTCTATTTATTCTCAATAAGTCTGTAAAGCCCGTCCAAAACCGTGCCGAGGCTGCCTATTTCGTCAATAAGTCCTTCTTTTACCGCTTTCTCGCCCGAAAGCACGCTGCCCACATCGGTCACCATTTCGCCCGTGTTCATCATAAGCTCGGTAAACCGCTCGGCTGTAATTGAAGAATTACGCACCACAAAGTCGGTTATTCTCGCCTGCATACGCGCAAAGTGGTTCATAACCTGCGGCACGCCTATAACAAGACCCGTTGTTCGCACGGGGTGCACCGTCATAGTAGCCGAGGGCGCAATATACGAGCGCTTTGCCGAAACCGCAAGCGGCACGCCTATTGAGTGCCCGCCGCCCAGCACATACGAAACGGTCGGCTTTTTCATACCCGATATAAGCTCTGCAATGGCAAGCCCCGCTTCAACATCGCCGCCCACCGTGTTTAAAACAACCAGCAAGCCCTCAATTTCACGGCTTTCCTCAATCGCCACAAGCTGCGGTATTACATGCTCGTATTTCGTAGTCTTGTTCTGCTCGGGCAGAACGTTATGCCCCTCAATTTCGCCTATTATGGTAAGGCAATAAATCTTGTGCTTGCCGTCAAATGCGGCAACCGAGCCCATTTCTTTAATTTCTTCAAGCTGCGCCTTGCGTTCGTCCGATTTGTTGCTTTCCTTTTTTTCTTCGGTGCTCATTCGCTTTTCCTCCGTTTTCAGTCATCATATTTATTATGGAAGAAAAAGCGCGAACAATACATATTATAATATTTTTTTGAAATTTTTTCAAGTGTTCGGGGCAAAAAAGCTATAACCCGTTATTTATAAGTTTTTCCGCCAGTCGGCATATATCCGCCGCGGCAGCGGAATTTATATATTTCCGCTGATTTTCGGTTACCTTTTCAGCCTCTGCCCTGCTTAGCAGCCTGTCTGTAGCATTCGGCAGACCCATACCTATTCTTTTAACGGGAACGCTCATTCCGTATTGCGCGAAAAAGCGCATATTTCGCGTTTCGCACCCTGGAATGGACATTATGTGCACCATAGGTACGCCGAGAACCGCCCCCTCGGTGGTGGAAAGCCCGCCCGGCTTTGTAACGAATACGTCAGCCATGCGCACATACGCCGCCATTTTATCGGTAAACCGAACGGCGGTTATTTTACCGGGGTAACGCCCGTGAAGCTGCTTGTAAAGCCACTTGTTACTGCCGCAAATTACAACAAGCCCGGTTTTTTTATCATTCTTATAGCGGTCGTATAAAAGTTTTATTGCCAAAACCAGTTTCCCCGCGCCCATACTGCCGCCTGAAATTAAGATATAGCGCTTATCTTTATCAAGCCCCGTTATTTCCGCCGCTTTTTCGCGCGTTAAAGGCTCTGAAAAAGCGCGGCTTACGGGAATACCGAGGGGGTACAGCTTATCGCGCGGTATTCCACGCCGTAAAAATTCAGCCGTCAGCTTATTTGATGGTATAACAAACGCGTCGCAGTCGGTCTCCTCGGTAAAAGGGATGCAGGTGTAGTCCGTCGCAATAAAAACAGTTTTCGGTACCGCCATACCGCGGTTTTTCATATTCGTTATTATTTCCGCAGGAAAAAGGTGGGGCATAAAAACCACATCGGGCTTTTCCCTTTCCAAAAGCCCTTGCAGCTTATTTATCATAGCCGCATTTGCAAAATACACGGGCGAGCGGAACGGCAGATTTCTGTAAGCGTTTCCTGCCGAATACACCGCCCCGAAAACGCGCGGAGCCGCCTGCACGGTTTTAATATACGTTTCGTCTATCCGCTTTGCGGTGTGCTTGCCCGCAAGGTCGTAGGGGTTAAGCATTAAAACCGAGTCGCCGCGGCGCTCTAATTCCTCTTTAATTGCTCTGCCCGCGGCGTTGTGTCCCCCGCCTGTCCCGCAGGAAAGTATAAGCGCTTTCATAAAACCCCTCCGATAGTTACTGTTTTCAGTATACCCGCGGCGGAGTGAAAAGTCAACATTAGACATTAGATATTAGACGATAGATATTAGAAAATACCCCTCAGTCAACTTCGTTGACAGCTCCCCTCTGTTTCGGCAGAGCCGAAAAGAAGGGAGCCAAATAGGCTCC
>CAJJPG010000104.1 GCA_905193585.1 uncultured Oscillospiraceae bacterium
GAAAAACCTTGATTTTCCAGTGTTTTCAAAAGTATCGTTATCTAACGTCAGCTTTATACCGACCACAAAAACGAACCCCGCCGCCGTCACGAGCTTTTGAACGGACTTTGGACGGTGGGTATAAAATACTACCCTGTTATAAATAATTTTCCCGATTATTATTCGGAATCGCTTGAGGGTGCGCTTAAAACCATTGCAGCCGAGGGCTTTACCGAAAATGACGCACTGGGCGTTCAGGTTGAGCTGCTGCGCAGGTTTAAGCCGCAGGTGGTGGTAAGCCACGATTTTAAGGGCGAATACGGTCACGGTATGCACATTTTAAACGCGGCTATGCTGAAAAAAGCGGTGGAAATTTCGGGGGATGATAAAAGCTTTCCCGAAACTGCCGAAAAATACGGTGTATATACCCCGAAAAAGCTTTATGTGCATTTATATAATGAAAATAAAATAGTAATGGATTATGACTTACCAAGTGAGTTTTTCGGCGGGAAAACTCCGTTTGAAATGTCAAAACTCGGCTTTTTGGAGCATAAATCGCAGCAGGGAACATGGTTTAAAAAATGGATGTTCGGCAAAAACGGCGAAATTACCAAAGCCTCGCAAATTAAAAAATATTCTCCCTGCGAATACGGGCTTTATTTTACAAGCGTCGGTGCGGACGTGCAAAAAAACGATATGCTTGAAAATATAACCCTTTACTCTGAACAGGAGCGAATAAAAGCGGAGGAAGAAGCGGAAAAGCAGCGCCTTGAGGAAAAGAAAAGGGCGGTGGAAAAGGCTAAAGCCGAGGCGGAAAGGAAAGCGCAAAAGGCGAAAAAACGCAAAATAATAATCGCCGCCGTAGCTACACCCATAGCCTTATTTGTTATATTTATTATTGCAATAAATATTGCGGCAAGGCACAAAGCCGCAAAACGCAGAAAAATGCGGGGAAAAAGATGAATATTGTAAAACAGGATATATGGCAGTATTTAAAAACAACCAAAAAGTCCGTTGTTCTTTACGGTATGGGCAACGGTGCCGATAAAATTATAAAAGCGCTTGAAAGTGTTTCGGTAAAGCCGTCGGGTGTGTTCGCAACCGACGGCTTTGTGCGGGATAAGCTGTTTCACGGTATGCGCCTTACCTCATACTCCGCGCTTAAAGAGCAATTCGGTGATATGACGGTGCTTTTGTGCTTCGGCTCATCAAGACCCGAGGTGCTTGAGAATATAAAACGGATATCAGCGGAGCAGGAGCTTTTGGTGCCCGATGTTCCCGTATACGGCGGGGGGATTTTTAATTCCGAGTATGTTGCCCGCAACAGGGAGCGGCTTTTGTGGGTATATTCACATCTTGCAGACGATAAATCGTGCGAGACCTTTGAAAACACGGTGAATTTCAAGCTGAGCGGAAAGCCGGACTATCTGTACCGCTGCGAGGTGCCGCAGGATGAGCCTTACAACAGCTTTTTGACGCTCGGCAAGGCGGAAAATTACCTTGACCTTGGCGCATATAACGGCGATACGGCACTTGAATTTGCCGAGCGGGTTAAAGAATATAAAAGCATAACAGCGGTAGAACCCGATAAAAAGAGCTTTAAAAAGCTGACCGTTAATACCGCTTGTCTTGAAAATATAACGCTTATAAACGCCTGCGTTGGCGAAAAAAGCGGCAATGCGGATTTTTCGGCGCACAAGGGGCGCGGCTCGGGCGTCGGCGCGGGGGAGGAATGTCGAATGATTTCGGTTGACTACCTGAACGGCAATTTTTCCTTTATAAAGGCAGACGTTGAGGGCAGCGAGGTACAGATGATAAAGGGCGCCGAAAACACAATTTCGCGCTGCCGCCCAAAAATGCAGATAGCCTGCTACCACCGAACGGGCGACCTTACGGATATACCGCAGGCGGTTTGTAATATAAGAGACGATTACCGCATTTATATGCGGCATTTCCCGGGGCTGCCCGCATGGGATATAAATTATTATTTCGTTTAAAGCATGTTGGCGGAATAGGAATCAGACGTTAGATTTTAGACATTAGATTTTAGAAAAATACCCCTCAGTCGTGCATACGCACGACAGCTTTTTCTACGAAAACGGGAACCCTTTTGTCTGCTGCGCAGACATTTTCCCTAACAGGGGAATAACCTCTGTTTTGACATACGTCAAAAAGAAGGAAGCCGATAGGCGGCAAAACCGAAAAGAAGGGAGCTGTCAGCCGTATGGCTGACTGAGGGATTGTTTGCATTTTCAGTGACCGCGGCTTTTTTTAATAATATCAATTAAATTTGTAATTGCCGCTGTTTCTTCGTCCGTAAATCCGGTTAAATCTATTGTTCGTGCGTGTCTTATTTCAAGCAGAAAATCTGTTGTAACATTAAAAACATAAGCTAATTTCACAATTACCTCGGGCGACGGCGTTCGCTCGTTTTTTTCGTAGTAGGATATAACGGATTTTGAAACAAATATGCGGTCTGCAAGCTCGCGCTGTGTAAGATTGTGTTCTTTTCTAAGTGTTTTCAATTTTTTTCCGAAATTCATTTCATTTTTACCGCCCGCAATAAAATTACATACAAATTATATAATAAACTTTTTCGGAATGTAGGCTATGCGTGCTGCTAAATGTTTAATCCCGCCGATTTTGGCAATAATATGTAAATCGGAGGGATTTAATATGAATAAAAAAACTACCGTGCGCGTGGTATCGTTTTGTGCGGCATTAGCGCTTGTTTTCGGCGGTTTTGCCTTAAAAAGCCGCTCGGAGCTTAAAAGCTACCGCTTGCAAATACAAAACGGTTATTCCCGCTCGCTTGAAGAACTGCTTTCGGGTGTGAATAATATTTCGCTGATTTTAAAAAAAGCCGAGTACACAACCTCTGCAAAGCAATTAAGCAATATGGCGGCGCAGCTGCTTACCGAATCAGAAAACGCAAAAAACGCTTTGTCCCGTCTGCCCTCGGGCAGCGGCGAGCTTACAACGCTCAACCGCTTTTTGTCACAGGTGGGAAATTACGCAATGTCGGTTTCCAAAAGTCTGGTGGACGGAGCGGAAAACGCGGAATATGCCGAGAATATAAAGCTGCTTAAAAGCACGGCGGAGAAAATATCCGACGCGATAGGCGAGGCGGATATTACCTACGGCACTGCCGATAAATGGGCGGCGGAGCTTGACCGAAAAATAGGGGAGAGCGTACCGCAGGAATCACTGGCGGGGGCGCTCGGCTCGCTTGAAGAAAGCCTTTCGGATTACCCGACCCTTGTGTATGACGGACCGTATTCCGACCATATTTTAGAAAAAGAGCCCGAGATGATTAAAAACGCCGATGAGGTAAGCGAAAGCAAGGCGCTTGAAAAAGCGGCGGAAATAACGGGGCTTAAAGCGGACGAGCTTAAATTTGAAGAAAAAACCTCCGGTAAAATTGCAGCCTACCGCTTTTCGGGTGCGGGTTCGGTTGTAACCGTGAGCTGCCGGGGCGGGTACCCCGTTTATATGCGCAAAACGGGGAAAATGGGGGATTTTATTCTTGAATACCGCCAGGCGTTGGATAAGGCTAAAAGATACCTTGAAAAAATAGGGCTTACAGGCTTTACCGAAACCTATTATTTTACCGACGAGGGCGTTTGCGTTATAAATTTCGCGTATCAGGACGGCAGAACCGTGTGTTACACCGACCTTGTAAAAGTGGGCGTTGCAATGGACAGCGGCGAAATAATGCTTTTGGAAACAAGCGGTTATCTTTCAAACCATACCGACCGCGCCTTTGAAAGCCCCGCCGTAACAATAGAAAAAGCCGCCGAAAAAGTGAATAAGAAACTTAAAATACGCAAAACCGGGCTTACCCTTATTCCTACCGACGCGGGCGGGGAGGTGCGCTGCTACGAGTTCCTTTGCGAGACAGAGGACGGGCAGGAAATTTTAATATATATTAACGCCGTAACGGGCGAAGAGGAGCGCATTTTAATACTGCTAAAAAGCGACGGCGGAACTCTCGTAAAATAATGCTTGATTTTTTTAAAGGTTTGTGATAGAATAAAAAGGCTGTTTGAAACGGAAGGTATTTTCTGCGCCGTTTTTAACAGGTGCATTTGATTTCACCCGGTCCTTACGGGGTGGGTTCATTGCCGAAAAACGACATTGAAGCGGACGGTCCTCTGTCAAAATTTTTGGGTACGAACGTCTGGTATTATTTAAGGAGGAAGAAAAAATGGACGTAATTAAAGAGCTTACCGCAGATATGCTCAAAAAAGACGCACCCGAAATTCTTATAGGCAGCACCGTTAAGGTACACGTAAGAATTAAAGAGGGCGAGAAAGAAAGAATACAGGTGTTTGAAGGCACTGTTATCGCTAAGAATAACAGCGGAATTGCCGAGACTTTCACTGTTCGCCGCGTTTCCTACGGAGTAGGCGTTGAGCGTGTTTTCCCGGTACATTCGCCCAACGTTGCCAAGGTTGAGCTTGTTCGCAAGGGTAAAATCCGCAGAGCAAAGCTTTATTATCTGCGTGACAGAGTCGGTAAAGCGGCTAAGGTTAAAGAACGTATCGGTTAATTTGAAAAATTGACGGAAGGGGGACGGATTTATGCTGTCTCCCTTTTTGCTATAAGGAGGTGCGTTATGGAAGACGAAAAGGAATTTAAAACCGATACGGAAGTAAACGGTAATCCGGAGCCTGCGGATGAAACAGGCTTTAATATAAGCGAGGAATTTGCAAGCAGTCTGCCCGACGCAAAGCCCGAACCCGAAAAGCGCAGTATGGCGGATGAGCTTTTTGAATGGCTTGACGTGCTTGCAACCGCCATAATATCGGTAGTTATTATATTCAGCTTTATTTTCCGCGTTGCCACAATAAGCGGCAGATCTATGACAAACACACTTCAGGATAAGGATAAGGTCATAATAACCAATCTTGCCTACACGCCCAAAAGGGGCGATATAGTTGTAATATCGCGCAATGCCGACAATTCGGTTGAAAATGTTAAAACCGCTCAGGTACCGATAATAAAACGCGTTATTGCAACAGGCGGGCAAACGGTGGATATTGATTTTGAACGCGGCGTGGTATCTGTTGACGGCGTGGAATTAGACGAACCCTACACCAGAACCCCCACCACGAGCAAATATGACGTGGAATTTCCGATTTATGTGCCCGAGGGGTATATATTTGTTTTGGGCGATAACCGTAACGACTCTATGGACAGCCGTGATTCCCGAATAGGCGAGGGCGGCTTGGTTGACACAAGGTATGTTTTGGGTCATGCCGTGCTGCGCGTTTTCCCGTTTTCAAGCTTCGGAAGGTTGGATAATAAATAAACAGAATATTAAAAGGTTTCGGAGAAAAAAGGATGAGCAAAAGAATCTACAAGTTTGATTTTGCGAGAGCTGCTGCTATTTTATGCGTAATTTTGTGCCATTGTGTAGAAAATGTTTATGATTTCACGGCAAACGAGTGGGGCGATACTAACAAGATTTCGGGGCTTTTTATGATTTTGGCTTTTACAGTCGGCAGATTGGGCGTACCCATATTTTTATTTCTTTCCGGAGCTTTGCTTTTGAAAAAGCAAATTGACAATGATTCTGATATAATTACATTTTATAAAAGAAATTGGCTCCCTCTTTTTATTGCAAATGAAATTTGGATTGTAATTTACAATATATATTTTTGTCTTATAGGTAGATTTCAATATTTAACTTTTGATAACATACTTAGGGAATTGCTGTGTATGAAGCAGGTACCTTCGCCGCAAATGTGGTATTTTCCAATGATATTAGGAATGTATTTGGGCATACCTTTTGTGGCCAAAATTGTTAAAACTTTTTCTTTAAAATCTTTAGCCTTTTTAATATTCGCAATTTTTGCGGTTGATTTTTTTCTGCCTACATTGCAAATACTGTTAAATATGGCAGGAATAAAATTTGAATGTCTTTCGTTGCTTTCGGTCAATTTTTTAGGTGGTTCATACGGATTATATATAGTTGCCGGGTATTTCGCGGCAAATAAAAATTTAATAAAGCTCAACAATATGTGGGTATGCATAATCACACTGATCAGCTTCTTTATTACGGTTTCAATACAGTTTGTTTCACGCGGCGGTTTATTACATTCTGATGTTCTGTATAATGTTTGGTATAATAATGCATTTCTGGCTATAGCTGCACTTGGTATATTTGTTTTGTTTGACCGTATAGATGATTCAAAATTTAATGAAAGATTTTCTAATATTTGTACATTTATAAGCAGATTCAGTTTATCAATTTTTTTCATACATTATATTTTACTGAATTTTTTCAAAAAGCCTATTATGAATCTAAGCGTAATGTCTCCCCAAAGGATGCGGACATAACGGTGGCTTTCAGGGTGGAACTGCCCGAACTGTT
>CAJJPG010000105.1 GCA_905193585.1 uncultured Oscillospiraceae bacterium
AAAAGCGAGTGTTCTTACAGCTTTTCAAATGCTGTAAGAACACTCGCCATGGTGCCGGTGGCCGGACTCGAACCGGCACGGTATCGCTACCGGTGGATTTTGAGTCCACTACGTCTGCCAATTCCATCACACCGGCAAATGTGACGTATGTTATTATACAATATTGAAACAATAAAATCAAGTGTTTTTTGCGAAAACACGAAAATTCACAATCTGTACTCAAAATCGGCGGTGGAATGTGTTAAAATCTTTTTGTAAAATAAAGGAAAGGACGTTTTGAGCTTTGAGTTATATATGCTTTGACAACGTTTGCAAATTTTATAAAAACGGCGATAACATAACCCGCGCATCAGACGGCATAAGCTTTACCGCCGAAAAGGGCGAGCTTGTGGTAATTGTGGGGCCGAGCGGCGCGGGAAAAACCACCGTGCTTAATATGCTGGGCGGTATGGACAGGTGCGACAGCGGCGATATAATTTTAGACGGTGAAAAGGTAAGCGAATACGGCACCCGCCGCCTTACCGAATACCGCCGCTATGACGTTGGGTTTGTTTTTCAGTTTTATAATTTAGTGCAGAACCTCACGGCGCTTGAAAATGTGGAATTAGCCTCAGAAATATGCCGCGAGCCGCTGGACGCCGCCGAGGTGCTTAAAAGCGTGGGGCTTGAGGACAGAATGAACAACTTCCCCGCGCAGCTATCGGGCGGGGAGCAGCAGCGGGTATCAATTGCGCGCGCGCTTGCGAAAAACCCGAAAATTCTGCTGTGCGACGAGCCTACAGGCGCGCTTGATTACAACACGGGCAAGGCGATTTTAAAGCTTTTACACGACACCTGCCGCTCAACCGGAACAACGGTTATAATAATAACCCACAATCAGGCTATATGCGCCATGGCGGACAGGGTTATAAAAATCAAAAACGGCAAGGTTACGGAAAACTCCGTTAATCCCGAACCGCTGCCCGCCGAAAGGATTGAGTGGTAGTGAAAAGAACGTATTTCAAGCACATAAGGCGGGAGATAGGCGGCAGCTTGGGGCGTTTCGCCGCAATTTTCGCCATAACCGCGCTGGGCGTGGGCTTTCTGGCGGGGCTTTTATCCACCGCGCCCGATTTTTACACCACGATAGACGATTATTACGATAAAAACGATTTTTGGGATATAAACATTAAATCGACGAGCGGTTTGACCGAGGACGACTTAGAGGCGGTGAAAGCCGACGGCAGCGTAGCGGCTGCGGCGCTTTGCAAGACCGCAGATATACTTATTAAAAAGGACGGCGGCGACGGCACCGCCGCGCGGATATATGCTGACGACAGCGACAGCATAAAAAACAAAGGCGAAGTAAACAAAACCGAGCTTAAAAGCGGCAGATACCCCGAAAAGGCGGGCGAGTGCTTAGCACTTGTGCCAAACCCGTTTTTAGCGCAGCCTGAGCTTGGCACGGTGTATCACGCCGAAAATGCCGATGTTCTCTCTGCAGACGAATTGACGGTTGTGGGCGTGGTTGAAAGCCCGATGTATATGTCCATAGAAAAGGAAAGCACCGATATTGCAAACGGCAGAATTTCGGTGGTTCTCTACACCGTGTACGATACCTTTAGCACCGATTACTACACCGATATTTTCCTGACACTTAAAGATGCAAAAGAGCTTAACGCATTTTACGGTGAATATGAGGATTTACGCGACAAAGGAAAGGACGCCTTGAAAAAAACAGCCGAAGCAAGAGAAAACGCGCGCTATGACGAGCTTAAAAAAATAGCGGCGGATACTGCGCTTGCCGCGCCGGAGGGCAGGGCGGCTGCGGCAATGGGGCTTGAAGACAAGGTGATTTCCGAGGCCGAGAGCCGAGTGAAAAAGCCCGAATGGTATATACTTGACCGCGAAAGCAACGTAAGCTTTGTATCCCTAAAGGCGAACGCCGAAAAGGTGAATTCAATAGCTAAGGTCTTTCCCGTGTTCTTCTTTGCGGTGGCGGCGCTTGTGGCGCTTACCACCATGACGCGAATGGTAGACGAGGAGCGCACCGAAATAGGCACGCTTAAAGCACTCGGCTTTTCATCCCGCGCCATTGCCGCGAAATACCTGCTTTACGCGGGCGCCGCGGCGGTTACGGGCGGAGCCTTCGGGCTGGCGCTGGGGCTTTACCTTTTCCCGACGGTTATTATAAACGTTTACAGAATAATGTACCGTTTGCCCGAAATACATTTGAGCTTTAACGCGCCCATATCATTAGGGGCACTGATTGCCGCCGTTATTTGCATTTTGGCGGCGACTTTATGGGCGGTGATTGCCGCTTTGCGCGAAAACCCCGCCGCGCTTATGCTGCCTAAAGCCCCCAAAAGCGGCAAAAGAATACTGCTTGAGCGCGTGGGCTTTATATGGCGGCGTATGAAATTTACCCACAAGGTGACCGCGCGAAACCTGTTCAGATACAAAAAACGTCTGTTTATGACCGTTATAGGCATTTCGGGCTGCACGGCGCTGCTGCTTACGGGATTTGGGCTGAAAGACGCGATAGGCGATATTGTACCTAAGCAATATGAGGACATTCAACAGTATGATCTGACCGTGCTGCTTTCCGATACCGCTGATGATGCCACGCTTGAATATTTCCGCAAAAATACCGAAAGCTTTACCGAAATACACTCCGAAACAGGCTATGTTTTGCAGGACGGCAAAGAGCTTGAAATAAACTTCTATATCCCCGAGAAAACCGAGGAGCTTGTTGATTTTGTGAGGCTGCGCGAGCGGAAAAGCGGGGAAAAGCTCGCGATTCAAAACGGCGGAGCGATAATAACCGAAAAGTTTGCCACGTCTCACGGCATTAAAAAGGGCGATACCGTGACACTTAAAACCAAAAACGGCGAAAAAGCAGAGGCGAAAATAAACGGTATTTGCGAAAATTATATTAACGGCTATGTTTATATGACACCCGAATACTATTCGGAGCTTTTCGGAAAGGACTGCGCATACTCTACATTGCTTATAAAGTCGGGTGTTTCTGCCGACAAACAGGACGGTATGACACGGGAAATTTTAGCGACCGACGGAGTTGTTTCCGCGTCCTTTTCCACCTTTGTTATTGAAAGCTTTGATAATATGATAAGAAGCATAAATTATATTGTGCTGGTGCTTATAATCTCTGCGGGAACGCTTGCGTTTGTGGTGCTTTACAACCTTACGAATATAAACATAAGCGAGAGAATTAAGGAAATTGCCACTATAAAGGTTTTAGGCTTTTTCGACCGCGAGGTAAATTCCTACGTTTGCAGGGAAACCTATCTTTTAAGCCTTATAGGCACGGCGGTCGGTTTGGTGCTGGGCGTGTTCCTCTGCCGTTTTGTGGTTTATACCGCCGAAATGGAATCCGTAATGTTCGGGCGGACGATTTACCCGAAATCCTTTGTGTTCGCGGCGGTTATAACGGTTGTATTCACCGTGGCGGTCAATTTGGCGCTTACCCCGCGCCTTAAAAAGGTGGATATGGTTGAATCAATGAAATCGGTGGATTAATTTAGATATTAGACGTTAGACATTAGAAAATACCCCTCAGTCGCCTACGGCGCCAGCCGCTGACAGCGGCGGTCCCCTCTGTCAACTGTGTTGACGTCTCCCCTCACCGTGGGGAGCAACCCCCTCTGTTTTGACTTACGTCAAAAAAGGGGGCCTTTTTTAGATTTTAGAGGGGATAGTCTATGGGCAGTGTAAGCCGTGACAGAGGGAGAAAAAGGTTTTAGACACATAAAAACTTTACTTTTTCTCTCCTTCAGTCACTTGCGTGACAGCTCCCTCGTCAGAGGGAGCCTATCGGCTACGAAGCCGCCATCTGATTATTTCTGTATTTTTCAGGTGTAAGTCCGTAAAGCTGTTTAAATACGCGGTTAAAGTATGTAACGTCTGAATATCTGCATTCAAGCGCGATTTCGGTTACCGTGCGCGATTCGTTTTTGAGCCTGCGCTTAGCGTTTTCGCACCGTATGCGATTAAGATATTTATGGAAGCTCATACCGATATTTTTTTGAAATATTCTTCCCAAATACTTTTCATTTACGAAATAAAGCGCCGCGCAATCCTTTAATGAGATGCTTTCGCTGAATTTGGTTTCGATATATTGCTTTAAATCCCGCACGATCCAGGGCGTACCGTTTCTTTTTTTATTGCTTTCGTTTTTATTCAGAATTAAAACTATGTAGCTTTCAGTCATACGCGCAAGTTCAAACAATACATTGCTGTTTTCCGCTTTTTTGCAGCCGCTTAAAAGCGCTTTCAATTTTTCGGGGTCGGCTCCCGTAAGGCGGCATGTGCGGTCGATTTTTTGCTTTGTGAAATTCATATCCCGTATAACGTTTCCGACATAAATTATACATTTTACTTCAAAATCAATTACCACGGGATACGCAAGCTCGGTTAATCCGTATGCGCAATTTCCGCAAAAGTATTCGCCGCCGAATACCGCCTTGCGGTTGGCTGATTTTTTGCATTTCATACATAATTCCAAACCGCGCCGCGTCGCTTTTGCCGCCGAGCAAAATTCAGAGGAATGAATTGTATATTTATACTCCGCAAACAGGTTTTCATTTGCCAGTATTCCCGAAATATCATGCAGGCATATTTGTATTCCCGTATTTTCCGTTAAAAAATTTATAAATGAATTAAGACTTAATATTTGCACTTTTATCACTGCTTTTTAAAAATTATATCATTTTGGTATCTTTTGTGCAAGCATTTTAGGGTGATTTGTGCTATAATTGCGGAAAATACCGAAAGGAAGATATAAATATGAAATTTGACGTTGCGGTTATCGGCGGTGGTTTTGCGGGAGTTGCCGCTGCAATTTCGGCGGCAAGAGAGGGATTAAGCGTTATGATAGCCGAAAAATCAAATTGTTTCGGCGGTGCGGCGGTAAACTGTCTTGTCAATCCGTTTATGCCGTTCAAAAGCGGCGATAAGCTCATGTCGGGCGGTATTTTTGCGGAAATTCTTGAACAGTTGGACAGTTTGAACGGATATGACTGCAACCTTAACTTTGATGAGGAAAAGCTCAAGCTGGTTTTAAACAGGATGATAATAAGGGAAAATATTTTTCCCTTGTTTCACGCTGTTTTAATAGGCGCAAAGACTGAGGGAAATAAAATATCCTCGGTGACATTAGCCTATAAAACGCAGAAAATAGAGGCGGAAGCCGAATATTTTATAGATTGCACGGGAGACGGGGATCTGGCGGCAGCGGCGGGCTGCGATTATACACTCGGCAGAGAAAAAGACGGTTTATGCCAGCCGTTGACGCTTTGTTTCCGCGTTGGTGGAGTTGATAAACAACTGTTTCGGTCGGAACTGAAAGAGATAAACAGGAGATACAAGCAGGCGAGAGCAGAGGGCAAAATAACAAATCCCCGCGAGAATGTTTTGGTGTTTGATACGATGCACAGCGGCGTTTTGCATTTCAACACCACAAGAATTATAAAGCGTAACCCCACCGATGTATTTGACATTACAAAAGCGGAAATTGAGGCGCGCGAGCAGGTGTTTGAAATTTTTACTTTTATAAAATCATTTGCAAAGTCCTTTGAGAACGCCGCCGTTTTGTCTACTGCCTCGGAAATCGGAGTAAGGGAAAGCCGTATGATTACGGGCGGGCACATACTGTGTGAGGAAGAGCTGCTCGGCTGCACAAAATTTGAGGACGGCATAGCCGCATGCAGCTATGATATTGATATTCATAACCCGGACGGCACGGGAACAAGTCATCATTATTTTGCCCCCGGGGAATACTATACAATTCCGTACCGCTGCCTGTGCCCCGCAAAGGCGGGAAATCTTTTGGTGGCGGGCAGGTGTATATCCTCAACGCACGAGGCGCAGGCATCTTACAGAATTATGCCGACCGTTTGCGCCATAGGTCAGGCGGCGGGAGTAGGCGCAGCCGTAGCGTATAAGCAAGGCTGTAACGCCGCTGACGCGGATATAAAAATTATTCGTGATATTCTTTCGGAAAGTAATGCGGTTATAGACTAAAAAAAGCGAATATTGCAATAGGCTTCAGCTCCCCGAAAGGGCAATGTCATTAAGTTAAGAGAATGCTAATAGGCAGAAACGACAAAATAAAAC
>CAJJPG010000106.1 GCA_905193585.1 uncultured Oscillospiraceae bacterium
AAATGGTCGTGGCTTAAAATTGAGCCGCCCACAATAGGCAGGTCGGCATTTGAGCCTACAAAGTAGTGTGGGAATTGGGTTACAAAATCGAGCAGCTTTTTAAATGACGCGCGGTTTATAGCCATAGGCGTGTGCTTTGCGTTAAACACAATGCAATGCTCATTATAGTAAACATAGGGCGAATATTGCAGGCACCAGTCGCTGCCGTTTATCGTAATGGGTATAACGCGGTGGTTCTGCCTTGCGGGAAAGTTTATTCTGCCCGCATACCCCTCGCACTCGCGGCAGAGCATACATTTGGGGTAGCCCGCCTGCGGCGCATTTTTGGCGGCGGCTATAGCTTTTGGGTCCTTTTCGGGCTTTGAAAGATTTATGGTAATTTCAAGCTCGCCGTAGGGCGTTGCAGTCAGCCACTTAATGTCCTTTGCCACGCGGTAGCGGCGTATGTAGTCGCTGTCCTGACTCAAAGTGTAAAAGTAATCGGTAGCAGCCTTGGGGGATATGGCGTAAAGCTCCTTAAACTTATTTGTAACCTCGCTCGGTCTCGGCATTAAAGCCCCCATTAGCTTTGTATCAAATAAATCGCGGTGGGTGGTGTCGTTTTCCGTCAGTCTCTTTTCGGCGGCGTAATCAAGCAGGGCTTTCAGCGTTTCTTCAAGGTCAACAGCCGAAAAAGCGGTATCGCAGTTATATTCGTCAAGCTGCAAAATTTCAAGAATGCGGTTGGTAACGTATATCTCGTCACGCTCTGTGAAAAGCCCCCTTTCAAGCCCGTAGCAAACTAATTTCCTAACCTGTTCGTCTATCATTTTTTATCAGTTCCTTTACTGAAAAGTAATATTGCAGCCTATCTGCTGCTGACACTGCGTAAGCCCCGCCGCCACAATAGCCTTGGTTCTCTCGTAGGATTTAGCCGATTTTGTAGCCGCGGTGCCCGAAAGCCCGAATTTCGCCGCGCCGTCGTTTGCGTTTTCAAGCGGGTATATGGTATATAAAAATCCGTTATGACCCGTTTCCTTATATCTGTTCACCCAGGTAGGCACAATTTTCAGGTCCGAAAGAGCCACGCCGTCCTTATTCTTTTTAAGTGTGAAATCAAACAGCAAGCCGTCCTCTGTATGGCCCGAAGGGCAGCTGTCCATTATTTCCTGCCGCTGGTTTGAAATGCAGTTTCCGGTTGAATAAAGGCATATTGTGTAGCCCTCACCGCCCTCGGGATGTATAAGCTCAACCGGCTGAATAACGTGCGGGTGGCTGCCTATTATCATATTAACGCCAAGGTTTGAAAGCTTTTGGGCTATAGTTTTCTGCCAGGTGTTGGGGCTTGTCTGGTACTCGTTGCCCCAGTGCATATAAAACACTATAAACTCGGCGCCCTGCGTTTTCATTTCGCCTATTACCTTTTCGGCCTCGGTGTAAAATTCGTCTATTCTGTCGTATGAAAAGCTGTTTATAAGGTTGTTAGCCTCTTGCGCGATAATAGCGCCGTTCAGGTATTTCCTGCCGGGGGTCTGCCCCGAGGTTTCGTAGGTGTAATCGGCAAGCCCTATTTTTATGTTGTTTATCTCTTTCACGGCATAAGCGGGGTCGGTTTCAACCTCTTTTGTGCCTATAAACTCAATTCCCTTTTGCTTTAAAACCTGCGCCGTGCGCTTAAGCCCGAAAAGCCCCGTATCGTAGGAGTGATTGTTCGAGGTCACAAGGAAATTAAGCCCCGAATCCTTTATGGTATCTGCAAGGCTGTCGGGCGTGTTAAATGCGGGATAACCGCTGTATTTACCCGATTCTGTGCCGCCGAATGTAACCTCAAGGTTTGCAACGGCAAGATCCGCCGCCTTAAAGTACTGCGATAAATGCTTGAAATAGGGGCTGAAATCGTATTCGCCCGATTGCGTTCTCGCCCCGTCTATCTGGGTGGAATGCGCCATAATATCGCCTGTTGATATTATCCGCGCGGTGGTTTCGGGTATTACAACACTTTCTACCTTTGAAGAATCGGTGCTCTGCGAATTATCGGGCTTCTTTTTATCGCCCGATTTTAAAACCGCGTTTACCGAAAACGCCACAAGCGCCGCAACCGCCAGCAGCACCGCCGCGCAGCAGGTTAAAAAAATCCGCCGTTTTACAATTGCCTGCTGTCTTTTTGTCCGTGTTTTTGCCATTTAAACATCACCCTTATTTTTATTCTTTGAAAAGCCCTTCAATTTCCGCTCGCTCGGCGCACACAGTGCCCTGCCTTATGCCGTTTCTGCCGCCGCCGCGGGTATTAAACGCGGCTTTGAATTTCGCAAAAAAGTTTCCGAGCGCGGTTTCTTCGCCGCATATTGCAAAGGAAAAAGCACCGTCAGCCCCCGAAAAAGCGCCGCGTATGCCGCCCGCCTTTTGGCACAGCGCATCGGCTAATAATTGCAGTTCCTTAATATCAAGCCCGTTTTCAAAAACGGCGGTTTTATCGGTATCGGGTGCAAAGCCCGCCGCCTTTTCGGCAATAAGGCGCTTTTTAAGCGCGGCTGTTTCCGCTTTCTCGGCTGATAACTGGTCATTCAGCCGCACAACCGCCGCCGATACCGTGGGCTGCTTGGCAGAGAGCAAATTTGATATTTCCAGCACGTTTTTGTACTTTTCGCGGTAATCCCTAAGCGCGTCCGCCCCGCATTTTACAATCAGCCTTACGCCGCCCTTGTATTTTTCAAAATCCAGAATTTTTATAACGCCTATTTCGCCCGTTGCCTTAACGTGCGGCGCGCAGCAGGCGCAAACGTCCACGCCCTCTATTTCCACTATACGCACGTTTTCCTTTAAATCCAGCTTGCTTCTGTAATCAAGTTGTTTAAGCTCTTCGTCGGTCGGGTAGTAGGCTTTAACGGGCAGATTTTCATACACCGCTTTGTTTGCAAGGTCTTCAATCTCGTCAAGCTGACGTCTTGTAAGCTCGCCGTCAAAGTCCATGGTCATTTCCGCTCCCAAATGAAAGCCTACGTTATTAAAGCCGTAAAGGCGGTGCACAATTCCCGAAATTATATGCTCGCCCGAGTGGTTCTGCATATTGCGAAAGCGAAAATCAAAATCCAGCTTACAGTCATAGGCTTGTCCCACACTCAGCGGCTTATCGGCGAAGTGAAGTATTTCGCCGTTTTTTATCTGCACGTCCGATATATACGCGTCACCTAAATATCCACGGTCTGACTGCTGACCGCCGCCCTCGGGGAAAAATGCGGTTCGGTTTAAAGTCGCGGCATATTTTTCCCCCATTTTTTTGCAGGATAATACCGTGCCTGTAAATTCCTTTAAATGAGAGTCCTTATCATATAGCTTTTCGGTCATTCGGTGTGCCTGCCTTGTATAATGTGCGCCGCCTTGTAAATATCGCCGCCGCCCATTGTAATAACCAAATCACCGGGGCGGGCAATTTCCTCAATCTTATCGGCTATATTTTCAAACCCGTCCACTACGCAAACATCGTGGAGCCCCACCGCTAAGTCCTCGCTTTTAATAGCGTAGGTATTTTTCTCGCGCGAACCCATAATCGGGGTCAGTATTACCTTATCCGCAATGGAGAGCGCCTTTATAAAATCATCCTTTAAAAGCGCGGTGCGCGAAAAGGTAAAGGGCTGAAACACCGCTATAACGTTATTATAGTCAAGCTCCTTTGCGGCGGAAAGGGTGGCTTTAATTTCGGTCGGGTGGTGTGCGTAATCGTCAGCCAGCATAAAGCCGTCGTACTCGCCCAAAAACTCAAAACGTCTGCCCGCGCCCGTAAATTTTTCAACAGCGTCCTTAATTCCGTCTGCCGAAACGCCCATATCAAAGCACACGGCAAACGCGGCAAGCCCGTTTAAAACATTGTGCCTGCCCGGTATGTGCATTTCAATATTTATTATCTTTTCGTTATTCTTTACCACGTCAAACGCAAACCCGCGCTTGCGGCTTTCTATATTTTCGGCGCGGTAAAAATTATCTTTCCCGAAGCCGAAGGTAATAATATCCGCGTCAATATCCTTTGCGGCGGTTAAAACGCGGCTGTCGTCCCCGTTTATATACGCCGTTTTCGCCATTTTCAAAAACTTATGGAAAGAGAGGGTCATATTCTCCATAGTTTTGAAATAATCGAGGTGGTCGTTATCAATATTAAGCAGCACCGCAATATCGGGCGAGAGCTGCAAAAAGGTATCAACAAACTCGCAGGATTCGCAAACCATTGTTTCCGATTTGCCCGAAATACCGTTTGAATTTATAAGCGGAAGCTTTCCGCCTATAACCGCGGTAGGATCCATCTTGTTTAAAATTAAAATTTGTGTTATCATAGAGGTGACGGTGGTTTTGCCGTGCGTGCCGCATACCCCTATAACGTTATCAAAATGGCGGGTAAGCGCCCCCAGCATATGCGAGCGCTCCATTGTGGGTATGCCCTGCTCGCGCGCGGCGCAAAGCTCGGGGTTATCGGCGGCTATTGCGGCGGAGTACACCACAAGCTCCGCGCCCTTTATGTTTTCAGCCCTGTGCCCCATATAAACCTTTATGCCGAGATTTTTAATTCTGGTTAAGGGGTCGCTTTCGTTATTATCCGACCCCGTAAGGAAATACCCCTTACCGTGCAGTATTTCGGCAAGCGGGCACATTCCGCTGCCGCCTATGCCTATCATATGAATATGCTTTACCTGTGTTATGATTTTATCCTCATCGCGAAGCTGCTTCATAATCGGTCTCCTTAAAAACATTATTACTTACTATTATATTGCTAAACGGCAAAAAAATAAACCCTTTTTTGAAAGGAAAATAAAAATTATGCTATTTTTACCGAGCGACACCGAATATATTATTGAAACCTTGCAAAAAAACGGCTATGAAGCATATGCCGTGGGCGGCTGTGTGCGCGATATGCTGAACGGCGATACCCCGCACGATTTTGACATTACCACCTCAGCCGAGCCGGAAACCGTTATATCGCTATTTGAAAAGACCGTGCCCACGGGCATAAAGCACGGCACGGTTACGGTTATTATAAACGGTGTTCCGAACGAGGTAACAACCTACCGGACCGACGGCGAATACCGCGACCACCGCCGCCCCGACAGCGTGATTTTTGTAAAAAGTCTGCGCAAGGACCTTGCCCGCCGCGATTTTACCGTAAATGCAATGGCATATAATAAAAATGACGGCTTAAAGGACTTTTTCGGCGGCAAGCAAGATATACAAAACCGAATTTTGCGCGCGGTGGGCGAGCCTAAGCGCCGATTTTATGAGGACGCGCTGAGAATTTTGCGGCTTTTCCGCTTTTCCTCGGTTTTGGGGTTTAATATAGAAGAAAACACCCTTAAAGCGGCTTTAGAGTATGCACCCACGCTTAAAAACGTAAGCGCAGAGCGGATTTATTCCGAGCTTTTAAAAACCGTTTGCGGCAAAAATACCGCCGCTTTAAAACCGCTGACCGACATAGGCGGGCTTGGCTTTTTAGGGCTTAATACCGCACCCGATTACGGCATATTGCCGCTTTTAAATTCGGCTGATATAAAGCTTTTTGCCTTTCTTTATTCGGGCGGGGCGGAGGTTACAGCCGCACTGGACTTTTTGCGGGTGCCGAACAAAACCAAAAAAGCCGCGCGGGATATGCTTACACTCCTTAATATGCCGCTCCCTGTGTCAAAGCCCGAAATTAAGGAAATGCTTTATTTAACCTCACCGCTATCGGTCGAAAATTATTTCTGCTATAAGGCGGCTTACGGTGAAAACTGCGAAAACGCGCGGAATATGCTATCGGAAATAATAAAAAATGCCGAGCCTTATAAAATCTCCGACCTTAAAATACGGGGCGAAGACCTTAAAAAACTCGGTATAAGCGGCAGGGGAGTGGGCGAAACGCTTGAGAACCTGCGAAGACTTGTAATAAACGACCCTACGCTCAACACTAAAAAAAGGCTGACCGAGGCAATCGCCTTTGAACAAATTAATTTATCTTCGGTTACAGATTGAAAAACAGTGGAAAAATAAAGGTCTTACGGTAATAAAAACGGGCAGCCGATAAATTCTATCGGCTGCCCGTTCAGACTGTCGAATAACCCCGAATTTCAAGAAAGATTCGGGGTTAAAATTTTTG
>CAJJPG010000107.1 GCA_905193585.1 uncultured Oscillospiraceae bacterium
TATCCCACCGCACATAAGTATAGCACAGTTTATGGGATATCTCAAGGGCAAAAGTACATTGATGATTTTCGACCGACATGCGAATTTAAAGTACAAATACGGCTCAAGAAGTTTTTGGTGTCGAGGATACTATGTAGATACGGTCGGTCAAAATAAAAAAGTTATAGCGGAATACATAAGGAATCCGTTAGAAGAAGATTATGCAGCAGACCAAATTAGCATAAAAGAATTTACCGACCCGTTTACGGGTGACAAGAGAAAGTAGGCAAAAAAAGACAGCCGCACGTGAGCGGCTGCCGGAGAATGTAATGCGGTGCTAAACTTTCGAAACCCCTTTTTAGGGGTCAAGCCAGTAATCACCCCTTATAGGGGTGGAGCAAACCACCGGTTGAACCGGTGGTTTTGATTTATGGGGTTTTATTCTATTAACCACACAAACCGTTCTATATTGTTATGCCGTATGTACGGTAAATTTGCTTATTTTAAAAACCTTTGCCGCAGCGCGGACAGTAGCGCCCGTATCAAGTATGTATTCGCCCGGTAGCTCTGCCCTGTCCTGTGTCGCCTCTTTCATACGATCAACTCCCCTTAAAGCGTCTCACACGCTCTCTCACTGGTTAATTGTTTTATGCCTTTTCAAATTTCCGAGGAAATTTGAATTACATAACGTTCTTCAATTTTTCAAGCCAGCAAATAACATAGGAAGCGAAGCAATGATTGCAGCTGGCGCTGGTATCGGTGTTTTCCCAAAGCGTTCCGGTTCTGTTTGCCATATAGCCGAAAAATCCGACAATATTTTTGAGGACATCCTCCTTAAAGCCTGCCCTCATTAAAATTTCCAAACGGAGATAATTGCCTATAAATGCGTTTGCAGGGGCAATTTCGGGATATTCGGTATTGCGGTTTCGCTCAGGGCCGAATTTATGAATCAGCGTTTCAAGCAACTTGCCGTCGCGCTCCGGCGTTGCAACACCGAAAAAGAAAGCGTAATACTGGCATACCTCTGTTCTGTCAGCCGCCGCTTTAAGTATGCCGTTTTCCCGCACGGCATGGTCACGGAAAAATTCGCCGTCAAATGATTGGCGGTAAACGGTTTCGCGTATTTTTTGAGCTTTTTCGGAAAGCTCCGGCAGGTTATAAAGCTCTGAAACTGCCGAAAGCATTGCGGCATACAGCATATTTGAGGGGTAATTGACCCCGCCGGTCAAATCGTTTGCCCGCGACCATTCCACAAAAACCCAGCTTTCAAGATTTTCAAGCAGACCGTCGCTGTTTTCAAAACGACTGAAGTATTTCAAAAGCCCAAAGGCTTTTGCCTTGAATCGCTCAACCAGTTCTCGGTCTCCCGAGCGGTCAAGATACTCGCGAAGCTCTAAAAAAAGCCACATAGCCCAATTAGGTATAAAAGAATTCGGCGTATGATCCGCAGGATAGCACATCGGTATCATGCCGTTGGGAATGTTAACATAATTTTCTTCGCAAAGGAAATTTTCCAAAAAGTCGTGTTCAACTAAAGTTTCGCCGCAAAGCAGATATTCGGTTCTTCCCGAAAAAAAACTGTCGCAAAGCCAGCCGGCGCGCTCACGCGAGGGGCAGTCCATAAACAAATCAACACTGCCCTGGCGAAAAGTTTCAACTGCCGCGTCTGCAATTTTGCAAATTTCCGCGTCACCGAATTTAGGAGTATACTTAAGCGGCGGATGCTTATATTCAGTCATAAAAAGCTCTGCCTCCGCATCCCCGCCGTAAACCGCCGCCTGTAGGTATTTACAGGTGTAAACCTCAAAAAAACGGAGAGTTCTTTCCCCTGCCGGCAAATCGAAAATTGCCGCATTGCAACAGGTTCCTCTCAAATAATCCACACGGTCTGCGTCGCTCAATATTTCATCAAACATAATATACAGCCTTATCGGGCGCTGTGATTTTATATGTATCCCTATCATTCCGGTTGCGTTAAAGGGCAGCTCGTAAATACCGTAAGTGCCGTCCGAAAGCGCCTTGTCTTCGTTTGAAACAGGAGATGAAAGTTTAAGCTTTTCACATTCCTCGGTAATCATTAAATCGGGATTTTCAAAAAGATACTCGGATTGCTCGGACTTTGCCACCAGCGCGTCAAAAGCGCCGTTGCGCCAATAGCTTTCACGCTCCGCAAAAGAAAAGTTGCCGCCTAAAATTCTTTTTGCCCCGATTTTTTCATACAGCGGATAGGGTGTGTTCCTCTTTAAATAATTCGGCTGCGGCAAACATAAGAGCGGCTCTGTACCCTGCACGGTATCTGTAAAATATGTATCACCCGCTATAACGCGGTAGGACTCCGCAAATGGGCGCTGAAAGCTGTAACGCTGTATTTTTTTTATATATTCGGGATTGATACGCGCGGTAAAATCATTGCCGGTATACGCCGCCACCTGTCCGTCCGTCAACAGCTCCGCAGTTAAAAAAGAATCCTGCTTGATAAGGTAATAGCTCCGCGCGTTATAGCCGCAAACCTCTATAATTACAGTATTTTGTTCGCGGTCGGCAAACGGGGTCAGGTCAATTTCATCCACACGGAAAAATCCGCGCCCGGCACGCGCGGGACCGTAGCAGACAAATTTACCGTTTACCGACATTTGATAAATACCCGAGGTTGCAATTTTTGCGATAACGGCTTTTCCTTTTCCGAAAACCGCCTTAAACTGAACTCGCAAATTCATTTCCTTTTCCCTGCCCGTTACCCAAACAGGCACTGCTTTTTCAAAAAAAACGTTCATTTTATTGTCTCCCTGAAATTATTGCCCGGAGTACATTTCCCTGTACCTTCCGGGTGTTATACCGCTGTAACGCTTGAAAATTCTGATAAAGGTGTTGGGGTTTTCATAGCCTGTAAGGTATGTTACCTCCTGCACCGATTTCCCACCGACCGTCAGCAATTCCTTTGCCTTTTCAATACGCACCTTATGGATATAGTCAAGCAAGCCGTTCCCGGTCTTTTTTATGAATTTAGCCGAAAGCGTTCGCGGATTCTGCTGCATCATATCGGCAATAAACGAAACCGACAAATCAGGATTGGCGTATTCGCGCTCCACGATCGCGGCAATTTCATCCACAAAATCGACCGTATTTTCACTACTTTTTCCAAGCGTAATTATTTGCTCAAGCGTTTCGTAAAATTGCCGCCTCAAAACAGCAGGATCTCTGCAATAAAGAATATAATCTATGCGGTCGCTCATAGCGTCTATTAAACCGTTTTTATCGGAATCGGCAAAATATTCCCCGCAGGTTCTCAAAAGCTCATAGCACTGAAGTGAAATGAACTCCGCCGAAACCCTGCTCCCATGGCTTTTTTTATCAAATATCCAATCTATTGACTTGCGGGCGCCGTCATAATCCTTGGCTTTTATCAAATTCAAAAAATGGAATTTTGATTCTATAATACGCGCGTATTCCGACTGCTCGCTGCGCTTACCCGAAATATCCTTGAATAAACACACGGTTTCCGATGAATCGAGCGCAAAGTCCAAAGCGGCGCATGCGCGATAGTAGGAGCGCGAAACCGCCGTGAGCCCCGAGCCGACGCTGCCTATTCCGGCGTATACCGTATGTTCAAATTCCTTTTTGCAAACCTCAATAATCTTCTGTACGGGCAGCAGCATATCCTGTTCCTCAAGCGCAGAATCGGTTGAAAACAGGCACACTATTCTGTCGTTCAGCCGAGTTGAAACACAATCGCCGTAATCACACAAAATGTTTTCGGTAACAAACTGCATAAGCGCATATTCCTGCTCGTTCTGCGCATTTGCGTCTGAATCTTTTAAATCGCATATTTCAAAATTTATTACAATAAAGCGCCTATTTTCAACCGGAATACCCACGCGCTCCAATTGCGCGGTTTCCGCCTTTGCGTCAATAGGAGCACGCGCGGTAAGCAAATCGTTTAAAAGCTTTCGCCGCATAACGGTGCGCTGGTCGTCGTTTTGCTGCTTTAACTGATTAACATAGATTACCTGACGTGATACAATTCCCTCTATTGAGGATGAATCTTTTATGATTATTCGGTTAAGATTTCCGTCGTCGGGCTGCTCCAGTATATTTTTAACATTGTGCAGGGTGCGGTTTTGGAAGAATAATATCCATGCCAAGTACAAAAGCAGCAGTACGCATATAATTATAATTGCGATTATAACCGGAATACCCGATCCGAACTGTGAAAAAAAGCTGCCCGATTTTTCTCCCGTAAGGAACAGCCTGTATGGGCGTTCTGTAATTCTGGAGCCGTAAATTTCCAATTGCTCGCCGTCGCTTGAAACAAATTCATTCCCGTTATAGCCGAATGTGAGCGCCGAAAAACGCACTCCGACAGGCTTTACATCATTTCGGGCGGAAAAAACGTATTCGTTTTCGCGGTTTATAACGGTTATGTTTTCATCCGACGGAAGATTTGAAACCCCAAGCATAGTACGCAGTGCAGTACGCTTGAAGTTGATAAACATTAGTCCGAGCGGCGTTCCGTCCTTTGTTGAAACGATTTGACGCACATAGCAAAAGTCATCGATTTCCCGCCAAAGGCTTGAAGAAACCGGTTTATTCAGCACCGAAAGTATATACATATCGGCATTGTTTTCAAAAAGCTTTAAATAGCCGCCGTAATCCGCGGTAAGGCAATCCTTAAAGACCTCCGGATTCATCTCCCGCCGCGAGCATACAGAAAGCACGCGGTTTTCGAAAGAGGTCATTAAAACCACATTATCAATAACCGGGAACGAAGAAACATATGAGGACAGCAGCGCCTCGCACTGCTGTGTTTTACCGTCACGCAAAAGACCTATTTGGTAAGCGGCGTCCTTAGCATAAAACATTAGGGCAAGCTCTGACGCGCTGTCAATCATTTTATCAAACGAGTTTGCAACGCTTGTCACCGTATCTGTTCTTTGCTCGCGCTCGCGGCGTTCATAGCTTGCCGAAACAGAACGGGCGATAATTACAAAAACAAGAAAAAGCAGCAAAACAATACTGGCGGCAACGGAAATCAAGCGGGTTGCGGATTGATTGAACGGAATGGTGCGCAGCTTTTTGCTCAGTTGCTTTTGCAATTTTTTCACCCCATTAAAATAAACGATACGCCCGATAAACTATTATTATTTTAACCTACAATGCCCGATCTTTCAATCCCCTCGGTAAACTTTTTTTGAACAAAGAAATAAATAAGCATAGGCGGAAGAATGACAAGCAGGCAGCCCGCCTGAACGCGAATCATAATAAGCTGTTGGTCGCTTAAAGAAACAAACTCCCCTATAGCCATTGAAAGATGCGATAACGCGACCGTAAGGGTTGAGTGCTTATCGGCAAACATTGTGTTGAGATAATAGTCGTTATAATACCATACGCCCGAAAAAATAAGTCCTGTAAGTAAAATGGTTTTGGCATTCGGCAGCATTATTGAAAAATAGGTTTTAAAGGCGCCGCAGCCGTCTATCATAGCCGCTTCTTCAAGTTCCTTTGGCATATTTCGGAAAAACTGTCGGAAAATGTATATAAACAGTCCGCTTCTTATTCCCATGCCGAACATTGCCGGCAACCAAAACGCAAAGGGCGTGTTTAAAATGCTGATATTCGCGTCCGTACCGGATATAAGGCGCACAAGTTTCATAATCCCGAGCACATCAAAATTTGAAAAGCTTACGAACATCGGAATTATAGTAGTTTGCGCGGGAACGATTATTGTAAACAGGGCTATCGCAAACAAAACTCCCCTGCCCTTGAACTTAAAGCGGGCAAAGCCGTAGCCCACAAAAGCGGTTACCGCAATTTGCAAAACCGCCGAAACAATATTATAAAACACTGTGTACCAAAGCGACCGCGGATAATTCAGCGAAACAAACGCCTGCTTTATATTGTTTAAAACAAAATGCTTCGGAATCCACACAATACTGGTATCCAAAATATCGGCGTCACTGCGAAAGGCTGTGCTGAACATATAAAGGATCGGGTAAAGAATAACATACGAAAGCCCTATAAACAAACCCAATCTGAAAAGCGCAGGATCTTTAAATAGTAATTTTCCAGTCTTCTTACTTCGGAATATTCCAAATGAAG
>CAJJPG010000108.1 GCA_905193585.1 uncultured Oscillospiraceae bacterium
GCCTTGTTCTCCAGTATCTCAATAATTTTAGACAGGCGCACTTAAAAATTCTCCTTTCTCGGTTATATACGGCTTGGTTTCTTTGACATATAATTCTTTAGGCAGCCGCAGTATTTCCTCGGCGGTGTCGGTGGTCAAGGGGTGCAGAACCGCCTTTTTGCCCCTTAATATTTCCTTTACTGCGTTTACCTGCCAGTCAAGCAAAAAGATATGCACCCCGTACTCCGCCGCCGTTTCCATCCGCGGTATATCCATATCTATGCCTATTAAGATTTTTTCCTCCGCGTCGTAATAATTCTTTTCGGGCGGTTTGTATTTTGCCTTTAAAATGCTTTCGGCTATAATTCTACGGTGGTCGCGGACGGATATTATACGCATTTGTCTAGCGCCCGCCTGCGACAAAGGAAAGAATGTAACCGGGCAATCGAGCCGACGGACGGCGCTTAATACCGGCAGCGCTCTTGAATTTGTGGTCTTGCGTGCGGAATATTCGATTATTTTTTCAAGGCTTTTATCTCCCGTAAATGCCGCGGCGCTTTTTCTGCCGCCGGTTAAGATATTCATTGTAAAGGTATTGCGCTCGGCTTCGGGGTACAAGCCGTCGTTTTCCTCGGTTATATAGTACACGGCGCGGGCGGTGTTTTTGGTATATAACATTCCGTTAAAGCGTGCCGTGCCTAAAGGGTTTTTGTTCTTTTCCCGCCTAAGTGCAAAGGACGGCAAAAATGAAAGCTGGCTGTTTTGGTCGGGAACGGAGCTGCAAAATACATCAGTCTTTCCGCCGAAGAAGAACAGCATCAGGTTAGCGGTGTTCAATCTGCGAATAAGATAGTTTCCCATTCCGCGGCTTTTGCTGTCATAATCAAAATGCAAGCCGAGAGTATCAAGCGTATGTTTACCCGATTCCGTTATACGGACACTCTGACCGTTACGGCTTATTCTTAACTGCCCCGCAGCTGTCAAAGCCCTTAAATTTTCTTTGTTTAAAAATGTGCTTCCGGCAGGTAGGTCTCTACACCAGGCACATAATTTCAAAAGCTCAATTTCTGCATTGGTGTATAACACAAGCGCACTACCTCCCATACCCGTGTAACATTTGTCTTTTAAAACGGTCAGATTTTATCCCTAAAACTCCCTGTTTATGCGCAGTTTGGTATTGTGCGCTTTTTTTTAAAACCGAAAGCCTGAAATTTGCCGATTTTTTTGAGCTTGCGCACTATACCAATTCGTGCGAAAGGCGCATATCCGTAAATATTCCGGCTTCATCATCCGGCAGTACAAAGATATGACAGGCGCTCTCATTCCGCTGCTCGGTAAATAATCCGAGGGACATTTCAAAGCGGTCGTCATCCGGGAAAAGTCTTCCCTTCAAAACATTCTGTACCGCCTTAAAGCCCTTGTTGTCGTGGTCGAAAACATCGCTGCAATCCCGCGGGCAAAACTCCACTATTCCGAGATACGCTTTACTGAAAAACGGTAGCTTTATTCCGTCAAACTCCGCAGAATTTAAAAGTCTTAAAATACTGTCGGTCACATACTGCGTGCCACCTGTCACTCTGCAATGAGGTAATAAAGCATTGAGTTTAATATGTACCCACCCTTCGGGCGTTACGGATATTTCTCCGTATATTTCCTTTGCTTTGCCGGGCTTAATTTCCGTGCTTGTCTCTTCCTTACTTTTCAGTTGCCAGTAAAGGCGGCGCATTTCAATACACGCCATTTCCTGTTGTTGTAATGCTACCTCCAGCAGATTATTAAAGCGTTCGCTCTCCGGCGGCACTCCTATTAGCGAATCCACGCAAGCCCCGCTTGCCAGCACCCGCTTTTTCATTTCTTTAAGTAATTGAAAATTTGTTGACAATTTAAAAATCCTTTCATAATTATTGACTTTTTAAAATAATCGGTTATAATATAATTAAGATTATCATAATTTAGATTATGCAATATGGACGGTGATATATAATGAAATTTCTCGGAAGAGAAAAAGAAATCCTTGACCTTGAAAAGGAATATGCCAGAGACGGTGGCTTTGTTGTAATATACGGCCGCAGGCGTATAGGAAAAACAACGCTTATAAAGCAGTTTATAAAGAGTAAGACCGCATTTTATTTCCTTGCCACGAAAGAGGTTGAGTCTCAGAGCATGAAACGGTTTGCCGGGGTAATTGCCAGAACAACGGGCAATTCCGTAATGCAAAAAGCCGCTTTTTCGGATTGGCTGGATCTATTTCAGGCCGTTGCCGATTACAAGCCGAACGAGAAAAAGGTTTTGGTTATAGATGAATTTCCGTATCTTGTAAAGGTAAACGACTCTTTCCCGTCGATACTTCAAAACGCCTGGGACGAAATTCTCAAGGACAGCAATGTTATGCTCATACTTTGCGGATCGCTTATAAGTATGATGAAAAAACACGCGTTATCCTATGAAAGCCCTCTTTACGGGCGCAGAACCGCACAAATGCGTATAGCGCCGCTGCCGTTTACAACCGTTTATGAAAATCAAAAGCTTTCATTCGAAGAAGCCGCAGAGCAATACTCAATAACCGGCGGAGTTCCAAAATATATGGAATTTTTCTCCGACGGACAGCCTCTCTATGAACAGATAAAGGAAAATGTACTTTCAAAAAACGGTTTTCTTTATGAAGAACCTAATTTTCTGCTTACTGATGAGGTACAGGTTCCGACAAACTATTTCTCAATAATCAAGGTCATAGCCGACAGAAATCATAAATTAGGAACGATAGCCGGAATTTTGGGTCTTGAAACCTCAGCGCTGACGCCGTATTTAAAGACGCTTTCCGAACTCGGCTTTATAGAAAAGCAAGTACCCGTAACCGAAAAGAATGCGGAAAAGACACGCAAGGGGCTTTACTTTATTTCAGATAATTTTCTCCGTTTTTGGTTCCGTTATGTTTATCCGTATAAGGGCGAGCTTGAGCTTGACAATACGCAGATTTCTTTAGATGAGCTTGACAAGGATTTCAAGGAAAAGTTTGTCGCCTTTGCTTACGAGGATATTTGTAAAGAAATATTCGCAAGGCTTTGTTCAGACAAAGCAATCGACTTTACGCCATCTAAAATCGGCTCATACTGGCTGAATGATAAAAGCGGCAACACGCAGATTGATGTTATGGCTGTTGACACGGTAAACAAGCGCTTATTTGCCGGTGAGTGTAAATATCACAATCAACCGATTGACGCGGATGTGTACTTTGAGCTTGTCAAAAAGGTCGATAATTCATCCGAAATCAAATCTGCTTTTAAAGGCTACACGGTAATTTACGGCGTATTTTCAAAAAGCGGATTTACAAGCCGTATGACGGATATAAGCAATTCAAATCCCAATCTATTTCTTATTAACGAAACCTCGATAGTATAATTCAAAAAAGACTTATTCCAAGGGGGATGAGTCTTTTTTATTTTCTTTCCCCACCTGCACCAAACACATAGTTACAGTGCCGACCAAGCCGCCGAACATTGCTCCGCCCACAAAACATATAACTCCCATTTTCTATTCCTCCCGTTTTATTGTTTTCATTTAATCGCTTTTTACTCTTTTCGCAAGGCTTTCGCGGTCGGTGGTTATGAGGTCAAACTCGGTGTCCGACGAACGTATCTCCACCGCTATACGGTTTCTTCCCGCGCATAAAAGCCCCTCGCCCCTGCCCGCGCGGATGACCTCCGCCGTTTCGCTTTCGGTAAGCATCAGCTTTTCCTGCAATTTGACCGCCTCGGTTTCTTCAAGCTGTAAAAGCAATTTCAGTCTGCTGTTGCCGAGCAGCGCGTCGCCGAATTTACCGTCGTTCAGCGCGAAGTAATCCACAACATTCTGGGTTGCCGAAACAAATATAGCCCCGTAGCCCCTGACGGTCTTTATAAGGTTAATTACAAAATCCGCCGCCTGCTCGTTTCCGTTTTCTCCGGCTATCTTCCACGCCTCGTCGAGTATTACCGCCTTTTTATTGACCCGCGATACAGATATTCTGTCCCGCACAAACTCGGTCGCTATAAATGTGCCGAGCGCGGTAAACTCCTTGCTTAACCGCGAGGTGTCCAGCACTATAAACGACGCCTTTAAATCTATATTAGTCTGTCCGCCAAGCCCAGACGCCGAACCCTCAACCAAGCGTTTAAGCGCCATAGTAACCGCCTTTAATTCCGTAAACTTTTCCATAAACGGAATAAGGTCGGCAAAGCAGGGCATTTTTTTAAGTTTTCCGTTTTTATCCGTTAAGCCGCGGTTGTCGCGCGTTATGCCGAACGATTTATAGCAGTTAAGTATCGCGCGATCCAAAAGATATTTTTCGTCCGGCGTGATGGCGGGATATAATAAATCGAAAAAGATATGTATACTTTGGATTTTATCGAGCAGCACAGAACTGTTATCTCTATCACCCTGCATTTCCGAATCAATATCCAGCGTATTTCTGCGTATCTCCATAAGGTTAATGCAGTCGGCAGACCCCGCGCCGATAGACACAAACCTGCCGCCTATTGCTTCGCAGGCGTTGCGGTATTCAAAACCCTTTTCGGGTGCTATAATATATACTCTTGTTCCCTGCATACGCAGTCTCATTGCAAGCAGCAGCAAAAAGAAAGTCTTGCCGGCGCCCGACATTCCGAACACCGCCATATTTCCGTTGCTGTAACGGGAGGTATCATAGTGATCTATTATTACGGGCGAGCTGTTATGCAGATTAAGCCCGTAAAATATTCCTTTTTCGTCGCACATCTCAAAGGACGAAAACGGAAACAGCGCCGCGGCGGACGAGGTTAGAATATTCCGCTTGGATTTATTAAAAATATCCGTGTCGGTCTGTAATAACGGCAAAGAGGACAGAAAAGCTTTATCCTGCATATAATAGGCTTTTCTTACCGAAAAACCGTTAGCCCCGCAAAGGTTTAAAATATCCTTTTCGCGCTTTTTAAGGCCTTCGGGTGAATCGGCAGTAACCGTTATTACGGTGCTTAAATAGTAAAAGTCTTCACCCTCGCGGTTAATCTGCGACTTCATATACAGCCCCGATTCCACCGCGTCGTCAAGCTGTTCAAAGTCCTGTCTTGTATCGCCCACATCTTTAAGGCGCGAACGGTTAAACATTGCCGTGTTGCCTATCTTTGGTAAAATTTTATCTCGGCTTTCCTTTTTCAGAACAAACGAGATATTTATTCCGTCTCCCGCCTCAACAAACGGCGCGCCCCAGGCAAGCCCCGCAGTAGTGGGGTAACCCCCGCCCGAAATATACAGGTACGAGCGGTATTCACCCTCAATACAGATATATCCGCTGCCGGTAAGGTCGGCGCTGTCCGGCGTTAAGGCTTCCGGAAAATCTGTATTTGAATTTTCAGTTGCCGCAGAAAACGGGCGGAAATAATTTCTTAAAAGGCTTATTAAAAATTCATCTTCATCGCTATGCCTTACGGTTTCAAGCCCGCAAGCTTCAAGATATTGTCTTGCGGTCAATGCGGTTTCGCCTATCTCGGCGGCAACCTCTGAAATTTCGTGAGCCTGTCCGGTGTAGGGTAAGACTATATAAAAGCGGCGGGATAACCCTTCGGTTTCGGCAATAAAGTTTACCAGCTGCGCGTCCTCGAATATCATACGGCGGCAATTTGCGTTTTTCTCTGAATTGTAATAGCTTTCAAGCCTTTCGCAAAACGCGGATATATCCGCAGGTCGGGTTTCCACAATTATTTGCAGCTCATCAGGCGCTGTTTTAAGAAATGCCGCAAAGCCGGATATAATGTTCTTCTGCTCAAGCTCGGATTTTAAGTAGAAATTAAGCGGCAAAACCTCGATTACGACTACGAATTTACCGTTTTTAAGCGCGATTACTCCGCCGTATATTTCCTTTACGGGCACTAACCTTTCCGTGCCGTCCTCTGCATTTTTATCTCCGCTTCCGAACAGAATATTTTTAAGATTCATTTTTTACACCCCTGTATGTTAAAATTTTCGCCTGCCGTTTAAAGCGGATATACTGCTTTGAAAACTCTAT
>CAJJPG010000109.1 GCA_905193585.1 uncultured Oscillospiraceae bacterium
GCGTGCAAGCCGATTTTCGCCTTTCACGCCATTTATCACTTTGCTTTTTTATACCATATTTTGGACTTTACACATAATTTGAAGAAGAACCCAATACGGCGGGGTTTTCCTTGTCGCCTAATGTTTCAAACAGCATTTTTATCGCCTCTTATTTATTTCAGATACTTTCCGCACTCGTTTTCAAGCTCCCGCCATACCTGGTATTCCGCGCCGTTTTCTTCCATGAATTTTTTAAAGTCACTGTTCAGCGCGCTCATTTCGTCAACCGTGTTCATAGCATGATCGGACGCGCATATTTTCCCGAGAACGATAGCGCACATGAGCTTAAAAAAGCGAAAGCAGGTTTTTCGGTAGGCGGCGCCTTCAAAGTCGCTGTCCGACTTCGGCAGAATTTCGTGTCCCGCGTTTTTTATGGCGCGGTAGCCCTTAATATTTGCGTCAAAAAGTTAGTTATCCTGCGAGACAAAGGCTACTTTACCGTAAAGCTCGGTAAGCGGTATTTCCTTTAAATCGTGACCGCCCATGGTGATTGTGCCGCTCTTTACATACCAAAAGCCCGCTATCAGCTTTGCAAGGGTTGATTTACCCGAGCCAGAGGGTCACACAAGCGCCGTCATACCGTTTTGCGGAACAGAAAGGCTTATGTTATGCAAAATCTCTTTACCGTTGTGATAACCGAACGAAACATCCTTTACCTCAATATTGAAATCTTTAAATTCCACACTTTGCGCGCCGTGCTCTTTTTCTCCCAGTTCCCAAATTTGCCCTATGGGGCTTTGTTCCTTCATAAATATTACCTCCTAAGAATTAGCGGCTGCTAACTGACTTGCTTATTGAAAGGCTGCCATATAGGACAGCCTGTTCATACGGTTTAATTGCTTTGTTTGCCCGAACCGAATATTTCAAGAAAACCCGTGCGGTGGTAGCGGCTCAAAAGCTCAATATATTCCGAAGCCTCCGCGCGGCTCATTCCGTGGCGGATAAAGAAAAAGCACTTGCAATTGCAAGTGCTTTTTGGTGACCCGGACGAGATTCGAACTCGTGTTACCGCCGTGAAAGGGCGGTGTCTTAGGCCTCTTGACCACCGGGCCGCTGGTGGCTGTAATTGGATTTGAACCAATGACACTGCGGGTATGAACCGCATGCTCTAGCCAACTGAGCTATACAGCCAAATTACTCGTGACCAATATATTATACATTTTATTATTCGTTTTGTCAATACCGAATTTAATTATTTATTAAAAATTTGTTCCGACTCATAAATCGCTTTTTTTACCTTTTATACAAAAATATTGCAAAAAATACTTCATTATGACATTTCTATAAATTTATTTTAACAAATGTATAATTATTGGTTGTATTTGCTAACGAAATATGCTATAATCAATTTATAACACAAATCGGCGCAAACCGGTTCTTTCAAAGGAGTGCATTATATTGAAACAGTATTCTCAGCAATCAATACATAACGTAGCCCTGTTGGGTCACGGCGGTTCGGGCAAAACCACCCTTGCAGACGCTGTTCTGTGCTACGGAAAGGCAACCGAGCGTATCGGTAAGATTGCGGACGGTACCACCGTTATGGATTTTGACCCCGAAGAGAAAAAACGTAAAACTTCGGTTTCAACCTCTGTTTATGCTCTGGAACTCGGCGGGCATAAACTTAATATAATAGACGCGCCCGGTCTTTTCGATTTTGCGGGCGGAGTAAGCGAGGCATTATCCGCGGCGGACAGCGCGGTTATAGCCGTCTCCGGTAAATCGGGGCTTACCACGGGGGCTAAGCAGAGCTTTCAAAAGGCGCGCGCGCTTAAAAAAGCGGTTGCCTTCTTTGTGGGCAAGCTGGATTCCACCCACGCGCATTTTTACCGCGTAATATCCTCGCTCGTGGCAAATTACGGCGCGGTTATCTGCCCGGTTGTAATTCCCTATATTGAAAACGACGAGGTTAAATCATACATTGACCTTATAACCAATAAAGCCTACGCCTGTGACGGCTTGGAGCTTAAAGAGCTGCGTATGCCCGTAAGCAACGAGGCGGACGAAATGCGCAGCATGCTTTTAGAGGCGATTGCCACGGCGGACGACGCGCTTATGGAAAAATACTTTGCGGGCGAGGAGTTTGCCCCCGAGGAAATAATCGAAGGGCTTAAAAAAGGCGTTACCGCAGGCGAAATATGCCCTGTTTTCGCGGGTGTTCAGCAAACAGGCGCGGCGGTTCCGCTTATGGTGGATACGCTGCTTCAAATTCTGCCCTCCGCGGCGGACGCCGTTTGCCGCTTTGAAGACGGCGAAGAAAAAGCCTTTGACGAAAACGGCGAAAACGCGCTTTTTGTTTTCAAAACCATTGCCGACCCGTTTGTTGGCAAGCTCTCATATTTCCGCGTGCTTTCGGGTAAAATTAAAAATGATACCCGCCTTATAAACAACCGCACGGGCGGCGAAGAGCGGCTCTCAAAAATAATGTGGCTCAAGGGCGGCAAACAAGAGGACGCGGGCGAAATTATCGCGGGCGATATAGGCTCGGTATCAAAGCTCGGCAATGTACTCACGGGCGATACACTGTCCGCTTCGGGCAAGCTTGCCGCAGCGGCGGTTGACTTCCCCGCCCCCACAATTTCGGTTGCGGTTTACCCCAAGACTAAGGGAGATGAAGAAAAGATAACCCAGGCGTTCAGCCGCCTTTGCGAAGAAGACCCCACCATTAAGGTATATACCGATAACGAAACCCACGAACAGATACTCTCCGCCCTCGGCGAGCAGCATATTGACGTTATAATATCCCGCTTAAAATCCAAATTCGGTGCGGAGGTTGAGCTTAAAAAGCCGAAAATTGCCTACCGCGAGACTATAAGAAAGCCTGTAAAGGTACAGGGGCGACACAAAAAGCAGTCGGGCGGTCACGGTCAGTTCGGTGATGTTTGGATCGAGTTTGAGCCCTGCGATTCGGATGAGCTTGTATTTGAAGAAAAGGTATTCGGCGGCGCAGTACCGAAAAACTTCTTCCCCGCGGTTGAAAAGGGACTGCGCGATTGCACCGCAAAGGGCGTTTTGGCAGGCTACCCCATGGTGGGTATAAAGGCAACGCTGGTGGACGGCTCGTATCACCCGGTAGACTCATCGGAAATGTCCTTTAAAATGGCGGCGGCAGTAGCCTTTAAGGACGGTATACCGCAGGCGTCCCCCGTTCTGCTTGAGCCTATCGGCACACTGAAAGTTTTGGTGCCCGATGAAATGCTCGGCGACGTTATAGGCGATATAAACAAGCGGCGCGGGCGCATTATAGGCATGAACCCGGCAGAGAACAAAATGCAGGAAATAATAGGCGAAGTGCCTATGGCGGAAATGTCCGATTTCTCCACCGCAATGCGCTCCATAACCCAGGGCACCGCCGTATTTACTCTTACACCCACCCGCTATGAAGAAGTTCCCGCGGCTCTTGCGCAAAAAATAATCGAGTCGGCAAAGGAATAACACCCTTTTACCAATCAGCTCCCGTCCTTTTGACGTAAGTCAAAAGGACGGGAGCTGGCGTGCGAATGCACGACTGAGGGGTATTTATCTAATGTCTACTGTCTATTTTCTAATATCTAATTTGTGTGGTATTTTTCTAACATCTACTGTCTAATATCTAATGTCTAAATTACGGAATAACGCCCGCTTTTCCGCAAATACTAATAGTCGGAGAGTGAGCGTAAATTATGGTAATTCTCTTTGCGGACAAGGCATGCGGCGCGGGAAAAGAAATTTACGAAATACTGCATCGCAGCGGCATAGGTGAAAAAACAGAGTTTACCGTTATAACGGAGCATGAAAAAACCGAAATCGGGAGCAATCCGACCATTGCCGTTTTTTCGGGCAATTCCGAAGCATTTCGCGGCATAGCGCTGCCGAGCGATACGGTGGGAATATGTGAGGATTCAAACCTAACGGCGCTTAAAATACTTATGGAAAACGGCACGACGGTTATAACCTGCGGAATGAACCCCAAAAACACCGTTACGCTTTCAAGCCTTACTTCCTCTTCCGCCTTGGTCTCGCTGCAGCGAACCGTTACCGATATTTTCGGCCACGACGCCGAGCCTTGCGAGCTTGGAATAAAATTAAACCGCGGCCACAGTCCCTTTGCGGTAACTGCCTCTGCCGCGGTTCTTTTGCTTGCGGGCGTCACGCCCGCTGAATTTTAAAATTATTTGCCGAACTGTGCTTTTATTTTATCGTTTATGCGCGCGTCCATTCCGTTTGGCAGCAGCGCCATATCGCTTTCCTTTACGGAAATTTCGGCAATATCGGGGTTTTCGCCGTACCCCGGAAAGTAAACGTCCCATTCGCCGTTTATGCTTTCTTCTAACCAAATAACGCCTTGCCTAGGCTGACGAGAGCCGAACCCATTACGGTTTCGCTCGCCGCCTTTTACCGCCTTGCTTGCGCTTATTTTTGTAAGGCGATAGCCTTACTTCAAATTTCACGCTTCGCCTTTCGAAAAAAGGCGGCTGAGAGAAACTCTTCGACCTCACAAACATATAAGTTTTTGAAAGTGTGAAGACGAAGAACGCAGTAATACCGACGTATTACAAGTGATGAGGCAAGAAAAGGCAAAAAATTATTGTTTGTAGGCGTGATGGGTTCGACTCTCATCAGCCTACCCTTATGTACGCCCTCTTTGGCGTACTTTTCTTTTTCAACGGTTATTTCCACGCAATCAAGATATTTCATGATTGTTTTTCTTTGTCTTTCTTATCAAACTCTGCCTTTATCTGTTCGTTAATTATCGCGTGCATTATAGGAACTACCTCTAAATCTTCCTCTTTAACAGCTATTGTTGCTATATCTTCCTTTTCACCACATTGGGGAAAGTTAATAAGCCAAGAGGAATTTATATTTCTGTCATCGCATATCCAACCGTACATTCCTTTATGCACGCCATCCACGGTATACTCGCTTTTTTCAACAATTACCTTTACGCAGTCCATCATTTTCATCTTATTCACCCCGGGCTTTTTTATCAAACTCTGCTTTTATCTGTTCATTAACGATCGCGTGCATTATAGGAACTACCTCTAAATCCTCTTCCTTTATACATATTTCCGCAATATCCGCCTTTTCACCGCATTGCGGAAAGTTAACAAGCCATAGATTATCACTGCCGTCATCCAGGCATATCCAACCGTACATTCCTTTATGCACGCCCTCTTTGGCATACTTTTCTTTTTCTACAATTACCTTTACGCAATCCATCATTTTCATTTTATTTACCTCCATACGGTGTAGTTAATCTGATATGTCCGTCAGGGTATATCATCCATCCGGTAACGAATGTAACTTTACCCTCTTTATCTTTTCTCGGAATTTCCACGGTTATACTTAAACGCTGCCCTCTTTCGTTTAACTTCCCCAATTCATAATCGCCGTTTATATATTTTTCCAGCCCTTGTTTTTCAATCTCTTTTTGCATCCATTTTGCGTCGGCAACGGTATATCCCCAGCTTTTAAACAGTTTTTCCTTACTATGCGGATATTCGCCTTTCGGGTTGAATAGGTACGGGTCATATTTGGAATAATCACTCACCGCCGTAGCTTTAGTTAATACCTCGTCATACGGTACATCCTCTAAAATACAGTGGCAAAACCTGTGGTGCGGCCACCTCGGTATTTTCTCATTCAAAAACCAGCAGCCGTCTAACTTCAGGCACTCCTCACAATGGCTTGTGCTTAAATTTCGGTGCACCCATTTTTTCCACCGCGGCTCATCCGGCGCTTTTTCGCCCCTCAGCCCCGCAGTAAATAAATCGGATAAAAAACTCATATATATAATACTCCTTTACTCTTGAATTTTCAAGAGTATTATACATAATCAAAAACCCGCCATTCACCGACATATATTTAAAAAATCCCGCCTTTCGACCAATGTCATTAAGTTAAGAGAATGCTAATAGGCAGAAACGACAAAATAAAA
>CAJJPG010000110.1 GCA_905193585.1 uncultured Oscillospiraceae bacterium
GGGGCAATCGATGTGCAGAAAGTATTTTATTGGGCAGCCGATGGGCAATATTACATATAACGCAATAATTATCGCCGCAGGAATATGTACGGCTAAGAATTTTCGCAGCGGTATTTTTATCATTTGCGCACCCTTACGGTAAACTCTTTGCCGCATTTCGGGCAGACGGTTTTATGCATGCCCGGTCTTCTCGGCAGGCGTAGAACCGCTTTGCAATTGGGGCATTTTTTATATACGTGGCATTTATCGGCGCGTTTTTGCTCGTGAAAGCTCTTCTTACGCTTAAATACACCAAGCAGCGATAAAAATTTTTCGTTTTCCCGTCTTCTGCGTTCGGTCTTGCGGGAGAAAAGACGGTAAAGCGCCAAAAGCATTACAGCGTAAACCGCAATCTGCAAAATGTAGGAACGCACGAAAATATTGATAACCGAAATAATCACAGAAACCGCGAATATAACCGCGAAAAGCTCGTCGGGACCGTTCCTGCCGGACATAAACCGCATAAGCCTGTATCTGAAATCCATATTTCCGCTCCTTTCATTTTATAAATATATTATATGCTATTGCGGCGCGCATTTTGTTAAGAAAGAATAAATAAACTTAATATATTTTATTTATTGACGTTTACAAACTGCGTCGTTTTTTCTTTCTTTATAGTGTAGACAAAGAAAGGAAGTATGAAAAATGTTAATTTGTTCCGATTGCGGAAGTCAGTTTGAAAAGCCCGATACTTACGCCGAAACGCACGGCTTTAATTCGCCGCCCTTTGAGGAAAAACGCTGCTGCCCGTTTTGCAAAAGCACCAATATACACGAAAAAAATCTTACGCACTGCCGCTGCTGCGGCGCAAAGCTGACAAACGCCGGCGGGGAATATTGCAGCGACGCCTGCCGCAGACGCGGCGAGGAATTGTGGCGCAGGGAGCGGCTCCGCCGAAAGCTGGCAAACGCCAATCCGATAAGCCGGATAATAAAGGAAGCAGAGGAATATAACAGGGCACACGGCACTGATTACACCTACGGCGAATATGTCGCCTATATTTTGCCGGGGGTCGGGGAAAAATGAGGAAAGAAGCTAAAAAATATCTTTCCCTCTACCTTTTGCAGCATGCTAAAATTCAAAGGCTTAAGGGTCAGATAGCCGCTTGCCCCGAAAAGGAAAAAGAATACAGGGCGCTGATAGCGGGGGCTGAAAATCTGCGGCGGGAAATTGAAGAGAAAATCGAAATGACCGACGGCGGTGTGCTTTCCGAAATACTGTACCTTAAATATGTTCTCGGGAAAACGTTGTCGGAAATAAGTTTTATAATAAATTACAGCCAGCGCCAGACCGAGCGCCTGCACCGCATGGCGCTTGAAAAATTTTCGGCTTTACAAGAGAGTGAAAATAAGCTATAATATTTATTGAACAAATGTTCTGAAAGGGTGGGAAGAATGGAAGACAGAGTAATTCTGCACTGCGATCTGAATAATTTTTTCGCGTCGGTCTCTCTGCTTTTCAACCCTACACTGCGTTCTCTGCCGGTTGCGGTTTGCGGCGATAAGGAGCAGCGGCACGGCATTGTGCTTGCGAAAAACGAGGCGGCTAAGCGCTGCGGGGTAAAAACCGCCGAGGCAATTTTCGAGGCAAAGGCAAAATGCCCCGACCTTGTAATTCTGCCGCCGCTTATGGATAAATATAAGGAATACTCAAGGAAAGCCCACAAAATTTACGAGAAATACACCGATATGATAGAGCCGTTCGGTATAGATGAATGCTGGCTTGACGTTACGGGGAGCCGTCTGCTTTTCGGCAGCGGGGAAGAGATAGCAAATAAGATACGATGCGAAATAAAGCAAAAGCTTGGTATTACCGTTTCGGTGGGGGTCAGCTTTAACAAGGTTTTCGCAAAGCTTGGGTCGGATATGAAAAAGCCCGACGGCGTGACCGTAATATCACGCGATAATTTTAAGGATAAAATATGGCGCCTGCCTGTTTCCGACCTGCTTTTTGCGGGACGGAAAACAACCGAAAAGCTGCGCTCCTGCGGCGTTTGCACTATAGGAGACGCCGCCGTTTGCTCTGCCGAAACGCTGGAACGCCTGCTCGGGAAAAACGGGCTTGAATTAAAGCGGTATGCCTTGGGCGAGGATAATTCGCCCGTTGCACGGCAGGATGAAAAGAGCGTGCCTAAAAGCATAGGCCGCTCGGTAACGCGGCAATCGGATTTTAAAACGCCCGATGAAATTTGGGGAATGTTTTTGAGGCTATCGCGTGAAATATCCGATTCGCTGCGTGAACACGGGCTGTATGCGGGCGGGGTGCAGGTGCATATACGCAATACCTCGCTTTCGGTTAAGGAGTACAGCCGCAGTTTTCCCGATTCGGTAAACGGCGCAAAAGCAATTGCCGAGCGCGGCATGAACCTTTTAAAGGAGCATTTCGGTTTTTCCGAACCGCTGCGTTCGGTGGGGCTTAGGGCGATTAATCTTAAGGAATACCAAACGGCGGTGCAGGAGGATATTTTCGGAAATTCTCAAAAGCAGAAAATTGAGGAAAAAATCGAAGACTCGGTTTACAAACTGCGCAAAAAATTCGGCAGCGCCGCCATAACGCGGGCTGCCGAGGATAAAAAAGAAAAATAAAATTTAAAAACCGTGTTAAAGTCTATTTCCCCGCGGTATGCTCCGCCAGTATACTTTTAAGCGCCACAGCTGAGCTGGAATGTGAGCGCGCAACAGTAGTCTTTTTGCCCTTAATATCATTCAACGCGCATTTCACCATTTTGTGCGATACCGTTCCGGTAAAAAGAATAAGCAGATCGGGGCTGCCTATTTTTTTCATGCACCCGCTCATTTTCGGGTATACCTTTGCCTTGCAGGAATATGTGTCGCAAATATCCATATACTGCCTTACCATACATTCATTTCCGCCTAATATTACAACGCTCATTTTCTGTCATCTCCTGTTTTTTGGTTAGCGTATGCTAACTTTTTGTTTTATTTTTAGGGCTGTGAAAGTACAATTTCGGTGAACAGGGAGCCGAATGATTGCCCCTGCAAACCTCAATTTGTATTTTACAGCCCGTTTTTTATTTCTTTAAAAATGAGAAAAAGCCTTTTTTCTCATACGGTTCGTTCTTAACCGAAACAAGGGTATATCCCGTAGCACCCACCGCATCGGCAAGTTTTGCTTCGTCAAGCGGGTCTTCGGTTATAATTACCGTTTCGCCCTTTGTGTGCGAGGAGGAAATCTTTTTCACCTTAAAAGCTGCGCGAACCGCCTCGTTTATATGCGCTTCGCACATGCCGCACATCATACCGTAGATTTTAAGAGTATATTTAAGCATTATTCCGCCCCCTTCAAGGCTTCTACCATATCAATCTTGCGGTTTTTACGGGCTACCGCCCGGCTTACCGTAAGTGATACGCCGAAAGTGATAACCAAGCCTGTTATATACGTCAGCGGGCCTATGGCTAATTTAAGCTCGTATTCCGACGCCATTGTTACAAGCAGGTAGTCAAGCAATGCTATTCCAAGCGGTATTCCGAGCACCGCGCCTACCAGCGTTACCCACATATTTTGCCCTATAAGCAGCCGACCGATCTTTTTATCCCTGAAACCGACCACCTTTAACGTAGCCATTTCGCGGTAACGCTCGGTGTAGCTCATTACGCCTAAGTTATAAAGCACCACTATACCCAGCACTGCCGCGGCTATTATAAGTATGCCTATCATCATATACATTATTTCCATAAATGTATCAAACGAGTCTATAATAGCCTGCTTCGACTGTACGGCGGATATACACTCTTCCGATTTAATATCGGCTTTCTTAGTATCGGTATATACCGAGTCTGTTTTGAAAGGAATATCCAGCGTTTTTGCGTAATCGGTCGATATAACAATATTTTCCGAAACCGAGCGGATAACTCCCGCAACTTTAAGTTTGTAGGTTTTATCCGAGCCGTAGGGGCTTATTTTAAGCGTATCGCCCGCCGCCAAATCAAATTCGTCCGCTATGCGCATACAAATATACGCGCCGTCCTTTGCGGGGGTTACATATCCGTCCTTTTCGGCGGGGAAACGCACCTTGCCGCGGGTTATATCGTATATATCAAGCGCCACCGCTTTATCGTCTATCTGCACGCTTACCGTAGCGCTGCTGTCACCCTTATAGGTGTCTATAATTTTCTTGGTGTCTTCTTCCGTTGCAGTCTCGCTTAAATAAATACGGGATGAATATTTCATAGAGTCGTCGTAATAGGTACTCAGAAAAGAATTCATGGTGTCCCGCATACCCATTGTGCCTACCACTATTACCATACAGCCCACAATACCCACAAGGCTCATAAGCGTTCTTGATTTGTGGCGCATTATATCGCGCATATTCCACCGTGTTCCGAAAGAAAAGCGGTTCCAAAGCGCGGTTTTTTCAAGCAGCAGCTTTTTCATCTTTTTGGGCGCGTAGGGGCGCAGCGAATCGGCAGCTGTGCCTTTAAGCATTTCCTTAACCGATAAAAAGCCGATTAAGGTAAGCGCCAAAATAAGTACCGCAAGTATCACAATGCAGAAGGTCGGCAGTCTTAGCTCCCAATAGGGCATATCGAAATATGTGCCCATTGTGCCGTCGCGGCCCATTATCATTCTTGCCACAAGATAGCCTAAACCGATGCCTGCGACAGAGCCTATAATGCCTATCATAAACGCATATGACGTGTAGTGCTGCAAAATGCGTTTATCACGGAAACCCAGGGCTTTAAGCGTGCCTATCTGCACCTTTTCCTTTGCCGTTAAGCGGTGCATGGTGGTTACCATTGTTAAAACCGCTATAAGCAGGAACAGCACGGGCAGCACCGAGCCCATTGTTTTGCCCTCTTCCATTTCGCCGTCTGCGGCGGAATACGAGGAGTTTTCGTCCTTTGATAAAACAAGCGTGGTTTTGCCGAGCGCCTCGTCGGTCTTATCGGTAATTTCCTCCTTTGAAAGGTCGGAAATAATATTTAACTGTGGGTAATAATCTCTGCCGAGCGCCTTTTTATACGCCGCGGGCGAAATATAGCCGAAGCCGTATGTATTGTAATCGGGCATAAGCTGGGTTTCATCGCGCACGCAAACCAAGTGCTCGCCCGATTTTACCGTGCCCTTAACCACGGTGTTTATAGTAATGCTCTTGTATACAAGAGTCAGCTTATCGCCTATCGAAATATCGTTTGCGGCGGCGTATTTATCGGATATCCAAAGCCCGTCCTCGCTCTTTTTATCGTAATCGGCACCGTCAACCTTTAAAAATGAGGAAACGTCAAAATTCTCGGTTACGGTAAGGGCTAAAGAGTCGCCGTCCTTTTCCTTTACGTCCGCCGGCACCGAGATATAGCGCGATACCTTATCAACGCCCTTTATGTTTTCCGTATTTCCCACATCTTCTTCGGAAAAGCCCGATTCGGAAACAACGCGGTAATCGGCAAAATTCGACTCTTTGAAAAATCTTTTCGTGTTAATATCAATGCTTACCCATTCCATATTAAAGCCGACGAATATTCCCACGCCTATGGTTATCATAAGAATCATAGAAATAAACTGTGCTTTATACTGCCACATTGTACGGAATAATTTTTTCCAAAGCATAGCTTACCACTCCACTTCGTCGGCGCTCATAGGCTCTGCCTGCTCAGTCACCGATTTAATTTTTCCGTTTTTAACCCGTATTACCACATCCGCCATTTTCGCGATATTCTGGTTGTGGGTAACAATTACTATCGTCTTGCCGTAATTCTTCGCCATTGAAAGCATAACCTTTAAAACCATAACGCCTGTTTCGGAGTCAAGCGCGCCCGTCGGCTCGTCGCAAAGCAGAATTTTC
>CAJJPG010000111.1 GCA_905193585.1 uncultured Oscillospiraceae bacterium
GTACCCCTTTAATTTTAACAAAACAGAATTCATAACGGCACCTCCCACGCTTAATCGTTCATATAAAATACTTTCCTTGAAAACAGCCCCACCGCAATAAACAAGATCAGGCTTATAACAACGAAATATATCCATGTCACAGCCGATGAAAACGAGTAATGCAGGTTTGCCGCCTGTGAAGTCACAAATTCCATTACACCGTTGGAATAGCTTGTAAACGTATCAATTACGGTAAAAGCAATATTTACCAATATCATGGGGCTTATCATAGGAACGGTGATTTTCCAAAAGTATTCCCAGGCGGTAGCCCCCTCAACGCTTGCCGCCTCTTTAAGTGAGGGCGGTATTGACTGAAGCGCCGCAAGAAACAGTATTATCTGAACGCCGGATTGCCACGTCATTGTAAAAATACTGTCGATAACCGAAGTAAGATATTTTATAAGTCCGCCGGGCAGCCCTGCCTGCGTTAAAATATCGCCGACAGAAAAGCTGGAAACCATAAAAACCGAGGAAGAACCTGTTACGTCTCCGCTGTAACTGTCACTGTTGATAATGGAAAGCAAAACGCTTGAAGAGAGCATAAGCGGAAGGAAGAAGATGCTTCTTACAAGTCCTCTGCCGTAAAATTCCGCGTTCAGCATTACCGAAATAAAAAGTGCAAATATAATTATTATAGGCACCTGAATTGCAATTTCCTTTAACGCCGCAACCAAAAGCGGGATAAACCGTTCATCGGAAAACAGGGCGCTTTTATAGTAAGAAAGCCCCGCAAACCGTGTGTTTACACCGCCCTGTACGATAGTTACATGCGAAAAAGAGTACATAAGCGAGGTTAAAATGGGTACGGCAAAGAAAAACAGAAGTCCCAAAAGCCACGGCAGTATAAAAACATATCCGGTGCGGGCGCGTTTTTGCTCCAAAGACAGCCTTTTGTTCATTTATATTCCCCCTGCCGAATCAATTTGTAATTCATTGCCGCAACCTTTATGCCCCGCATATCATAATCCGAATTTGTATAATTGGTAATTATCCGCGTGCCGTTTTCAAATGCTGAGCAGTACACGCCTTCGGCAAGCTGCTTGTGATAAACCAGCGCCGTGCCGCCCGTTGCCCCGAATATTTCCGAAAGCCGCTTATATTGCTCTGAGGAGGTTAATAGCCAATCTTTATAATCGGAATTGTAAAGCTCGGAAAGATATGTCCCCTCGGTTTTCTCGCCGTTTTGCGCGGTAAAGGAAAAATTTAGTGCGCTCCCGGTTTCCGCCGCCTTTAAAAATGCCTTTTCGGGATTTCCCGAAAGGTTTACCGGTTCTGTGGAATAGCTGCGGTAACCGCTCAAAACCAACTGATAAAACGGAACGCTGCGGTCGGTAATATCATAGCCGCTGTCCGAAGTGGAAGCGGAAATAATATAATCCGAGGCTTCGGCGGCATAACCGAACGCGCCTGCCGTTAGCAGCTTTTTTTTCTGCCCCGCGGCATATTCCAACGCCTTTTTAGCGTAATTCAGCGCCTGATCTCTATCGGTTGAGCCCTTATGATGATCCGAATAGAGCGTGCTCCCGAGCTCGCGCAGCGAAATGCCCGAAAGAGCCGAGGTGTTGTATTTTTTAAAATATTTTTCCAAAACCGTGCCGTATTTTTTCGGAGCTAAAAGGCAATAGGGCGTCAGACTTACATTTTTCAACCCGCTTGAAAGGCTGTAAGCGTATTGCAGCCCCGGCGTTCCGTCCAATGTGGCGGCGGAGACGCTGTTTTTTGTAAAACCGTTTCCGTTTTGCATAAGGCGCACAGTGTTGAGCTCGGGCAGAAATGTAACGCCTTTGTCATTGGCATATTCAGCCAGCCTAATAAACTCCTTTTTCCCGCCGAGCTTACCCTCGTATTTTCCGGCGGTAGGCATTTTGCCCGATACTCCGCCTTTTTCCCAGCCGACATACGAAAAAATTAAATTTGATATTCCCGCTTTTTCAATATCGGCTATCATCTTCCGCGCCTGAGAATAGGTGGTAAGCGGCACGGTTACCGTCATAGGAATAAAGCATACCGTTCCCTTGCGGCGAAGCGCTCCGTAAGCGGTAAAGTAAAACGGCAATTCCCCCGGTTTTTCTTTAGTCTTAAAATTTTGTTCCTTTTCAAGGTAGGCTCTGTAAGCCGCCGCCGCCGAGTTATAATCCCCCGGCGCGGCAGTCAGGTAATAGCGCATGCAAAAATCGGTTGAAATGGCTTGTTCCGAAATTTTGCGCACCGTTTTTGCGTTTTTAGAGGAACCGTCCAATACAACCGTTCCCGTAGAACGGTATTCAAACGAAAAGTAAGCGCAGTTATAATTTTTTTTCATTCCCGCGGTATATGCGTTTATGTAAGAAGACCCGTCTCCGCTTTCAACCAACGCAAGCAAGCCGTTTCCGTTTTTGCCGATTCCGAAAATCGGAAACTGCATATTTTTCCGCTCCGTAACCAAACGGTCAGGAGACGCCACAACATCATCGCCGTAAATTCGCTCGTGAATTGCGCTGCCCGAGGATTTACCGTTGTTCATTTCAATAATCGTTCCGCAGCCGTCGGGCAGCAAAATAGTGCCGCTGTCGTCAAAGCTGCCACAGCCGAAGTAGGGCAAAACCGAAATTTCAAGCAGGCGGTTTCCACCTTTTTCCGAAATGCCGTTCTTCGGAATCCTCACCGAAAGATACGAATTGCTCAATTCGTATTCCAGCGTTACCGAAATTTCATCCTCGGGAAAATCGTAAACAAACCTGCAGCCTTTTTTGGTTTTTGAAAACGAAAGACCGCCCTTTGCCACCGAAGCTACGGCGGAGTTTCTTTCCTGCGGAGAATTTTTTGTATCGTAATACAATATTTCAAGCTGAGCGCCCATAAGCCGCTTTTGCCCGTTGCCCAAGCGCTCGTCGGCATCGGAAAAATCGGGATTTGATTTCCAGCTTATTCCGCTTTCGGTATTTATTAAAGCAACTTCACCGTTTTCGGCATTTGCATAAAACGACAAATCCCCTTTTGTAAGAACTTTCGTCATACCGTCGGCAGGCGCTTCCACCGCCGAGACGCGGCTGCACGGTGTGAAAATTAAAACCGCGAGCAAAGCAAAAATTGCCGCAAAAACCGAATACCGTTTCATAAATTGCCTCCTTTAAGCCCTACGGCTTTATTAAAGTCTGAATGACATTTCATTAAAAACCGTCACGCAAAACACATAAACGTTATGTAACAAAGTAAAAAACAACAATAAAAGAAAAATAACAATAACAATACCGATTGCAGTGAACAAAAGCGTTACAATGTTTTTAAATATTGTAAATTGATGTACGCTCATTGTGCCTATAAAAAGCAGCAACCCGCTCCAGGCATAAAGCAGAAACATCATTACATAGTAAAAAAACGCTTCTTCGTTTGTAAATAAATGCCCCGCCAGTGTAAGCGGAATTGATACCATGGCATACGGCAGCATAGAGTAGCACGAAACTATCCATATTTCGGAAAAACGCCCTTTTCCGTCCAAAAGCGTGCAGAAAAGCCAATTTGACAGTGAGAAAAGCAAAAGCAGCCCTATACAGCCCGCAAGCGACCATAAAAGATTGACATCTTCCGTTTTTCCTTTTCTGAAAAGAAAAGCCGAAAGCACCTGATTAACCACTACCGCCGCGCAAAAGAGAGCGCAAACCGCATTTGCAAGCTTTAAAGAGCCTTTACGGTTGAATTTCATCTCTTCAAAACCTGTTACGGGGTGAAATAATATATAAAACAAATATCTTGTCGGCGACATTTCACCGTACTTCATCCCTGTTTCCCCCTCTTTTCGGAACGGATATGCCGACATACGGCCTTACCGATTTTTTTAAACATGCCCGACTTTATACCGAACACCGCGATAACCGTAACGGCAAGCACCGATGTGAAATAAAGTCCTATATTCTTTTTAAGCCTCTCGTTTCGGTACTCCTTGTACGCCTCGGAATAATGCGCGCGGTCGCCCGAAAGTTCAAAATACTCCATTGCCTGCTTATATTCCCCGAATTGATAAAGCGCTTTACCGTAACCGAGATTGGCAAGATAGCTGCCTGCGTCATACCGAAGCACCTCCTGCCACAGAGGCAGGGATTCCGAAAAGCGGCCGTCCATATATACGTCTATCGCGTTATACAAAGCAGTTCCGTATTCGGTTAAGGTGAAAACCGTAAAGCTGCCTTTTTTCCCGTCCAGCACCACAATATCGTTACCGTTAAATGTAAGCGCAACAGGGTCTGCAAAGCAGCCCTTAAAGCTGCCCTGACCGCCGAAAACCGAAAGCAAGTCTCCCTCGCGGCTGTAAAGGAACACCTTTGCGTCGGTTCTGTCCAATGCGGCAAACACCGTTTTTTCGCAAACCGAAATCGATTCAAGCGAGGAATAGCGGCTTTTACCGTTATATTCATAAGGCTCATAATCGCCGAAAAAGAGCTTTTTACCGTCGGTCCCGTTTAAAATATTGTTTCCGAGAGGATTTAGCTTTTTTATTCTTCCGTCGGGGGATTTTGAGGATGCAACGCAGGTGTAAACAAAATCTTCCTCGTCAATATCAAGCGATGAATACTGCACGGGAACATAGCGCGACATTTTTGAGCGCTGCTCCTTTGTGGCAAGCTTTTTCCAAAGATTTTCCGTTATTATCTTAAGCGTAGGCTCAACGGTATTGCTGCCGTAAAAGCCGGTGAAATTCAGATCCTCGTCAAAAACAACCGCGCCCTGATAAATTCCGTCGCAAAGGACATACAGCACTCCCGTGCCCGTAACAACCAGATCTTCAGGTAAAAATTCCTTATCCTGCGGGAAAAGCTCGGATTCCGGCTTTGTCAATATCCGCCCTATTTCTCCGCCGTTATCGCAAACCAAAATCCGCCTGTTTCCGTTATCGGAAATATAGAGCGTTCCGTCAGCCGATACAAAAACATTTGTCGGGGAATTTAAGGTCTGCTTTTTGCCCTTAAATGAAAACTCGGTATAAACCCGTACCGTGCGGTACTCGGAATCCAGCTTTATAATACGGTTATTTTTACAATCGGTAATATAAATATTCCCGTCGTTTCCGCTTGTAATATCCGTGGGGGAATTCAGTTCTCCCGTTCCTAAAGCCTTACCGTCTGCCGTAAGCAATGCGGTGTAAACATCCGGCGAGTCTGTCGGCTCGTTATATGCGTTGTATGTATAAGTTCGGTACGCACGGGCGCTTACGGAAAGGCTGCCCGCAACGGCAATAAGCGCCGCAATAATACAGACAATTCGTTTCAAAGCATTTCCCCCTTCCGTTAATCCTTCATTCCGGAATGAGACATAGTTTCCAAAATCTGCGACTGCGAGCAGACGAAGATCAGAATCGGCGGAATCATCAGTATTACCGCCGCCGCGGAAGCCTCTCCCATACGGACAATACCGCCGTCGCTTATTTGGTGCAGCATGGTCGGTAAAACCTTGAGCGATTCATCATAAATATAGTTTGAGCCTTCATCATTCCAAACGGATTGGAACGAGAAAATAATACAAGTGAGCCACGCGGGCTTTACATTGGGCATAACGATTCGCCAAAATATCTTCAGCGAGCCTGCCCCATCCACCCTTGCGGCCTCTATCATCGCGTCTGGGATTCCCGTAATAAACTGCTTCATAAGAAAAAGCCCGAGGGATGAGCCTATTGCCGGAAAAATAATCGCAAACTGCGTATCTATAAGG
>CAJJPG010000112.1 GCA_905193585.1 uncultured Oscillospiraceae bacterium
ACTCGCCGATATATGTCGTTTTTGTCGGTTTCCTTTTTATGCCGCCAGTCTTTTGCATAAGCGCCGCTTTTGTTGGGTGATGTTTTTTTGAGCGATTTAACAAGCTTTTTCGCGGCGTCGTCGGTCGCCTTTTTGATATCTTCCCGAACTTCTTGTGTGTATTTTTTTAAGGCGCTGACAATCTCATCACTGAAATTAGCCGCTGTTACTTCGTGTCTCATTGCTCTCCGACTCTCCTCTCCAAATAAAGCTCCGCAAATTCGTCTAAAACGAATGTACGGTATACAGAGTAATAATCGCCCTCTATTCTGACGACCGATTGTCCGGAATATTCCTGTTTCCAAAGCTTTACACGGTACTGCGGCTTAAAGCCTACCGTTGCCGCTTTTAAAAACTCCTGTTGACCCGCGCTTAATATTTCGCAGAATACGGCGGTTTCGGTGCGCTCTTTAACAATATTGTTGCCGAGCGCATCTTCTTCGGTGATTTCGGTTATAAGATATACAACGTCATTCATCGGTATTCCTCGCACATGCTCATAGCGTCGCGCAGGCGCTCGTAAGCTTTAAGATAATCGTCGCCTTTGCCCATAAAGTTATATATCCACTTACAGTAGAGGACAACGCATTGGACAGCGAGCTCGTTTTCGGTTTTATTCGCACCGACGCCCACTCTACCCATGTCAAGCAGGGCGGCGTCAATGTTTCTTTTTAAATCATCATCAAGCGCGTCGTTTGAAAACCTCAGCGCCTTTTTAACCTTTTCAAACATCTAACCGCCCCTTTCGATTAGGCTGTAGCTTTTACAAGCTTTACGAACGCTTCGGAATCTGCGATTTTTGAGTCGAACATCGCAACGCCTAAGTATCTGTAGCTGTTGGTTGTGATGTCGAAGTCGCTTTTAACGGTGATGTTCTGCGAAAGGTTGCCGACAATCTTTTTGAAATCGCCGAGATATGCTTCGTGAACGGTTACATTGTCGTCAAGCATAACCGGATAACCGTAAATATAATAGTTGTGACCCTCAACTGTAACTATTTTGTTCCTGCTGTTGTCCTGCAACGGCATAAAGTCGGTAAAGAGGGTTTTTTTGCTCATAAGGAACTTGGCGTTTGCGTCATATACGCCGTCGAGCAAGCCTATAAGTGCCTGAACGTTCGTGGCGGACAGCGTTCCCGTTTTCGTTACGGTAACGCTGTTTGTGTCGCCCCACGTTGCCGCAGAGCCTACTCCGGCCGGCTGTTCGCTGCCTGTGCCCGAAACGAGGAAAGCGCCTATCTTTTCGGCGACCTTCTCGGCTATCATATCGGTAAGCCAACCTTCAAAAATGTCTATAGACATTGTTTTAACCGTTTCGGATACCTGAACAAGCTTTACTATTTCGTAGCTTGTAAGGGTTACGGTTGTAAAGGTATCGGCGCCGGCGGTAATTGGGGCATTCTCGGCGTGAATTGCCGCGTCCGCTTTGGCGTTTTCTACCGCGAATTTAACATTGCCCGAAACATTGAGCAGGGTTATCTCGCCGAGCAGAGGTGCGTGCTGCTTTAATTTCTTGATAATCTCGTTCGCGGTGCTTGTTGGTATAACGGCACCGGCAGAGCTTGAGCCACTTGAAAGCGCACGCTTTTCAACCTCGGTAAGTTCGAGATTTCTCAAATTCTTCAAGAATGCCGAACGGTATTCGGGGCTTGAAGTATCAAAGCTCCTTTTTTCCTCGGTTGGAATTACGGGCGCGCCTTCTCCTGCGGCACCGTTCCCGATTTTATCAAGAATACCCCTCCTTGTCTCAATTTCGCCGAGCAGTCTTGCGCGCTCTGCAATAAGGTTGTCAACCTCTTTACCGAGCGCGTCGAGATTTGCACCCTCGGTGTTCATTTCCGCTTTTATAGCGGACAGTCTTTCTTCGATTTCCTGTAATCTTGCCATTTTAATTTACTCCTTCTAATTTTAATTTTAACTCCAATTTTCTGCGCTTAATGCTTTCCGCATTTCGTCTTTCCCTTTCCGCGTCAAACGAACGGCGTGCCGAAATTGAAGTAGTATCGTAAGCGGGTATGTCTACCGCTGATACATCGTACACTTTGTCTATTTTAGTTATGGTTCTTACGGTTATATCGGGTGTGCTGTCGGTTCGCTCTATGTACTTGTATTCGCACTCTTTGATTGTAAAAGCGAACGACATTTTGTCTATCAAGCCGTTTTCGATATCTCTGTAAAGCTCTGCGTGACCCTCATCGCCCGATAAAAGCTCTGCCGACATATGCAAGCCGTCGCTTTCGGTGGTAAGCCCCAAAGAGCCGTTGCGTGTGCGTGCGTATACGCGCCCGTGATGATTGCAGTTGAAAATAACATCTGACAGATCTGCGCCGTCAAACGCTCCTGTGGCTACCTTTTCACGGTATTCGTAATTTTTGCCCCTGTAAAGCACGGTCTCGGTATCGAATACGCACGGTACGCCCTCTACAATCAGCTTTTTGCCGCTGTCACCCTCTGCTCTTGTGTTAATGCCGGTGATGTTAAAATCTCTGAACTCGACGCCTTTATCGGTCATAAGCCTTTCAATGTTTTCAATTTCTTTGTTCATCTGTTTTTTTCTCCTCGTTAACGAGATTTTTGGTATCTGTACCATCAAGATTGTTAGTTTCAATATATTCCTTGCGGATATAACGCTTATCGCCGTTTTCAACGGGCGACATATTGAATATTTCAAGTCCTTGGTTATGGGTCATAAATCCGCGGTCAAACAGCTGTGTGACCGTGTTCAGCTTTTCGGAATTGGTGAGATATTGCAGTCTGTTGGCGGTGAACATAATTTGATTGCCGCAAGCCACCTCGCGTTCCGAAAAGACCATATTTGTGTGGACAAGGCTCGCCTCTATCGCGAAAGGCTCAATTTTTCCCTCGTAATATGCGTTCCATTCATCCGATGTAAAATTGTTTTGCAAAATCTTTTCGTTTGTGCCGAAATATGTAAAGACATTTTCCTTGATTTGTGACATCTGCATAGGATTTACGATGAACGGTTTTGAATCTATTACCTTCACATCCTCATATTTTGCGTCGTACATCATAACGCCGCCGTTATTTGTGACAGTTAAATTATTTTCGATAAATCTTTTTCGTTCTTCCTTTATCGTTTTGTCTTTAAGCGAATTCGCCAGCTTTGCAAGAAAACGGATTGACGCCCCATTTTTAATTCCCTCGATTATTCCCTGATTCTGAACATTCATAAGGTCCATTGTCGGGCGCATACAGGCGTTGCTCTCACCGAACAGCTCGTCGCGGTATTGAAATTGATTCATTATGCCGACGTTTTCCAGCTCAACGCTACCGTGTTGTCCATTTCCGAAATCATAGCGCAAATATCTCTTTTTATCGTAATCGACAATTCTGCATTTGCTTGTAAGCAAAGGATAAAAGCCGATTATCTCAAAGAAATTATCATACAGCGGCGCTATGAAAGCTGTGTTGTCCGTCATATATACCGTAGCAAGCCTGTAAAGATATTTTTTCGCGTCCATAATACGGTTAGGCTTAAATTGCAGTGTTCTTTCAAGCTTTTGATTGCCCGAGCCTTTAATTTCCGGCTTGAGCTTTGAACAGTGAGTTGCGAAGGAATGTATCGCTGCTCTCGTAAGCTCCATTTCGTACAGCCCGCCCTCAAAAGAGGAAAATATCGGCACGTATCCGTTCATAAGGCGAAAATAATCGCTCACTTTTTGCTCCATTTTTTCTTTTTGACGGATTTTTTCAAATAATCCCACTTAAACACCCTCGTTCAATTCAATGTATTTGTCCTTTTTGTTTTGCAAGACCGTATATGCGCACAGAAGAGCTATTGTGCCGTCTATGCGCTGTCTCGGGTCAAGACCCTTTACGGGCTGAATATTGCCGTTTATATCCGTTTTGACGTTGGTATTTATTAAGCACCATTTGTCAATCGGATTGTTGTTGTACACAATGTTGTGTGTCTTAAAATCCGCCGCAAGATCCTTCATAGGCTGTGACAGCGTGTATACGCCCTGTCTTATCGGTATCATTGAATTTTTACCAAACTCCATTTGAAATTCTCTAAGCAATGTATCGTCTATATGCCATGGGTCATAGCCTATATACATCGTGTATAAATCTTCGACGTCACGCAATTCTTTAAACCATTCGAGAAAAATGCGCTTATCGCATTTATTCCCCGGGCAGGTGCGCAAATATCCTTGCGATATCCACAGCTCATACGGCACATTGTCTCGCCCTTGCCTTTTACCCTCGTTCGAGTATTTATCGATAACCGCCTGCGGCAGCCAGTACATCTGTCTGACATAGATTTTATCGTCGCCCGGGCGCATGCAAATCGCTTTTGCGGCGTTTAAATCTATGCTGTCGGCAGCGTCGAATCCGCCTATGCAATAATCGAACTTTAAATCGAATTTTTCTTCGTTATCGAGATCTTCAAAGTTGAGCCACGCAGCTTCGTTCGTTTGCGGTATGTTGAAATCCTTGACAAGCACGGTCGGTTTAAAGCTCGGGTCCGCCTTTGCTTTTTCCACCATTTGAACAAGATAATCTTCTCTTTTTATAGTCCCCAGCCCCGGATTTGCTTTAATCCACATTTTCGGATTATCCCATTCCGAAACATCATCGAGTTCGTAAATAAACGGCAAAAAGCGTTTGTTTTGCTCTTCACCGTAAATTATTTTCCTCGCGTATTCGTACTGCGCATCAAATATGCCGTTTCTCACAAAGCCGTTTGTCGTGATACAAAAAAGCAACGGTTGACATCTTGCCCCCATTGCCTGTTTAATCAAATCGTATATATCTCTGTTTTTTATTGCTGCCAGCTCATCAATGACCGCGCAATGGATATCAAGGCCGTCAAGGCTGTTTGAATTGCTCGCAAGTGCTTTTATAAACCCCATATTAAACGGGAAGTACAAATCTGCGGCGCGCTTTTTGATATGCCGGCTCAACGCCGGAGATTGCTTAACCATCTTATGCGCGGCATTAAAGCCTAATTTCGCTTGGTCGAGCATAGTTGCGATGTTGTAAATCTGCGGTGCGCCTTCACCGTCGTCTACGAGCATATCGTTTTCAACGGCGGCGGTTTCGGTGGTTTTTCCGTTTTTTCTGCCCTCGATAATTAAAACCTCGTTGTACTGCCGCATATCTTTATCGTCCACAAAACCGAAAATTGCTTGCAGTCGCGCTTTTTGAAATAATTCCAATTTCAGCGGCGTGCCTATTTTTCCGGTTGGGAGTTTGCAAAACGTTTCAATGAAGTCTGTGTGTCTTTTAGCCTCTTTGCTGTCGAAATGAAATTCCCCCGGGTGTGCATATTGCTCCAAAAGGCGTTCGCTTTGCCGTTTCAGCTTCTCGCAGGCGACTATCCTGCCGTCGCACACGGCGGAAAAGTATTTTTCAAATTCCGTCATTTTTGTTTTTTGATAAAATCCATAAGTTCGTCGTCACCACCGATTTTTTCCGGTATCATATCGATGATGGTTTTCATCAGAGCATTGTATTTGCCTATCATCGTGTTATATGACTTTTGCGCCGGGTGCTCCATTGTGGTATCAAAGCCGTTGCCGTTTTTGCACGATATAACCGCTCCCTCTTTTTTTACTTGTTTCTCGAGTTTTTTAAGGGTTTTTTCCATAAAAACAGCTCGATTTACAAGTTTTTGAGCTAAATCCCGCCTGTTTTCATCGACTAAATCGGG
>CAJJPG010000113.1 GCA_905193585.1 uncultured Oscillospiraceae bacterium
CGCCCAGAACTGGTCCATTTTCCAAAGATTTATGGTTATAAACGAAACGAGGGTGTATATAATCAAATTCGGTATGTAGGAAATAAGAAACCGCAGGTATTTTCTGAAACTCAATCGGCTTTTAAAAACAATAAGGCTGTTGAGAATATAGTTTATTGTAAGCGATATAAAAAAGCCGATATGCGCCGAAATATTCTCCTGAATTTTAAGGTGCGCAAGCCAAGAAAAAAACGCGGTATTAAAGGTATTTATTATACCGATAGAGCAAAAGCCCAAAAATTTTTTATTTAAAAACGTCTTTTTTAAACGCTTAAGAAAAGCCAAGCCTTTCACCCCGGGTGTTATTGTTTATCGTATATTATTCCGAAAAGCTCGTCCGCGCGGGCGGTATTTCCCGAAAGGTAAAGCCACCCGAAAAGACACTCCAGCCCCGTGGCGATATGATAATCGCCGTTTGAGGCGTTTTTGGGCGTAGACGAAGTATGAAAATTCCTGCCGCGCTTGAAAACGGAAATTTCCTTTTCGGTAAGCTCCGGCTCAATAACCGAATACGCCCTTGCCTGTGCGGCGGCGTTCACCATTGTGACAGAGAGCCTATGTAACTCGCCCGACGGGCGGTTTACCGCCGCTAAGGCGGTTCTTACATACAGCCCGTACACCGCGTCGCCCACAAAGGCGAGCACGGAGGGGCTTAAAAGATTCGGATTTTCCGTTTTCATCACATCACAAACTCAAATTCGATATCATAAACGCTTACGGTGTCGCCCTGCTTTATTCCCGCGTTTTCAAGGGCTGAAATAATTCCGCTTGAGCGCAAAACCCGCTCGAAATATTGCAGCGACTCATAGTCCTCGGGGTCGATAGTGTTCATAATTTCCATTATCCACTCGCAGTTTTCAACAAAGTAGACCCCGTCGCAAACGCGTATTGTAAAGTCGCGCTTTTTCTTGACCGTAAGGTCTTCAAGCGGCTTCGGCTCGGCTTCGTATTTCTTTATGGGCGGCAGCTTTGCAAGCTCAGCCGCAACATAGTTTATAAGCTCGTCCGTACCCTCGGCAATAGCTGCCATTACGGGGAAGAACTTATACCCCTTTTCGGTAAAGTAATCCGATATGCGGCGAACCTCATCATCTTCGGTCAAATCGCACTTGTTGCCCACGATTATCTGCGGGCGGGTTTCAAGCTCGCTGCTGAAAACGGCAAGCTCGCGGTTTATTTTATTAAAATCGTCAATCGGGTCTCTGCCCTCGCTGCCCGATACGTCAATAACGTGCAAAAGCAGACGGCAGCGCTCAACATGGCGCAAAAATTCGTGGCCTAAGCCCACGCCCTCGCCCGCGCCCTCAATAAGCCCGGGAATATCCGCCATAACAAACGAGCTGCCCTCGCCCATACGCACAACGCCCAAAACGGGGGTAAGGGTTGTAAAGTGGTAATTCGCAATTTTCGGCTTTGCCTCGCTTACCACCGAAATAAGTGTGGATTTACCCACATTCGGAAAGCCTATAAGCCCCACGTCCGCCAAGAGTTTTAATTCCAGCGTTACGTCAAGCTCCTCGCCCGGGTTGCCCTTTTTAGCAAAGCGCGGCACCTGGCGCGTAGGCGTGGCAAAGTGCTGGTTGCCCCAGCCGCCGTTGCCGCCCTTGGCTATTACAACGGGTTCCGAATCGGATATATCGGCAATTATTCTGCCGCTTTCCGCATCCTTAACCAGCGTGCCAACCGGCACGTTTATAATAAGGTCGGGCGCTTTTTTGCCCGAGCAGCGCCCTCCGCCGCCCTTTTCGCCCGATTGCGCCGTGTATTTGCGCTTATAGCGGAAGTCAGCAAGGGTAGAAAGGTTACTGTCAGCCTTGAAAATAATGTTTCCGCCCCTGCCGCCGTCGCCGCCGTCCGGTCCGCCCGCCGCAACATACTTTTCCCTGTGAAAGGAAACCGCGCCGTCGCCGCCGTCGCCCGCTTTTAAATGAATTTTTGCTATATCTACAAACATATTACTCTGTTATTTCCTCTTCCGGCTCTACCTCGGTTTGCAGGTACGCCTCGTAAAGTCCTCTTGCCGTTTCGTAATTTTTCGCCGCAACGTAAATATTATCGGGCACAACTCCCGCACCCAAAAGCAGCTTTACAGAGCCGCCCGCGCCGTCCTGACGGCATATAAACGGTATGCCGTTCTCTTTTAGTATGTCCTGAAATATTTCCGAGGTTACGGGATTTTTAATTACCGCCGCCAAAACCGGCTCGTTTTCGTCAGGCTCGGTCTCCTTTTTTCTTCCCCACTTAAAAAAGCTCATTCGTTTTCGTTCTCCGCGTCCTCAAAAAATTCTTCGTCAAACTGCGGCTCAGAATTTAAAAAGTCCTTATAAATCGCGTTTGCCGCGTCAAAATCCTGATCGTCAACATAAATATCATCCGCCACAAACGAGCCGCCGAAGGTCACTTTCATTGTGCCGTCGTCTTCCGAATCGCTGCTGTAAAGAATACCCGCCTCTGTAAGCAGGTCTTTGAGTATCTCAGCCGACACAACATCGTCAAGCGTTGCCAGAAGCACCGGGTTGTTAATTACTTTCTCCTCTTTTTCCTCTTCCTCGGTAATTTCCGCCGTAAGGTCGGCGCCGCAAACCGGGCAAAGCTCCGCTGCGTCATCGCACTCGGCTTTGCAAACATGACAAACCTTCATAAATCTTCTTTCCTTTCTAAAAAATAAATCCGGGTAGCAGCCGCCGCCCGGATTTGCTTTTTCTTACTGCTCAACAGCGTAAATGCTGACCTGCTTGCGGTCTCTGCCTACACGCTCGAACTTAACCTTGCCGTCCACCAAAGCGAACAGAGTGTCGTCCGATCCGCGGCCTACATTGTTGCCTGCGTGAATGTGAGTTCCTCTCTGACGAACGAGAATGTTGCCCGCCAAAACGAACTGCCCGTCCGCGCGCTTAACGCCGAGACGCTTTGACTCACTGTCACGGCCGTTCTTGGTAGAACCCATACCTTTTTTATGAGCGAATAACTGTATATTAATCTTTAACATCAATCTGCACCTCCGATAATTCCGATATTGCCGCCGTACTCTGCCGACAGCTCTCTTAAATGCAGCCGCAGCCCCTCTAAAACCGCGCGGGTTTTATCGCAGGGGTTTGTAACCTCAAAGCGCATAGCGCCGTCCGATACGTCAGCCGCCGCTTTATCGCCTATTATTTCGGTTACGGTATTAGCCGCCATATACGCCGCGGATGAAACCGCCGCGCAAACAATTTTGCCGAACTCGTCATCGCAGTTTTTTGAACTGTGACCCTTTATTTCAAAGCCGTAAAGCCCATTTTCATCGGCAAAAAACCTTACTTTAGTCATAATCAGCCTATTTCGCCGATCTGTACTTTAGTATAGGGCTGTCTGTGACCCATCTTGCGGGCGCTGCTCTTCTTCGGCTTGTAAGTAAATACGGTTATTTTCTTACCCTTGCCGTTTTTAAGAACGGTACCCTTAACGAAAGCGTCCTTTACATAGGGCTTACCAACCTTTAAGGTCTTGTTGCAAACGGCAACAACCTTATCAAAGGTGATCTCCTCATCAGCCTCGGCGTTAAGTTTCTCAACGTAGATTACGTCGCCGGTCTGAACACGGTACTGCTTTCCGCCTGTTTCGATAATTGCATACATTTTTATTACACCTGCCAAATTCCAGTCTCGCTACGGTAGGCGTGCGCGAAGGCGCAGCTTACAAAGCCCACAATATGCGGCTTTACCATTTTAGCACAAGCCCTTTTATTTGTCAAGAAAAATTTGAAGAACCTCCGAGCCTTAAGCGGAATATCCTTATATATTTTTAGTTTTCACTTAATTTCCTGTTCGGTTTCGTCAAATAAATCGGTATTGAAAAAATCACGCACCGTTATTTCCAAACCGTCGCATAGCTTTTTAATTGACACAATGCCGGGATTTTTTACTTTTGGCATTAGACAATACAATCAGGTTACAATGCTTCCCATAGCGGAAAATTTGTCCGATTATTTTGTCTCGTCATTTGAAATACGGCAGTATTCCTGCACTCCTCGACTTCATAAGCGAAAAAATTTTCTCGCTATGGGTCAAAGATTTTGTAAAAAAACGGTGCTGCTTAGCGGTGCGGCGCCCGACCGAGGAATACTGACGTATTGTGAGCGGAGGGCAACAATACCGATAACTGCACCGTTTCTTCAAAAAAGCATTGTACCCTGATTGTATTGTCTAAGCATACTGTATATTGTAGACGGCGACACGCCCGATATATTTGCCAGTGCATTTATTGCAATTCCGCGCTCTTTGCAAAGCTGAATAATTCTTTCCGCTACCGCTTCTTTTGTATTCACCTTTAATCATCCAATCCGGCAAAAAAGTCGTCATAACTGCATTTGTAAATTTTTCGCAGTTCAATTATAACGCTTATTTTTATATTCAATTCACCCGATTCATACTTCGCGTATGTGGTTCTGCCGATATCACAGCCGCGGCGCTGTAATTCCGCGCAAAGCTTTTCCTGCGATATATCGGCATTATCCCTTAATCGTCGTAAATTTTCTCCCATATATCTGTCACGTCTGAGTTTCTGTTCCATCGTAATATCAACTCCATACAATTGACCGCAATAAGTTGCAATTTCTTTTATTGTATGGTATAATCACCGTAAATATTGACCGCTATACTGGTCTAAAAATTGGATGATGATAATGAAAAACTCAGCTTGTTTTATAGGTCACAGGAAAATAAACGATACGCCGGAATTATGGGAGAAGTTGGATGATATTGTAAATAATCTTATTGAAAACGGAACAGTCAATTTTTTATTCGGCGACCGTTCGGAATTTAATGACCTCTGCTTTGAAATAGTGGGAATAAACAAAAAAATTCACCCTGAAATTAAACGAATAAAATTCAGGGTGAATTATGAAGATGCGGATGACTGCACTATGCAATTTCTAATAGGGAGCTATGACGAAAGTATATTTCCCGAAACTGCCATAGGTTCCGGAAGAAACATATATATTGCCCGTAATAGAGCGCTGATTGATGAAAGTGATGTTTGTGTATTTTATTATGATGAAAACTACAAACCGTCGCGAAGAAAGACCGATAAAAAAGCGATAAGCGATTATCAGCCGAACAGCGGAACGGCATTGGCGTACGGATATGCCGTGAAAAAGCAAAAATTTATAATCAACTGCTTTAAATAAATATGAGCGCGCCGAAAAAACGACGCGCTCACTCACGGTGAATGCCGAAAGGGCAATAGTATTCGGTTTATTTACAGCCCGGCAGGCTTAATAGCTTGCACGGCGCGCGCCGGAGGGCTTTACAACCCTGAGCCTGCGGCGGCGGATATAACACATAATACGCTTTTCAAAGGCAACGAGCCTGTCCTCATGGAATATACCCCAAAGGACGGCGGCGAACATGGCTATTTCAAAAAGTGTTCTTAAAAGCATTGATAAGTTCATAATTTCTCCTCCCGAACAAATGTTCGATAATGTTATTATAATAACTTATTCGACATTTGTCAAGCATTTTTTTATTTGTTGTTTTTATTATATATGCGCCTGTGTCCGATAAACGGGACTTGAACATTTTTTCGGTAAAAATACGGAAAGGAAAAAAATTTGTAGGTTTGTCAATGATGTGTTACAAAAATCAGAAAACTTCGCCGAAGGATAA
>CAJJPG010000114.1 GCA_905193585.1 uncultured Oscillospiraceae bacterium
TTGCACCAATACTTGCTCTTTCAGTTTCCTGATCAAGATCATTTGATGGCAGTACCTCATCTATCTGCTTTGCGTAGGTTATAAGGGTTTCCCTTTCATCCTCACGGTAGTTAACCACGCGCCTGAAAGCATTTTCAAGATAGCGCGCCAAATAGTAAGAACCGGGAATTTCCGGAATACCCGCGGAACATTCCAGCTGAGCTTTAATAACGGCGTATTCCGCCGATTTCCAGGGCAGGCGGCTCAATACCTCGATATTTGCCGAGCAGTATCTTGCGCTCACTCCGAGTATATTTTCAAGATTAATAGCATAATCTGATTGGGTTTCGGTTTCCGTCCACCAGTCTATAAATTGCCATGCCTCGTTTTTGCTGTCGCACGAGCTCATCATCATGCACCCGATAGTGCCTGTCGCCGCCAAACGGTTGGTGTTTCCGTCCTTGTCCGTATTCCCGGGGAGGGTTGCAAAGCCCCATTTGCCCTTTATTTCGGGGGCTGATACCGATATATTGTTGTAAAGCGTATAATCCCCGATAAGCAGCGGCATTTCGCCCGAACGGAAACGGTTTACATCGCTGTATTCATAGGGTATGCCGTAATTTGTATAAAGCCGAGTCCACTCCCTGAAAGTATCAATCGCGCAGGAAGATGTCAGGTCGGTCGCCGTACGCTCCTCGTTGTAAAAGCTGCCGCCGTTCTGATAAAGCAGCGTTCCGAAGCTGTAAACGCTGTTCGGAAAGCCGAATTCCAAATTGTTCCGCTGCAGCTCGCCTATAACGGTGTAAAGCTCCGCCCTGTTCTCGGGCAATTCAAGCCCCAGTCCCGAGAGTATGTCCGAGCGGTAAAACATTACAAAAAACGATTGCTGCTCGGGAATTGCGTAGATGTGACCGCCTGCCGAAACGGGCGTCCATGCTGACGGTGCGAAAAGCTCCCGTTTATCCGCAAATCCGCCATAACCCTCAAGCGGTTCGGCAGCGTTTCTGTAAGCGAAGTTCATAACGTCCGCCGCCGTATTGAAAAGCGAAACATCGGGGCCTACGCCCGCCATAGTCGCAAGCAGCAGCTGACCGCTCACAAGCTTTAAATTAACTCCGATACCGGTTGCGGGAGAGAATTTATCCGAAATCATATTCCTGATTATCTGTGCCTGATCACGCCCGGTATTAACCCAAACCTCGATTACTTTTTCTTCGTTTGAGCCCGTCATTTGCGAATAATCGGTTGAAAAGGAAGCCAAAAAGCTCTTTATTTTATAAACCGATGACTTAATAAACCCCGCTCCCGCTTTCGGAATACCGTTTTCGGTACCCGCTATGAATATATAATCTATCTGGAGCGACTGCGAGCTTTGGGTCTGAATCCATGAGCTCAGCGCCGCCTGATAATCTCTGAAAGCGGAAAGCAGCGCGGGTATATCCCTGCTGTCGCCGTACATGCGCTTAACGCAGTCGTACAGATTATCTATCGCAACGTTTGCGTTGCCCCTCTCGCCGGAAAAAGCTATAAGGCTTTTTGAAAGACTCTCAAGGCGCAAAACGTTTTCATGAAGAATTTCGGGAACCTCGGGGAGCATTTGTTCAACCTTGTAATCTCTGTTAACATCGGGGTCGTTCCCCATATACATTATTAATTTTTCATAAGCCGTTCCGAGGGATGAAACAATTCTCTCGGCGCTCCCGAGCAGTTCGGCAGATTCGCCCAAAGCACATTCAAGCCTCAGCGTGTGCTTTCCCGCGGTAAGATAAAACAGATAATCCCCGTTTTCATTGCCGAACGCCGCGGTTTTCCATGCGCTGCCGTATGAAAATGTAATATACTCCGCCTCGGTAAACGGTATTTCGCCGTCAATAAGCAGTCTGCGGTTTGCCAACATTCCGCTGAGGAAATTTTGCCTGTATCTTAATCCTATGCGGTACGCCGCCGTTTCGGGAACGGTTATTTCCCATTCTATCCATCTGCCGTTTGTGCTCCAGGATGTGCCGCCCACGGTGTTAAGCCTTATTTCAGACGGGTCTTGGGGGGATGTCGCCGCCGAGGTACGGTCGTTTACGCACAAAATATCTGAGTTGGATTTTGCCGAATAATTCTCCGCTTCCGCCGTCTGAAGAAAATCTTTAGCGGGAGCGGCGGAATATTTATTCTTATATTCTTCGTAATTCGGAATATCCTCGGCGCCCGCAAGCGCAAGCTCCTTTACCGCGGCAGACCCGCTGACAGGCGTAAGCCCCACCGTGCGAGTACCCTTTTCAAGGTAAAAGCGCAGCGGAGTATTAATGTACCCGCCGCTGTCCCGCAACCTTACGGTAACAGCCTCTTCGCTTTCCCTTGAATCCCCGAGCAATTCGTTGCCCTGCGAATCGGTTTTGAATCTCCTGCCGTCGGTTTTTCCGTTTTCATCTTTCCAAACGCCGAAAAGCGTAACGCTGTCCGCCTCGCTGTAGGGAAGTTTTCCGTCTATGCTTATGCCCCGCTCGGTGTTGAAACCGTCGGAAAGCCCCGAAAAATATGTAAGCTCAATTTCATACCAGCCGCTTTCGGAAATATCTGCCGAAAACTCAAGGCTTTGCCCGTCGTCGGCGGAAAAAACCTTTTCGCCGTTAATTTCCGAGGAGTTTCCGCCCCTTAAATATTTTGCCGAAACTCTGTTTTTGTTTTCTCCCGCTTTGAATTTCGGCAGACCCGAGCAGTACTCCTCATAAGAAACGCTCTTTTTCGAGCTTAAAGGAGCGGAGTATTTAAAATCGCATTCCCGTTTTTCCGCCGCCGTTTCGGCCGCAGCTGTGCCGACAGCAGAAAAAATGACGGCTGCAGCAAGTACCGCGCTTAAAAAATGTTTTCCGTTCAATATCCCCGCTCCTTTTATAGCCGTTTATTTATTTTTGTCGGTTTCCTCATCTTCGCCCTTTTCGGCGGCTTGCTCGGCAGTTTTTTCGCCTGCCGCCGCGTTTGTCTTTTTATAGGCTAAGAAAAGCATTGTACCGCTTGCCGCTGCGCACAAAACAACAACAATCAGCAGAATTATCGCCCATACCGGCATTGCGTTGTTTTTGTCCTTTTCCGCGTCTGACGATACATCGCTTGTTGTATCATACGAGGCGGCGTCGGACTCTGTATCGGAAGATACGGCCTCGGATGATGTATCGGTCGATGCGGTGCTTTGCGATTCCGAGCTGACCGAGCTTATCTCCTCCGCGGATTTTTCGGTATATAAATCAACCACGCAATACCATTTAACATAATCGTTCCAGTTAGCGTAGCTCGCCGTTCCGCAGCCTACCGCAAAACGTATTTTATCGCCCGCGTTTACCTTAAGTTCCTTAAGCTCGGGCATCGAGTATGTATTTTCCGCCGGCTGCGCGCCAACCTTTTCGGCGGAAATTTTTGCCCAGCCGCCGCTTTCGGGCCATATTTTCTTATCGTTCAGATAAACGGCGATCTCGCAGTCCTGCTTTGCTTCCTCGCCCTTATCTTTCATGCCGTAATGACGTATAACGTCGCAGGCTCTTACCGTGGCAAAGCCGCTTTTCGGCGCAACAAATACCTGCACCGCATTAAGCGAGGCGCCGTTTTTCCAACCTGGGAAAAGGTAAAGATCGGTGCTCCACGGGCTTGCGAGCGCCGCCGCCTGTGTGAAATCCTCTTCGTCCGCCGAAACATAAAGTCCCAGCTTTTTGGTCATATCCTTGAAATCGGCGTTATAGCCCGACGAATATTCGTACTTCCAAATTTCTCCGACTCCCTGCATTGCATCATCGGAAAAATATGTGGGAGCCTCGTAGCTGTCAACATTGTATTTGTTTAAATCCAGCGCGCCGACGTTAACCGTCAAAAAGCTGAAGACCAGCGCCGCTGTCAGCACGGCGGCAAATAATTTTTTTCTCATAATTACACCTTTTCTTCAATGTTTGGGATTATACTTTTTTTCACGCTTTACCGAATAGCAAACGGTAAGCACAGTAAGCGAAACCATTGCGGTTAAAGCGAATACTGCCGCCGCACGCGTATCGCCCGTGGGCGGGTATGATATGTTCTCGCCGTCCGACATTGCGGTTTCGGTGTACATATCCGCTGTGGCATACCACTGAACGTAATCGTTCCACTCGGCATACTCGGTATTGCCGCAGCCTACCGCCAGCCTGATTTTGTCGCCTTTTTTAACCGTAATGTTCTTGATTTCAGGCACTGTCAGAACGTTTCCGACCGGCTGTGAAGATGTAGCCGAGGCGCTCAGCGTCATCCAGCCGTTACCCTCGGGCCATAGCTTTTTACCGTTTACAAATATTGCTATTTCACAGTCGAATTTTGCCGCGTCTCCGGTATCCTTCATTTTAAAGTGCCTTGTTACCTCGCAGGCGGGAAGCGTAACGTAACCGTTTGCGGGTGCAACGAAGGTCTGAACCGCATTAACCGATTTACCCTCAAAAAATCCGGGGGACATATAAAGGTCGGTGTTCCATTCGGCAACAAATTTTGCGGGAATCTGATGTCCCGAGGTAAGTAAAATTTTATCCGTGCCGTTCTTCATTTCCGAAAAATCGGCGTCATAGCCTAACGAATACTCGTAAATCCACCTGTCGCCCAGTCCCTTTTTTGCTTCTTCGCTGTTGTAGTTCGGGGCTTTATATGTTGTTTTTACCAGTCTGCTCATATCAGCCGACAGATCCTGCAAAGGCGCCGATTCTTCGGAGGACGTACCCCCGTTTTCCGAAGAGCCTGATGACTCGCCGCCCGAAGAGTCCGAGGATGTACTGCCGTCCGACGCATATGCCTCAACCGTAACATACCATTTCGTATAATCGTTCCAATCCGCATAGGTCGGGTCGCCGCAGCCGACGACAAATCTAAGCTTATCCCCGGCTTTTACCGATATATCGGCAAGCTCCGGCATTGTAACCTCATTGCCGACAGCCTGCTCGCCGCCTGCCGCCGCGTGTATTGTCATCCAATCATCGCCCTCGGGCCAGATTTTTTTACCGTTAAGGAAAACCGCAGCGGAGTTATCCTGCTTTGCGGCGTCTCCGGTATCGTTCATTCCGAAATGTCTTATAATTTTGCAGCTTTTCGCGGTAACATAGCCGTCGTTCTTAACGTTGAAGGTTTGGGAAATATTAACCGATTTCCCCGCGCTTATTCCCGGGACAAGGTAAATATCCGTTCCCCACTCGGCAACCACCCTTGCCGTATAGCTGCCAGGCGCTTTATAAAATGTGTTTCCCGTGCCGGTTTCCATAGCAGAAAATTCACCGTCGTTGCCGAGAGAGTATTCATACGTCCAATCCGCGCCCATTCCCTGCTTTGACTCGTCGTTATTATAGCTCGGCGCCTTATGGGTCGATTTTGTAAAGCTCCCCGCCGTCGGCGCTGCCGATACACAACCGAACGAAAGCGCGGCGCAAACAATTATTCCGACAATCGGAGAAAGTATTTTTTTAATGTTATTCATCATTCTTCTTCCTTTCAAATAAATATCAGCCGTAGGTTTGAGTTTGCCGATAAACGCAGTTGCGTTTTCTGATACAGTTTTATTATCACAGCCTTTCGTATTATCAGTTGTTAATTCAGGGCATTTTTTACTTAATAATAT
>CAJJPG010000115.1 GCA_905193585.1 uncultured Oscillospiraceae bacterium
CAAAGGCTTTGTTCTCAAGCGCCGATAAAAGAACGTTGAGAACAAAGGCAATGCAAAGTGCGGTAATAACCGGGCGGAATACCGAAATTGCTCCGCCCAGCACCGATATGACTTTTTCAAAATTTGCAACCGTGGCAAAGCACACCGCCCCGAAAGCGATGAAAAACAGTATTTTTTTGGTGGTTTTGGGGTCAAGCTCCATAGCAATTCACCGCACTTTCGGTACTAATCTTTTTTGGTAAATATCTTATTGAGAATAACGGTAATAAGCACAATTACCCCTATAACCGCAAAAATGCTTATCATTCCCACGGCAAGGTAGCGCAGGTTGGCAACAAAATTCATAGGATTGAAGTTCATAATTATTGCTCCCCCTTATAAGAAGAAATTGAGTATCAGTCCGCCCGCTATTACAGAGGCTATCTGACCCGATACGTTAACGCCTACAGAGTGCATAAGCAGGAAGTTCTGCGGGTCCTCCTTAAGCCCCATTTTGTGAACAACGCGCCCGGACATCGGGAAAGCGGAAATACCCGCCGCGCCTATCATGGGGTTTACCTTGTTCTTTAAAAACAGGTTGAGGAATTTGGCGAAAAGCACGCCGCCTGCGGTATCAAACACAAAGGCAAAAAGCCCGAGTCCCAGTATTAAAAGCGTTTTCGGATCGAGGAATTTTTCCGCCTGCATTTGGGTTGCTATTGTGATCCCTAAGAAAATTGTAATCAGGTTTGCAAGCACGTTCTGCGCCGTTTCCGAAAGGGAGTTTAACACCCCACACTCACGCAGCAGGTTGCCGAACATAAGGAAGCCGATAAGCGAAACCGATTCGGGAGCAACTATGCCTGCCACAACGGTTATAACGATGGGGAAAAGTATTTTTGTAAGCTTTGATACCTTTTTATCGTGGTACGGCATTCTTATAAGCCGCTCCTTTTTGGTAGTAAGCAGCTTTATTACGGGCGGCTGAATTATGGGCACAAGCGCCATATACGAATACGCTGCCACCATTATAGCTCCCTGATAAGCCGAATTGAGCTTTTGAGATACTACAATCGCGGTAGGACCGTCCGCCGCGCCTATAATACCTATCGAAGCCGCATCGTTCAAATCAAAGAACATTGAAGCCGCGCAGAAGGTAAAGAATATTCCGAACTGCGCCGCCGCGCCGAAAATCATCAGCTTGGGGTTTGAAAGCAGGGGACCGAAATCAATCATAGCGCCTATACCTATAAACAGTATAAGCGGGAAAAGCTCGTTTTCTATACCCGCCTTGTAAAGCGTTGAAAGCGCGCCTTCCTGCAACTTTCCGTCAAAAAGCCTATCCACCGCGCCCGAAAACGGAATGTTTACAAGTATTGTTCCGAAACCGAGGGGTAAAAGCAGGGTGGGCTCCATTTCGTACTTTATCGCGAGGAATATGAGTATTCCCCCGATAGCCCACATTACAACATACCTCCAGTCAAGCAGTTCCGCAAAGTTTTGCACTAAGAAACCAAAATCGCTCAATGACATTTTTCTCACCAACACCTTTAATAAAATAGATTTAAAAAAAGACCTTTACCGCACAGTGTATGTACGGTAAAAGTCTTGCTGTTTAATGCAAACGCGGGCAAAAGCCGTGTATTGACGCATTTTGCAGCGGCCGAAAGCCCGACCGTCAGCTACTCCCTTAAACCTTAAAGGAAGTATAACACAAAGCGGAAAAAAATTCAAGATTTTTTTATACGGATTTTTTCAGCACCGCCGTTATAACGGTTATATCGTCCTCGTGGTTATCGCTGCGCCGCCTGTGCGCGCCCTCGCAAAGCCGTTCGGAAAGCTCCTGCGCGGTTCCGCCCTGCCATTTTTCAAGCTCGGCTCTTATCCAGTCGCAGCCCTCAAAGGCAGCCCCGTCCGACATCATTACAACTATATCGCCCTCGCGGCATTTGACCGTGGCTTTATCAAACCGCACATCGCGCAGTATTCCCGCGGGCAGCGAGGTGCTTTCGGCCTTGCCGGTTTTGCCCGAGCGGCGTATTACCGTGGGCGCCGCGCCCGCCTTGTAAAGCTCAACCTGACCGTTATATAGGTCAATGCTTGCAATATCCACCGTTGCAAGCGATTCATCGGTGGATTTGAAAAGCATTGAGGAATTGAGAATTTTAAGCGAGCAGTCAAACCCGAAGCCCGCCTTTAAAAGCCTACACATAAGCCCCGACGCCATAGCGCCGTCCACCGCGGCTCTGCCGCCCGTGCCCATACCGTCGGACAATACAGTAATAAAATGCCCGTGCCCGTCGAAAAAATACTTGTAAGCGTCGCCGCACATCATTGAATCGGAAGCGCACTTCTGCTCTACGCCCACATCTACCCGCAGCGCCGCGTGTTCACTTAAGGTTATAAATATATCTCCGCCCGTTTCGTTTACCGCGGGCACGTCAAAATCCCTCTCGCACACTACCGATACTAATTTCATAATCTGCAGTTTGTTTATTACGGGAGCGGTGGATTTTTTAACCTTAAGTTCAATTTTTATGCGCCCGAATTTATCGGTGCGGCTGCTGCACTCTTCAACCTGTATGTTAAGGTTTTTAAGCGCCGCCGCGGCTTTCTCCGCCGCCGTGTTATCATAGTGCGAGTCCGCCTCAATATCCCGTGCCAGCCCGTACAGCATATCCGAAATGCCCTCGAACTGGTCCGATACCACCGAGCGCACCTCGTCGATTCGGTTTTCCGCCGCTATTCTTGAGGTATAATCGGAATACCGCTTATAAACCGAATTTGCCACGCCGGATAGCCGTATACACCTGCCGCGAAATTCCTCGGGCGCGCCGTTTGCGGGCTCTGTGCTGCCGTCCTTTATGGCTTTTGTTATATCAAGCACCGCGGTCACGGTGTCGTCACGTCGGCTTTCCCAGCAGTGCAGCCGCAGCTTGCAGCCCGCGCAGGCGTCCTGCTCAACGGCGGATATTACCGTGCCGAAATCGGGCGCGTTTATTTTTGAAAGCTCCGCCGCTACCTGCTCTACCGTTTCGGAAACGTCGCCTAAGGCGTTCGCCGCCATATCAAGCCGCATTTCAAGCGACTTTTTAATACCGCCCGGTATAGCTAATTTCGGTCTTACCGCAAACAGCTTGCCGAGGTATATTCCCGCCTTTCGCGGAATTGCAAGGAAAAGCGCCGCGCCGAGTATTGCCTCAACCGCGCATAAAGCGCTTTGCAGCGCGCTCATTTTAAGCGCCGCCGCAGCAAGCCCGAAAAACAGGGGCACGGCGGTTACGGCATATTTGCCAAAGGTGGAAAATACCCCCGCCAATATGCCCGTAAACGCGTAAATTACCGCAACCTCGCCGGGCGCGCCGCTGAAAACGAGCGACAGCGCCGCCGTAACGCCGCTTACCGCGCCAGACAACACGCCGCCGTATTTCGCCGCCGTGAGTATAAGCGCCAGCGCCGCAATGTGACCCACCGATATTCCGCCGTATGTAAATGGGTGCAGCCCAGTAAGCATTATACCGAGGAACGCAAATAAAGATACCAGCCCGTTGGCGGAAAGGCAGACCGAAATTTCGGAATAATCCTTAAAAAAATCTGAAATAAAATAAGCTCCGCCCGCCGCAAGGCATGCGTCGGCAAATATATCGGTAATTTCGGGATTGAAAAGCCCCAACGTTAAAAAAGAGGTCAGAAGACTTGAAAAAAGACATATTGCTGTGGGCAGCAGCCGCTTTTTCGATAATTTCTCCGACAAGGAGGCTAAAAGCCGTAGTGCAATTATCGCAAGCACCGCAGTTGTATATCTGAATGTGCCGCTTTCAAGCGGAGTGATAAAATACCCCAAAAATACCCCCGTTGCCGCCGCGGGCGCGTATACCGCGGGTATTCCCGCAATAAGCGAAAGCCCGAAAGGCACAAGCCTGTCCGCAATTACCGCGCGTGAAGCAATAAGCCCCGTTATGACCGAAAGCGCCTGCCATGCCACCGCGCAGACAAGATCTCTGTTACTGCCGAGCGCTTTTGCGGGCGCGTTTCTTGTAACATCCTTCAATTTTAATCACCGCCGTATTCTTATTATTTTGTTTTTAAATGCTTCAAAATAATTATATCGCCGCCGGTGTATATATTTTGTCAAAGCGCCTTGCCGTATTAAAGATTTTTTTGCCGAAATAAAGAAATTTTGAATAATTTTTACCGTAATCGGGAAATATATTAACAAAAAAGCAAGGGTGAAGATTATATGAAACGCACTTTTATTTTTATAATGACGCTGTCGCTGCTGTTCGCTCTTTGCGGCGTATCCGCCGCCGCGCTTTCAAAAATGGGCTCACGCTCGGATGAGGTCAGCAAAATTCAGGAGGCGCTGAAAAACAGGGGATACTACGCCTATAATATAGACGGAATTTTCGGCACGCGCACAAAAAACGCAGTTATCGGCTTTCAAAAGGATAACGGGCTTGATGCCGATGGCATTGCAGGACCTAAAACGCTTAAGGCACTCGGTATAAACGATTCTTCCGTAGGGGGATATTCCTCTGCGGATTACGAGCTTTTAGCTAGAATAATTTCCGCCGAGGCGAGAGGGGAGAGCTATTTGGGGCAGGTCGCGGTGGGCGCGGTAATACTTAACCGCATAGAGCATCCGTCCTTTCCCGATACGCTTTCGGGCGTTATTTACCAGAGGGGCGCTTTTTCCTGCCTTTATGACGGTCAGTTTTATGAGCCGATAGCCGACAGCGCCTATTCCGCCGCCCGCGACGCCATTAACGGGCTTGACCCGAGCGGCGGCGCAATATACTATTACAACCCGTCAACCGCCACAAGCAAGTGGATATTTTCCCGCCCGGTGATAACAACTATAGGCGCGCACAGATTTTGCAGTTAAGAGCTGCTCTTTCATTATTATAATTCCGTAACGGAATTATGTCAAGTGCTTTTCCCCTTATACTATGCTTGGTGATAAGTATGAAAATAAGAAAGCAAGAGTACGGAAACTGCAATATTATAGGTAAAAACGCAGAAGCCCTGCGTAAGGAAAAAGGACTTAGCCAAAAGGATTTTATTGCAAAGCTGCAAACTATGGGATTGGATATTAACCCAACCAGTTATTCAAAGCTGGAGGGGCAGGTGCGCTGCGCCACCGATATTGAGGTCTATTATATTGCCAAGGCGCTGAACGTGGCGATAGAAAAACTTTTTGCGGGGATGTAAATTACTTATTTTTTTCCTTGTAAACCTGCGCGAATGACAATAGCGCCAACATAATATGGTCGTTTTTAGCTTTTGCTTTTTCTGTCCATTTTTGAATTTCTTCATCCGTCATATCCGATTTTTCACACATTTTTTCAATCAAATCAATATTTTTAATTACAAAGAGCATTGCCTTTTGCCCCTCGGGCGGCAGCTCTTTTATTTTTTTAATAATTTTGTCGGTCAGCGATTTTTTGTTTTTACTCATTATATTTTCCTCCGAAAAGTTT
>CAJJPG010000116.1 GCA_905193585.1 uncultured Oscillospiraceae bacterium
ATTATTCAAAAACCTCGGTTAAAAATGAGGCAATTATTTCCGATATGACAAACGTTCCGTCTAAATATCTTACCTTTATAAAGGGCGACCGCCCCTACAGCGTTATAAATAACCCCGCCAAGACAGACGGCTCTGTGTGCGTGCTTGTAAAGGAATCGTTCGGAAATGCGTTTGCGCCGTTCTTAGTTCCAAATTATCAAACCGTTTATATTATAGACTACCGCTATTTTGCTAACGTTGACAGCCGCGGAATAGCACAGTTCTGCACGGACGTAAAGGCGACTGACCTGCTGTTTTTAAATAATATTTCGGCAACGCGCAATAAAGACCTTGTAAACTCAATAAACGCACTGGTAAGATAATACTTGACATTTTAAACGTACGGTGTTATTATAAGTAAAAATGCAACGATAAAGGAAAGTAGCAAAACTTCCGCCTTTAAGAGAGCCTTTGCCGCGGCTGTAAGCGAGGGCAGGTATGGGTCTTGTGAAGTTCCCTTTTGAGCAGCGCGGCGGAAAAATGCAGTAGGCGGCGACGGATGAACACCGTTATAGGTTCTAAAGAGTGTTTGCTCTCGGAGCGAAAATTACGGGTGGTACCGCGGAGACTTTTTGTACTTCGTCCTGTTTATACAGGGCGGAGTTTATTTTTTTGTGTGGAGGAAAGGCAATGAAAGAGAAAATTGACGCCATAAGAGCGGCGGCAAAAGCTGCCATTGAAAAAACGGCAAGCGAAAACGAAATTGAAGAATTAAGGGTAAAATACTTAGGTAAAAAGGGCGAGCTTACGGCAATGCTCAAACAAATGGGCTCGCTTTCCCCCGAGGAGCGCCCCGCTATGGGTCAGCTGGTAAACGAGGCTAAGCAAAAACTTGAAACGCTTATAGCCGAGAAAAAGGCGGAAATGAAGCAAAAGGCCATAGAGGCAAAACTGAAAGCCGAAACGATTGATATCACCATGCCCGCAAAAGAGGTTAAAACGGGCGGCATACACCCGCTTAATCACGTTGTAAACGATATGATTGATATTTTCCAATCTATGGGCTTTGACGTGGTAGACGGCCCCGAGGTTGAAACCGACCACTATAATTTTGAGTGCTTAAACGTTCCGACGGATCACCCCGCGCGCGATATGCAGGACACCTTCTATTTAGGCGAAAACCTGCTTTTGCGCACGCAGACCTCCGCCGCGCAGATAAGAACAATGGAAACAAGAAAACCGCCGATACGCGTTATATGCCCCGGCAGAGTGTACCGCGCCGACGAGGTGGACGCGACCCATTCGCCCGTTTTCCACCAGCTTGAGGGTCTTGTGGTTGATAAGGGCATTACAATGTGCGACCTTAAAGGCGTGCTTGAGCAGTTTGCAAGGGAAATTTACGGCAAAGATACAAAGGTGCGTTTCCGCCCCTCGTTCTTCCCGTTTACAGAGCCGAGCGTTGAAGTGGACGTTTCGTGCAGCGAGTGCGGGGGCAAGGGCTGCCGCGTTTGCAAGGGCGCGGGCTGGATAGAAATTTTGGGCGCGGGTATGGTGCACCCGAACGTTCTGCGCTCCTGCGGAATCGACCCCGACGTTTACACGGGCTTTGCATTCGGCATAGGTATTGACCGGATTACCACAACACGCTATAAAATAAGCGATATCCGCCTGCTTTTCGAGAACGACAAGCGTTTCTTAGAGCAGTTTTAAGGGGGTAAAAACAAATGAAAATTTCACTTGAAGCTTTAAAAAGATATGTTGAAATAAACGTTCCCGTTGAGGAGCTTTGCGACCGTATGGTTATGGCGGGCTTTGAAATTGAGGAAATGGAAAAGCAGGGCGAAAACATTAAAAACGTTGTAGCCGCTAAAATTTTAAAAATAACTCCGCATGAAAACAGCGACCATTTGCAGATATGCCAAATGGACGTGGGTAATGATGAGCCTGTTCAAATTGTTACGGGCGCGCAGAATATACACGAGGGCGATTACGTTCCCGCCGCGCTTGATGACAGCTACCTGCCGAACGGCGCGCACATTGTAGCGGGCAAGCTGCGCGGCACCGAGTCAAACGGTATGCTCTGCTCGGGCGGCGAATTGTGCCTTACCGAGGCGGATTACGAGGGCGCCGCGGTTAACGGCATACTTATTTTAAAGGGCGAGCCGAAACCGGGCACCGACATGCGCGAGGTTTTGGGGCTTAACGATTATATAATAGACTTTAAAATTACCGCCAACCGACCCGATTGCAACTGCTTTTTAGGTGTTGCAAAGGAAATTTCGGTAGTGCTGGGCACCGAATTTAAAGCGCCCAAGCCGGAATATAAAACTGTAGGACAGAATATATCTGATTATATAAGCATTGAAGTGCGCAATTTTGATTTATGCCCCCGCTATATAGGCAGGGTGGTTAAAAACCTGCGCATAAAGGAGTCGCCCGAGTGGATGAAAAAGGCGATAACCGCCTCGGGTATGCGCCCCATTAACAATATTGTTGATATTACAAACTTTGTAATGCTTGAAACGGGTCAGCCCATGCACGCCTTTAACTACAACGATATAGGCGGGCATAAAATAATCGTCCGCAATGCCGAAGATGGCGAGACTATAACCACGCTTGACGGCACCAACCACAATTTGACCCCCGATATGCTTGTTATTGCAGACGGCGAAAAGCCCTCATGCCTTGCGGGTATAATGGGCGGTAAGGAAAGCGAAATTGAAAACGATACCACCGACCTGTTCTTAGAGTCGGCAAAATTCCGCCGCGATAACATACGTCACACGGGCAGGGCGCTCGGTATTCGCACCGAAGCCAGCGGCAGATACGAGCGCGGCGTTGATATTATGAACGTTTCCTACGCTATGGAGCGCGCTTTACAGCTTATTTCAGAGCTTGACGCGGGCGATATTATAGACGGCGAAATTGACCTTAACAACGGTCTGCCCGAGGAAAGAATTATAAACGTTACAACCGATAAAATTATGGAGCTTATCGGCGTAGACGTGCCCGATGAAAAAATTGTTTCCATTTTAAACAGTCTGCATTTGCCCACCACCGCAAACGGCAAGGAGCTTACCGTGCGCGTGCCCTCTATACGCGATGACATTGAGGGCAGAGCCGATTTAGCCGAGGAGGTTATGCGGATTTACGGCTACGACCACATTATAGGCAAGCCGATGCGCGGCGACGTGGTGCGCGGCAAAAAGCTGCCCGAGCGTATAAAGTGCGATAAAATAAAGGACTTTATGACCGCCGCGGGCGCCCGTGAAATTGCAACCTATTCATTTATAAGCTCCGCCGCTATTGATACCCTGCTTTTGGATGAAAACGATGAGCGCCGCAAACAAATCAAGATTATAAACCCGCTCGGCGACGAATACTCTACAATGCGCACCCAGCTTACAACAAGTATGCTGTCGGTTTTGGCAACCAACATCAACCGCAAGATAACAGACGGCAGATTTTACGAAATTTCAAAGCGTTTTATTGCAAAGCAGCTGCCCATAACCGAGCAGCCCGACGAGATACCCACAATGTCGGTGGGAATTTACGGCAAAGATGAAGATTTCTTCACCTTAAAGGGCATAATAGAGGGTGTAATGCGGCTTTGCGGCGCTCATACGCAGTATGAGGTGAGCCATGAACCGTATCTCCACCCGGGCAGACAGGCGCTTGTAAAGGCGAACAATACGGTTGCAGCCGTTTTCGGCGAGCTGCACCCGACAGTTGCCGCAGAATACGGTATTGACTGCCGTGTATACGTTGCGGAAATCAAGCTTGATGTATTGCTTAACATAAACAAGCGCAAAACCGTTTACAAGCCGTTGCCGAAATTCCCTGCGGTTGAGCGCGATTTTGCAATGCTCTGCGATAAGGACTTACCCGTGGGAGCGCTTGAAAAGGCTATAACCAAGGGCGCGGGCAGACTGCTTGAAAGGCTGGAGCTTTTCGATGTATACTCCGGTTCGCAAATACCCGAGGGCAAAAAGAGCGTGGCTTACAGCGTATGGCTGAGGTCTGCCGACGCAACGCTTTCCGATAAAGATATTGATACGGTAAACGCCGCAATAATTAAAAATCTTGAAGGTGCGGGCGCAGAGCTCAGAAAATAGTGCTTGAACTTTTTTGAAAAAAGGTATAAAATAATTATAAACAGTTGTGAGAGGTGTAATTTATGAATGACAGAACAATGACCTTTTCAATAGGCGACCAGACAGAGCAGGAAATAAGGAATATTTTGACCCTGGTTTACGATGCGCTTAAAGAAAAAGGCTATAACCCGATAAATCAGATAGTCGGATATATTTTGTCCGAGGACCCCACTTATATTACAACCCACAACAATGCGCGCAATCTTATAAGAAAAATCGACCGCGATACGCTTTTGCAGTCGCTTGTAAAATATTATTTAAGCGCGTAAGGGGGATATTTGTATGAAAAAGCTGCTTTACATTCTCCTTTTTCTGCAAATCATCAGCGGTGTATTCATCTTTTTTATGCTTATCGGCAGCGATGCCTTTACGGCTGTTCTTGCTGGGTTTATCTGTATTCTTCAAATAGCCCTTACCATTTCGGTAATACGCAATACCGAGGATATAGAGCAGTTAAACGAGGAAACCACTTGGCTCAGAACAAAGCTCAAAGGGCTTGAGAATATAGTAAATCCCTATAATTCGCCGGAGTCTGCCGTACCGGCGGCATACCATGGCGAAGCCGCCCGCGGCACTTGGGAATGTGTAAAATGCGGCACGGTAAACAAGGCGGGAACGGACGCCTGCCAAAACTGCGGCGCCGCTTATTCGGCTGAAATCAACCCCACAAGCAACCCATTTGCCAAAAAGAAACCGCGCGTAAGCAGGTTTGTAAAATAATTTTAAAAAGAAACAGCCGCTGAGAGTACCGTTTGCGGTAACTCTCAGCGGCATATTTTTTACTGAGCATTGTACCATGATTGTATTGTCTAAAGGTCAAATCGTTTTTTTCTCAAACCGTTTATAAATCTTATCCACAAGGAAACAGGCGAAAATACCTATAAACGCGCCGAGCAGGGCGCCCGCCAAAACATCTGTGGGGTAGTGCACATAAAGGTACAGGCGGGAAAGCGCTATTAAAACGGCGAGTACAAGCGCCGGAATACCGAAACGCTTATCCCTTATAAGCAGCACGGTTGCCGCCTCAAACGAAGCGAGCGTATGCCCCGAGGGGAACGAAAAGTCCGAAAGCGCCTTTACAAGCAGCTCTGCCTGCATTGCCGTATTAACGTCATAGGGTCTTGTCCGTGCAATGGCGTTTTTCAGTATTACATTCCCGATTATAAGCCCCAAAAGCAACGCAGTGCCCATCATAATGCCCGTTTTGCGGGTCTTTTTTATTCTTATAAGAATAAGCGCCACCGCACTCCCGAAAATGCCCTCATCGCCGACCATGGCCCATCTCCC
>CAJJPG010000117.1 GCA_905193585.1 uncultured Oscillospiraceae bacterium
GCGGTTAAGGCGGTTTATAAGCAGCTTATATTCCTTTTCATCGCGGTGTTTTTTCTTTTTACAGCATTCACATTCGCTCATAGCTTTTTACTCCTTAATCTTAAAGCGTTGCCCACAACGAATACCGAGCTTAGCGACATTGCAAGCCCCGCCAGCATCGGGCTTAAAAGCGTGCCGCCGAAAACATAAAGCAGCCCCGCTGCTATGGGTATGCAAATTGCGTTATAGCAAAACGCCCAGAAAAGATTTTCCTTTATATTGGTTATGGTCAGTCGGCTGAGGCGTATTGCGCGCGGAACATCGAGCGGGTCGTTTTTCATAAGCACAATATCCGCCGCCTCAATTGCAATATCGCTGCCGCCGCCCACGGCGCAGCCTATATCAGCCTCGGTCAGAGCGGGCGCGTCATTAATGCCGTCGCCCACCATCATAACAACGCCGTATTTTTGCTTTATTTCGGAAATTATTTTTGCTTTTTCTTCGGGCAGGACCTCGGAATATACCTCATCAGCACCCACCGCCGCGCCTATATACTCGGCGCAGGCTTTATTATCGCCCGATAAAATAACGGTTTTAATGCCTAATTTTTCAAGGCGGGCAAAAGCGTCTTTTGAGGTTTCCCGTACTTGGTCGGCAATGGCTATAAGACCTATGCACTCGCCGTTTACGGCGGCGTAAATAAGCGATTTACCTTCACCCGCAAGCCCTTCACCCGTTTCGCGGTATTTTGATATATCAGCGCCGCCCTCTGCAAGCAGCGCAGCGTTGCCGAGCAGAATATTTTCGCCGTTTATAATGCACCTAAGCCCTTTACCCGAAATATATTCGCTTTTTTCGGCTCTGCCTGCTACGTTTATGCCGTTTTCAGCGGCATACGCTGTAACCGCTTGCGCCAGCGGGTGGGCGGAATCAGCCTCGGCTGCCGCAGCCGTTTTTAAAAGCCGCGCTTTATCATCTGCATAAATATCGGTAACCGCCGCCTTACCGACGGTCACGGTGCCTGTTTTATCAAAAACCGCTGCCTTTACGGTGTGAGTTATTTCGAGAATTTCGCCGTTACGAATTAAAATTCCGTTCTCTGCGCCAAGCCCCGTGCCTACCATTACCGCCGTAGGCGTTGCAAGCCCCAAAGCGCAGGGGCAGGCGATAACAAGCACGCTTGTGAATACCCTAAGCGCAAAGGAAATGTCCTTTCCCGCAATCAGCCACGCCGCCGCGGCAATAACCGCGATAGTGATTACCACCGGCACAAACACGCCGGCAACCTTGTCCGCCGTTTTTGAAATGGGGGCTTTTTTATTTTGCGCGTCCTCAACAAATTTAATTATTTTTGCAAGAGCGGTATCCTTGCCGATTTTAGTAACCGTAACGTATATTACGCCGCTTATATTTATGCTGCCGCCCGTAACAGGGCAGCCCTCTGTCTTTTCAATCGGCAGGCTTTCGCCGGTAAGCATTGATTCATCGGCACTGCTTTGGCCCTTTATTATTTTGCCGTCAAGCGGTATGCTCTCGCCCGGCTTTACAATTACCGTTTCGCCCACGGCTACATCTTTTGTGGGTACTGTAATTTCCTTGCCGTCGCGTAGTACCCGCGCGGTATCGGGTGATAGTCGCATAAGCTTTTCCACTGCCGAGGCTGTTCTGCGCTTGCTGAGCTCCTCAAGCTGCTTGCCGAGCGCCACAAGAGTTATTACCACTGCTACCGATTCATAATATAGGTTATGCACCGCGTGCATATTGTAGGGTATCATATAGGTCATAACCACGCTGTAAATAAATGAGGCGCCCGCGCCAACGGCTACAAGCGAATCCATATTCGGGTTGCCGCGCAAAAGCAGGGGAATACCGTGGGTGAAAAAGCGCCTGCCTATAAACATTACGGGTATGCAAAGCAGCAGCTGGGTAAGCGCAAAGCCGTAGGGGTCGCCCGAAATATTCATAAACGTGGGAACGGGCAGCTTGTCCGTCAGCATTTGCCCCATTGAAATGTAGAGCAATAACGCCGATAATACCGCCGAAACCGCAGTACCGCAGAAGCCTCCCTTTTTCTTTTCGGCGACTTTCGGTTTTTCTGTTTCTTCGGGGGTATCGGGGCGTATTCCGAACCCCGCTTTTTCAACCACGCGGGTAAAATCTGCCTGACCGGTCTTTTGCTCATCATAGCCTACGGTCATTTTCCCGGTTATAAGGTTAACGTCGCAGCTTTCAACGCCCTCCAGCCGCGACACTACACGCTGAACCGAGGCAGAGCACGCCGCGCAGGACATCCCGCTTATTATATATTCTTCCTGTTTCATAGGCCATCTTCCTTTCCGCGTGTTATTATATACCCCTTGGGGGTATTTGTCAAGAGGCTGTTTTAAATTATTATAGCTTTTTTGTAGGATTATATTTATGCGGATGATTTATATTATTGAATAAAAGCCGCGCGGTGTCAATCTCTGCGGCAACAGTGATCGTTTTTTTCGAGACGGTTCGGTATTAAAGCAAGGCTATTAATACTTTTTGCCATAGTTTTCAATAATTATTTCCATTGAACACAGGGAAGAAAAAGCGTATAATTTTTATAGGAGCAAATATAAATTTTCAGGTGATTTTATGAAAAAGCTGTATATAAAGGATTACGTGGCGACAGCGAATACCGCAGAGGACTCGGCACCGGGTATATCGGCGGCACTCAAAGCTGCTGCGGCGCTCGGAGAACCGTGCGAAATAGTTTTTGAAAGCGGAGTTTATAATATCGGTACAAATTCGCTTGCTGAAACCGAAATACATGTAAGCAATACTATAGTCGAGGGAAACGACTGTCTCTGATTTTAATATTGTTTAGGCTATGCTGCCTTACACCTGTGGAAAAGAGGAAATTTACCATTACCCAACTTTGATATTCAATGAAGGAACATCGTTTCAAATTTGGGTTTTCCAGCAATATTTTTAATTCATTATCGGGATATGTCTCAACATTAGCTTTAGAGGCTTTTATTGGTTTCATTTCAAATCGTTCTATTAAGCCACCTTTCATAAGAAAATTAAAGACTGTTATTAAATCTCTAAAATAAGAATTTATACTTATATCGTTACTTAACTTTTTCTTTAGTGCAACTACGAAAAAATCATATGTTTTTTGCTGATATCATTAAGTAGAGTATCTTCGGGAATATACTTGTAAAATTGCTTAAAGGATTGCTGATAATGCTTAATAGTAGCTTCTCTAAGATTTCTTTGAAAGCAGTTGTCAATATACATTTCAAATCCGTCTTTAAGGGTTAAAACATTCGATTTTTTAATACTTAATTTTTTCACTTTTGAATCATCCCACAAATATAAAAGAGTCAGACACATTACAGAGAAAATCTCAAAAATAATGTGTCTGACTCTTTTTATACTTAAATTAGGCTTTAAAAACCCGAATGCTTACTTATTAAGCGCCTGCTGAACGGCAACCGCGCATGCAACGGTCATACCGACCATCGGGTTGTTACCCGCGCCTATAAGACCCATCATCTCAACGTGAGCCGGAACGGAAGAAGAACCGGCAAACTGAGCGTCGGAGTGCATACGGCCCATAGTATCGGTCATACCGTAAGAAGAGGGGCCTGCCGCCATATTATCGGGGTGAAGCGTACGGCCTGTACCGCCGCCCGAAGCCACGGAGAAATAGTTCACGCCGTTTTCAACGCACCATTTCTTATAAGTGCCTGCAACCGGGTGCTGGAAGCGGGTCGGGTTGGTGGAGTTACCTGTAATGGAAACGCCTACCTTTTCAAGCTTCATTATAGCAACGCCCTCGGGAACGTTATCCGCGCCGTAGCACTTAACGGCAGCGCGCGCGCCCTTTGAGAACGGCTTTTCGTAAACGACCTTAACCTCTTCTGTGTAGGGGTCAAACTCGGTTTCAACATAGGTGAAGCCGTTAATACGGGAGATTATATAAGCCGCGTCCTTGCCGAGACCGTTAAGAATAACGCGCAGGGGCTTAACTCTTACCTTGTTTGCGTTAAGAGCGATTTTAATAGCACCCTCAGCCGCTGCGAAGGATTCGTGACCTGCCAAGAAGCAGAAGCACTCGGTTTCTTCCGAAAGGAGCATTTTACCGAGGTTGCCGTGACCGAGACCGACCTTGCGGTTTTCGGCAACGGAGCCGGGAATACAGAAAGACTGAAGACCGATACCGATATTTGCGGCAGCGGTTGCGGCGGATTTATCGCCTGTGCGCTCAGCCTCTTTAAAAGCGATAGCAGAGCCTACGGTGTAAGCCCACTTTGCGTTTTCAAAGCAGATAGGCTGTGTTTCCTGAACGGTGGTGTAGGGGTCAACGCCGTATTTTGCGCATATATCCTTGCACTCATCAATAGAAGAGATACCGTAATTTTTAAGAACGCCGAGAATCTTTGCCTCGCGTCTTTCATAACCTTCAAACTGTGCCATTATACCGTACCTCCTTATTCTTCACGCGGGTCAATGTATTTGACCGCGCCGTCTTCTTTATTGAAGCGTCCGTAGTGACCCATAGACTGCTTGTAAGCCTCGTTCGGCTCCATACCTTTTTTAATAAGGTCGGTCATTTTGCCGAGGGAGACAAACTCGTAGCCTATAACCTCATCATTTTCATCAAGAGCCATTCTTGTGCAGTAGCCCTCGGTCATTTCAAGGTATCTAACGCCCTTTGACTTGGTGCCGTACATAGTACCAACCATTGAGCGCGCGCCCTTGCCGAGGTCTTCCATTCCCGCGCCGATTACAAGGCCGCCCTCAGAAAAAGCGGACTGGCTGCGGCCGTAAACTATCTGTAAAAACAGCTCGCGCATAGCGGTGTTTATAGCGTCGCAAACAAGGTCGGTGTTAAGAGCCTCTAAAACGGTTTTGCCGGGAAGAATTTCGGCAGCCATGGCGGCGGAGTGGGTCATACCCGAGCAGCCTACGGTTTCAACCAGAGCCTCTTCGATTATGCCGTCCTTCACATTGAGCGAGAGCTTACATGCGCCCTGCTGCGGTGCGCACCAGCCCACGCCGTGGGTGTAAGCAGAGATATCTTTTATCTCTTTCGCCTGTATCCACTTGCCTTCCTCCGGAATCGGAGCGGGACCGTGATGCGGACCCTTGGCGACAGGACACATATTTTCTACTTCCTTTGAATAAATCATATATGTACTCCTTTCGTGCGGGACTTTAAAATCCACACAAGTATGTTTCTATTATATCAAACGCCGTATAAAAAAACAAGGGGTTATGTTAAAAAAATGACGAAAAATTGTACCCTGACTGTATTGTCTGTACTTTTCTGAAAAAATACGGTGAGAACTAAACCGAAGCTGAAATTAAGTATTTACAAAAACAAATAA
>CAJJPG010000118.1 GCA_905193585.1 uncultured Oscillospiraceae bacterium
ATGCAGCTTAAAATTCAGAACGGGGTGGTTGAGCTTTCGGGTCAGCCGATACTTTCCTCCGTTAATATAGAGATAAACGATGCAAGCCGCATAGCCGTAGTCGGGCGGAACGGCTGCGGGAAAACAACCCTTTTAAGGCTGATTTCGGGCGAATACTCCCTTACTAAACGGGACAGCGACGAGGATAGCTTTTTTGCGGTATCGGGCAAGCCGCGCATAGGCGTTTTGGATCAGATGGTTTTTGACGATGAGGAAAGAACGCTGAAAGACGAGATACGCTCCGCCTATACCGACATTTTGGAAATGAAGAAAAGACTTGCCGCGGCGCAGAAAAAAATGGAAAATGAGCAGACCGATGAAAACATACGGGAATATACAACCCTGCTTGACAGCTTTACTTTGTGCGGCGGCTTTTATTTTGAAAAGGAATACGAGGTGGCGCTAAAGCAATTCGGCTTTACCGAGGAGCAGAAAAACCGCCCGCTTTCAGAATTTTCGGGCGGGCAGCGCACCCGCATAGCCTTTTTAAAGCTTTTGCTTTCAAAGCCTGATATTCTGCTGCTTGACGAGCCGACGAACCATCTTGATATTTCGGCGGTGGAGTGGCTTGAAGAATACCTTTCGGGCTATAAAAAGGCTTTTGTGGTGGTATCGCACGACCGAATGTTTTTAGATAACACGGTTAATACTGTTTATGAAATTGAGCACGGCAAGACCTACCGTTATGCGGGCAATTACACACAGTTTACCGTGGCTAAAAAGGAGCTGCGCGAGCGGCAGGCGCGGGAATACGAGGCGCAGAAAAAGGAAATAAAGCGGCTTACGGAGCTTGTGGAAAAATTCCGCTACAAGCCCACAAAGGCGGCAATGGCGCAATCAAAGCTAAAGCAGATTGAGCGGATGAAGCCTATCGACGCGCCCGAGGCTTATGACCTGCGCACATTCCGCGCCGATTTTGAGCCGTCAGACCCCGGCGTGAAAGACGTGCTTTCGGTAGAAAAACTTAAAATAGGCTACACCGAGGTTTTATCGGAAGTGAGCCTTGAGGCAAAGCGCGGCGACCGGATAGGAATTATAGGCGGCAACGGGCTTGGAAAATCCACCTTTATTAAAACCCTTGTGGGTAAGACCCCCGCGCTCGGCGGCGTTTATAAATTCGGGCCGAGGGTGAATATAGGCTATTTCGACCAGCAAACCGCGCTTTATTCGAGCAGCAAAACCGTTTTGGATGATTTTATGGGCGCTTTCCCGGGAATTACCGATTTTGAGGCGCGCAGCGCGCTGGGTGCATTTCTTTTCAGCGGCGAGACGGTGTTTAAAACCGTTGATATGCTCTCGGGCGGCGAGCGGGTGCGGCTTGCGCTTTGCAAAATGTTCAAGCGCAGACCGAATTTCTTAATACTCGACGAGCCCACAAACCATATGGATATAGTGGGCAAGGAAACGCTTGAGGATATGCTGCTGAATTTTTCGGGAACGGTGCTTTTTGTCTCGCACGACCGCTATTTTATAAAGAAAATTGCAAATAGCCTTATATCCTTTGAACCTGACGGCGTTAAATACTACCCCTACGGCTACGAGCAATATTTAAACAGCAAAAAAGCGCCGACAGCAGTACCCGAAAAACAGGTTGAAGTAAAGGAAAAGCCTAAAAAAAGCTTTACAACGCCACTTAAAGAACGCTCGCGGCTTGAGCGCGCAATAGCGAAAGCTGAGGAAAGGGTGGCGCTGCTTGAAGAAAAAACCGACGGCTTGCGGTGCGAGCTTGGTATGGAGGAAAACGCATCGGATTATTTAAAACTTTCCGAAATTAAAGAAGAGCTTGACGAGGCGGAAACCGAGCTTGATACCGCTATGAACGAATGGGAAAAATTAAACGCCGAATATGAGGCGCTGATAACTTCCGATAATTAAAAAATTTACTGAAACGAGGAAAAAAGTATGAATATATGGCATGATGTATCCGAAAGCCGCATAAAACCCGAGGACTTTCTGGCGGTAATAGAAATTACAAGGGGCGATAAGAAGAAATACGAGCTTGATAAGGAAACGGGCTGCATAATTCTTGACAGAATTTTGTATACTTCAATGCAGTACCCCGCAAACTACGGCTTTATTCCGCGCACCTTGGCGGACGACGGCGACCCGCTGGACGTTTTGGTGCTTTGCAACGAGCCTATCGACCCGTTGGTGCTGGTTGAGTGCTACCCGATAGGGGTGCTTACAATGCTGGACGGCGGCAAAAACGACGAAAAAATTATAGCAATTCCTTTTAAGGACCCGACCTATAACGACTACCGCAGCGTGCATGACCTGCCGAGCCATTTATTTGACGAAATGCGCCACTTCTTCTCGGTTTACAAGCAGTTAGAGGGCAAGCAGACCGCCGTGGACGAAATAGGCGACAGGGAAAGGGCTGTTGAAATAATTACACGCTGCATAAATTGCTATAACGAAAAATACGGTGACAAAAAATGATTTTTAATTTAAGCTGTGCCGTAAACGCCGCACAGACTATCGGCAGCTGGTATCCGTCCCTTAAAGCGGTGTATGCCGCAATAGGCGCGGTGCTTTCGGCTATGGTGCTCTACAGAGTAGCCTATAAAATAATCGGGCTTTTTTTCACGCGGAAATTTGCGCCGGCGAAGAAGCAGCATAAATACGCCGTTGTAATAGCCGCGCGAAACGAGGAAAAGGTAATAGGCAACCTGCTTGACAGTATAAAAAAGCAGGACTACCCGCACGAGCTTGTAACGGTTTTTGTGGTGGCGGATAACTGCACCGATAAAACCGCGGCTGTGGCGCGCGAGCACGGCGCAATTTGCTACGAGCGCTTTGACGACGAGCATAAAACTAAGGGCTTTGCGCTGCAGTTTTTGTTTGACAGAATAGGGGAGGATTACGGCAGACAAAGCTTTGAGGGATATTTTGTTTTCGACGCGGATAATCTTTTAAAATCTGATTATATATCGCGTATGAACGACGCGTTTGACGCGGGCGAGAAAATAATTACCTCTTACCGCAACACAAAGAATTTTGACGAATGCTGGATAGCCTCTACATACGCGTTGCACTGGCTGCGCTCTATAAGGGCAAACCACCGCGCGCGGTCTGTTTTAAGGCTTGCAACCAATATTCAGGGAACGGGCTTTCTTTTTTCAAATGAAATAGTGCGCGACGGCTGGAAGTATACTTCCCTTACCGAAGACCGCGCCCTCACCGCCGACGCGGTGGCGCAGGGCTACGCCATAACCTATAACGACGCCGCTGAATTTTACGACGAGCAGCCCACAAGCCTTAAAATAGCGCTGCGGCAGCGGCTGCGTTGGTCAAAGGGGCATTTGCTTGCCTTTGCCGAAACAGGACCTTATCTGCTTTTAAACGTGTTTTGCGGTAAGCATTTTTTAAAAACGCGCTGGCAGGATGATAAAAAAGAAAAGAAGAAAAAAGGCTTTAAGGATATTTGCAAGGGCTTTTTGGAATCGGTAAGGCACCGCTTTGCCTCTTACGATACGCTTATGCAGCTAACGCCCTTTTCGGTTATAAACATTGTGCGCTGGCTTTTGGTCTCGGTAATAGCCTACGGCTTTTACTGCTATGCTTACGGCATAGGCGGCGCGGCGGTATTTACCCGCGGCACCTACCTCGGGCGGTTTTTGCGCTTTTTATTCCCTATTGAAATAACCGTTTCTTCGGGTCTTCAGGCAATGGCGGTAGGCATGCTGCTGGCGGTGTGGCTGAGAATTTTATACAGGCTCGGCAAATACCTTGAAAACACGGCTGCTGCAATTTACATTTTTATTGTGGAGCATAAGCGCATTAAAAAAATACCCTTTTCAAAAATGCTGCTTTATATTTTCACATGGCCCACGTTTGATATAATAGGGCGGTACACCCAGTATGTGGCGCTGTTTAAAAAGGTTACCTGGAAGCCCATACCGCACGAAAGCAAGGTTACAATAGACGATATTCACGAGTCGGGCGAAACAAAACAACACGCAAATGTAAGCTGACGGGAAAGTTACTTAAACAAACTGCCGCCGAAAATATATTGATAAATAATATGCACCCCCAAGAGTCAAACACTTTTAGGGGTGCATATTGTATTTTTTATATTTAATAATTGGTTTTGGGATTATCTGTTCTTTCAAGCAAATAATCAATCGACACATTAAAATAATCGGCGAACGCTATCAATGTTTTATAATCCGCTTCACGCTGACCTTTTTCATAACGGCTTATACTGTTTTGGTTAAGACCCAGATCCATAGCCAGTTTTAATTGTGATATTTTTCTATTTTTCCTCAATTCGCCAAGTCGCATAAAATCACTCCTTGACATTATTATCCCAAAATGGTATAATAAAAATATCCCAATTTGGTATATAGGAGGAATTTTTATGAATGAGATGGATTTTCAAGTAGCTTTGAAATCTTATACTGTAAAACTCAACGAACTCGCAGAAAAAATAAAGAACTGCAAAAGCTGGTTTTGGGACGATGAAGCTCGGGAATTAGCCGACGAACAACGAAAAGTGATAGCAGATTTTAAAAACTTTGTAAAGGAAAACTGCGACCATTTCCCCGATGATTATTACGAGGCGCTTGTCAACAGGCTTAATAATGTCCACGCTATCGGCGACGACTTTGATAATGATGAAGACGAAGAATTTTAAATAAGGGGGTGTAAAGAATGAACGGTCAATATCATATTACATTTACTGTTGACGGAAAGCGTACCGAACAAACCATAACCGCTTTTTCCATAGCAGACGCAAAAAAATTAATTGAAGCGCAATACAGCGGTCACAAGGTAACGTTTTTCGGAGTGAAACAATTATAAACAAAAAAGCATCGATTGGGTTTAACCTATCGATGCTTTTTTGCGGCAGACAATAAGTTTTAATTTAATATCCGTTTAAAATTGTGATATTACAGTGACTTTTCAATTTCGGCTATGCTGTTTTCAAGCATAGCTATTTTTCAAGCACCTTTTTAAGGCTCTCGCGCTGCTGCTTAACAACCGCCGCGGGCGCTTTTGCAACAAAGCCTTGATTATTGAGCTTTTTCTCTCTGTTTTGTATCCCTCCGTCTTTGCCTACGGCAAATCCACCTCCCTTTAGGCAAGGGAGGCGATTTTTCAATATATATATATGAAATATCGCTGAACTTCGTTTGAATTTTGGGGCTGCCCGGCAGACTGAGAGCTGAACCGCAGAGGTTCAGCTCTTTTCGTCTTCTTGTTTAATTTTATTACCGAACGCGTAAAGTTTGATTATAACAAATGTTATCGGTCCGCCCGCGGCGGTTGCCAGCACGGTCGCCCAGAACTG